>CAMJAP010000010.1 GCA_946403625.1 uncultured Lachnospiraceae bacterium
ATCCATGAATTTAAGACCAGAAGAAATCAGTTCGGTGATCAAGGATCAGATCAAGAGATATGCCGATAAACTGGAAGTCTCTGAAGTGGGTACTGTCATTCAGGTGGCGGACGGTATTGCCCGTGTACACGGTCTGCAGAATGCGATGCAGGGCGAGTTGCTGGAATTCCCCGGCGAAGTATACGGCATGGTCATGAACCTGGAAGAGGACAACGTGGGTGCCGTGCTTTTGGGAAGCCATCGGAACATTAACGAAGGCGACACTGTAAAGACGACCGGCCGCGTGGTTGAGGTACCGGTAGGCGATGAGATGCTGGGACGTGTTGTAAACGCACTGGGCCAGCCCATCGACGGTAAGGGACCCATCAACACCACAAAGTTCCGTCAGATCGAACGTGTGGCAAGCGGTGTTATCACAAGACAGTCTGTAGACACCCCGCTGCAGACCGGTATCAAGGCAATCGACTCCATGGTGCCGATCGGAAGAGGTCAGCGTGAGTTGATCATCGGTGACCGCCAGACCGGTAAGACCGCGATTGCGATCGATACGATCATCAACCAGAAGGGACAGAATGTAAAATGTATCTATGTTGCGATCGGTCAGAAGGCTTCTACCATCGCATCTATCGTAAAGACACTGGAAGAGTACGGCGCAATGTCTTACACAACGATCGTAGCGGCAACCGCTTCCGAGCTGGCTCCGCTGCAGTACATCGCTCCTTATGCAGGATGTGCGATCGGTGAAGAGTGGATGGATAACGGCCAGGATGTCCTGGTTATCTATGACGACCTGAGTAAGCACGCAACGGCATATCGTACACTTTCCCTGCTGCTGAGACGTCCGCCCGGGCGTGAGGCTTATCCGGGTGACGTATTCTATCTGCACTCCAGACTGCTGGAGCGTGCAGCCCGTATGAATAAAGATTACGGCGGCGGTTCTTTGACGGCTCTGCCGATCATCGAAACCCAGGCAGGTGACGTATCTGCGTATATTCCGACCAACGTTATTTCCATTACGGACGGTCAGATCTACCTGGAGACCGAAATGTTCAACTCCGGTTTCCGTCCGGCAATCAACGCCGGTCTGTCGGTATCCCGTGTAGGCGGTTCCGCACAGATCAAGGCAATGAAAAAGATCGCCGGCCCGATCCGTCTGGAGTTGGCACAGTATCGTGAGCTGGCAGCATTCTCCCAGTTCGGATCCGAGCTCGATGCCGATACCAAAGAGCGTCTGGCACAGGGTGAGCGTATCCGTGAGATGCTGAAGCAGCCGCAGTACAAGCCGATGCCGGTTGAGTATCAGATCATCATCATTTACGTTGCTACCAAGAAGTATCTGTTGGATGTGGCAGTCAGCGATATCCAGCGTTTTGAGAGCGAACTGTTTGAGTTTATCGATACCAAGTATCCGGAGATCCCTGAGGCGATCCGTACCGAAAAGGAGATGTCCAAGGAGATCGAAGAGAAGCTGGTGAAGGCGATCGAATCCTTTAAGAATCATTTTGAGAAGACAGAGGACTAATCATCCGATGTATGAGGTAATGTAGTTATGGCGTCGATGAGAGACATCAAAAGACGTAAAAGCAGTGTCGAGAGCACGCAGCAGATCACCAAGGCCATGAAACTGGTGTCCACGGTAAAACTGCAGCGTGCCAAGGCGCGTGCCGAGCAGTCCATGTTCTATTTCAATGAACTGTACGATACCGTTACGTCCATACTCGCCAGGTCCAGGGATCTGGAACATCCGTATATGAAGGGCGGTACGAGCGAGAAGCGTGCCGTGGTTATGATCACTTCCAACAAGGGTCTGGCCGGCGGATACAACTCCAACGTGATCAAGCTGGTGACCAGAAATCCGGAATTTGACAAGAAAAATACCGTGATCTATGCGATCGGTAAAAAAGGCAAGGATGCGATGCTTCGGGAAGGCTATGAGGTAATGCGTGATTTTTCCGAGGCGATCGAGGCGCCCACCTATCGTGATGGTATGACCGTAACGAAAGAACTGCTGGAAGCTTTTGAAAAAGGCGAGATCGGCGAGATCTATCTGGCATACACCTTCTTTAAGAACACGGTGAGCCATATTCCGACGATGCTGAAACTCCTGCCGGTAGAGATCGGTGAGAGCGAACTGGATGAAAAAGAAAAACAGTACGTGGATGTACCGATGAACTTTGAACCGGAAGATGAAGAAGCACTCAATCTGATCATTCCGAAATACATTTCCAGCATGGTATACGGTGCGCTGATCGAGGCACAGGCCAGTGAGAACGGTGCCCGCATGCAGGCAATGGATAATGCGACCAATAATGCAGCTGAGATGATCGAGCATCTGTCACTGTTGTACAACCGTGCAAGACAGAGCAAGATCACGACGGAGCTGACAGAAATTATAGCCGGAGCTGACGCGATCAGTTAACGGTACTTTCGAAAAACAAGGAAGGAAACAGACACTATGGCAGAGGAAAAGAAAGGCAGACTGACACAGATCGTCGGTGCAGTGCTTGACGTGAAGTTTGAAGACAGCCTGCCCGAGATCAATGAAGCGATCCGTATTCAGCGTCAGGACGGCACCAATCTGGTAGTCGAGGTTGCGCAGCATCTGGGAAATGATACGGTTCGTTGTGTGGCTATGGGACCGACCGACGGTTTGGTTCGCGGTATGGATGCGATCGCAACCGGCAGCCCCATCAAAGTGCCGGTAGGCGAAAAGACTTTGGGAAGAATCTTCAACGTACTCGGCGAGCCGATCGATAACAAGCCCGCTCCGGAAGGCGTGGATTATGAACCGATCCACAGAGCAGCACCTGCATTTAAGGAGCAGTCCACAGAGCAGGAAATGCTGGAGACCGGTATCAAGGTCGTTGACCTGCTTTGCCCCTATCAGAAAGGTGGTAAGATCGGTCTGTTCGGTGGTGCCGGCGTAGGTAAGACCGTACTTATTCAGGAGCTGATCCGTAACATTGCAACCGAGCATGACGGTTTCTCCGTATTCACCGGTGTAGGTGAGCGTACCCGTGAAGGTAACGACCTGTATCACGAAATGAGTGAGTCCGGCGTTATCGACAAGACGGCCATGATCTTCGGACAGATGAATGAGCCGCCCGGGGCACGTATGCGTGTAGGTCTGACCGGTCTGACCATGGCAGAGTACTTCCGTGATAAAGGCGGTAAGGACGTACTTCTGTTCATCGATAATATTTTCCGTTTCACACAGGCAGGTTCCGAGGTGTCCGCACTTCTTGGCCGTATGCCTTCTGCCGTTGGTTATCAGCCGACACTGCAGACCGAGATGGGTGCGCTGCAGGAGCGTATCACATCCACCAAGAACGGTTCCATCACTTCGGTACAGGCAGTTTACGTGCCGGCCGATGACTTGACCGATCCGGCTCCGGCAACCACATTCGCACACCTGGATGCAACCACAACATTGTCCCGTGCGATCTCCGAGCAGGGTATTTATCCGGCAGTAGACCCGCTGGATTCCACATCCCGTATTTTGGATCCGCGTATCGTAGGCCGTGAGCATTATGATGTAGCCCGCGGGGTGCAGGCAATCCTGCAGAGATACAAGGAATTGCAGGATATCATCGCCATCCTCGGTATGGACGAACTTTCCGAAGACGACAAGCTGGTCGTAAGCCGTGCAAGAAAGGTACAGCGTTTCCTGTCCCAGCCGTTCTTCGTAGCAACACAGTTCACCGGTATGGAAGGCAAGTATGTGCCGATCACCGAGACCATCCGTGGTTTCAAGGAGATCCTGGCCGGCAAGCATGATAACATTCCGGAGAGTGCATTCCTGAATGCAGGCAGCATCGATGAAGTTGTTGCACGTGCAAACAAGAAGAATTAAATCGTGATTCAATTTGTAGGTAAAGTCGAATGGCAGACACAACATTTCATTTAAAAGTCGTCACTCCGGAGCGTATCTTTTATGAGGCTCCGGTGGAGATGGTGGAATTTAATACAACGGAAGGCGAGTTGGGTATCTATGCGAACCATGTGCCGCTGACCGTGATCGTGAGCCCGGGCGTGCTTACCATCACCACTTCCGAGGGTGAGAAAAAAGCAGCGTTGCATGCAGGCTTTGCAGAGATCCTGCAGGATAAGGTGACCATCCTGGCAGAGCTCATTGAGTGGCCCGGCGAGATCAACGAGGAACGTGCCACTGCGGCTGAGCAGAGAGCACGGGAGCGTATCGCGGCGAGAGATGACGGTGTCGATCTTGACCGCGCAGAGATCGCGCTGAAGAGGGCGATCGCTCGTATCCAGGCGTTGAAGTAAGAAAAGAAAATGCAGTAAAGGATTTCCCCCCTTTGTAATAGAAGGGGGGCTCGTTTTATGAGAGGAAGAGGGTACCACATCAGCAAAGGAATATTACGGATCATCTACTGCGGGGGGATTTTTATCCTCTCTCTTTTCGTGTTGAGTTCCTTTATGAATCGCGGTAATACGGATATGACAATGTCGATGCCGGATGCCACCTATCCTCTGGTCAGTTTTTTATGCGAAAACCGCCCGTTCAACCAGATGCACGGGTATGCGCAGGAGATGGATGCCGCAAGGGTTCGGGAGCATATTACGCCGCTTCCGGATGAGCGCAAACTGGAATTTGTGGTGGATACCTACGGAAACGAGATCGACCGTATCTCCTTTAAGATCCGTTCCCTGCAGGATGAGCGACTGATCGAAGAAACCCAGATCTATGATTATGCAAGAGAAGGGGATACGATCCGCGGCAGTCTGACGATCAAAGACCTGTTGCGGAAGGACGCGGAGTATTCCCTGTGTCTGATGCTGGAGACGAATGCCGGCGCAAAGCTGTATTATTACACGCAGCTTTTGCGTAGTTCCGAATGCGCACTGGCGGAAAAACTGGATTTTGTCAGTCATTTCAGCGAGCTGACCTTTGACCGGGTCCGGGGAGCGGCCGAACTGCCGACCTATCTGGAGAGCAACGCGCAGGGCGATAATACTACCTTTCATAAAGTGGATATCCATTCCGGAGCGAATCAGGTATGCTGGGGAAATCTGCCGGTGGAACAGCTGACGGAACCCATGGCGTCAGTGAAAGATATCGATGCGGAAACGGCGCAGATCTGCCTGGATTATATCGTTCAGATCCCGGAGGAAACCAGAGTCCGCAGCTATTTTGTGGAAGAATGTTTCCGGGTGCGTCTGGGATCCGAAAGAATGTATCTGCTGGATTATGAGCGCACGACGGATCAGATCTTTACCCTGGGAGAGCAGGAGAAAAAAGAAGGCGTGCCGGATGTGGCATCGGTGATCGCCGGAAACAAGATCGTACTGGGCATCGCAGACACGGATGTGCAGAAAATGGAAAGCCTGGACGGAAACATTCTGGCTTTTGTAAATTGCGGCAGACTGTTTGTATATGATGCTTCGGATAACCATATTTCCGAGGTGTTCAGTTTCTACGGTGACGACCTGAAGGATCGCAGGGAAACGGCCAGATCCCATGATATCCGCATTTGCCAGGTGCAGGAGACGGGCAATATCGTCTTTCTGGTCTATGGTTATATGAACTGCGGCGGACATGAGGGGCAGATGGGAGTCACGGTCTATGAATACGACAGTACGCTCAACACCGTGGAAGAAAAAGTGTTTGTGCCCTATGACGGCGGATACGAATTTTTGAATCACGATATGGAAAAACTGGCATTTGCCGGGGATCACGACCTGCATCTTTTGCTGCAGGACAGCGTATATGACGTGTCTCTGGAAGGTGCCGGCTGCAAGGCGTTGGCGGAAGAACTGCCGATCGGGGGCGTGATCTCTTCGGCGGACGGCGTAATGGCGGTCTGGAGCAACGGTTCGGATCTGTATGATGCAAAAGAACTGACCATGAAAAACCTGATGACGAATGTGGAGAGCCCGGTGCGTGCAGGCGAAGGTGAGCGGGTGATCCCGATCTCGTTCTTCGGGGCAGATCTGGTTTACGGTATCGCTGCGGTGGAAGATATCACCCAGGATATCAGCGGACATACGGTATTTGCGATGCACAGCGTGTGTATCCGTGACGAGGAAGGGGCGATCCTGAAAGAGTATTCGCAACCGGGGATCTTTATCACGGGTGTGGATGTGAGCGAAGGGATGATCACGCTGCACCGCGCAACGCGTGATGAGAACGGAGAGCTGCAGCCCTATGTGGATGATCAGATCCTGAACAATTCCAAGAGCGGGAATGCCAAGAATACGATCGAAACGGCCGTGACCGAACGGTTTGAAACCATCGTGCAGATCGCCGTACGCAGCGAGATCAAGACCTCTTCCATGAAGATCCTGGACCCGCGGTTTGTGATCTTTGAGGGAGAGCGAATTGCAGAGACGGAGCCGGCAACGCGGCAGGAGTATTATTATCTGTATCAGAAGGGCCATCTGCAGGGGATTTATGATAATGCCTATGAGCCGGTCAAAGAGGTGTTTGAGGGCAGCGGTGTGGTTCGCGATGCGGGCGGAACCGTGGTTTACCGGCGTATGTCGTTGCCGGTAAAGAATCAGATCATGGCGATCAGCGAATCGGTGACAAAGGTTGAGTCCGATGAGATCCCGCTGACGGTACAGGCGGCGGCTTTGGATACGATGCTGGCCTATATGGGTGTGCATACGCAGACCGCGGAACAGATGGAAGACGGCAGCACCGCACGGGAGATCCTGAAGGAGAACCTGCCGACGGCGGTGGTGGTCGATCTGTCCGGAGTGACGCCGGATGCGCTGCTGTATTATACGGCGCAGGATATTCCGGTGCTGATGTCGTACCGGGACGGCAGTGCGATGTTGCTGATCGGATATAACGAATTGAACATCGTGGTGCTGAATCCGAAAGGCCGTGAGAACGGAGATCAGGTGTACAAGATCGGTCGCGGAGATGCGGCAAAACTGCTTGCGGAAAACGGAAATCGTTTCCTTGTATGCTTGCGACCGGAAGACTGATATGCTATTATGTTAACTATGACAGACCGAAAAAAACTACGAAAACTGATAATCACAGGCTGCGCCGCAGGGAGTGCGATACTGTTTTTGAATTACGGCCCCCTGAAGGTATATGCCGATCCGGATATTGACGATGTCAAAGAGGAGCGTGAGGAGACGCAGCAGGAGCTGGATGAGGTAAATGCAACTCTGGAAGAGCTGGCGGCGGAACAGGAAGATGTGGAATCCCAGATCGAAGAGGTCGGGGAAGCGCTCACGCAGGTGATGGCAGAGATCGAAGTACTGGAAGGGCAGATCGAAGACAAGGGTGAAGAGATCAACGAGTCACAGATCCTGCTGGAGGAAGCGGAACAAAGAGCTTTGGATCAGTATGAAGCAATGAAGATCCGCATCCGATATATGTATGAAGAGGGCGAGTTCAGCTACGCCGCGATCCTGATGCAGGCCGAAAGCTATGCGGATATGCTGACGAAAGCGGACTATATCGAGCAGCTTTACGAGTATGACCGGAATATGCTGGCGCGTTATCAGGAGACCGTGCAGGAAGTGGCGGACCGAAAGGCGGCGCTGGAAGCGGAGCGGGAGGAACTGCTGGGACTGGAGAAAGACCAGGAAGAAGAGCAGGCCTATATGGAAGATGTGATCGCGGAGCTCAAAGAGATCTCGGACGATTATGCGGCAGAGATTCGTGTGGCACAGGCGCAGGCTGCGGAATATGCAAAGCAGATCCGCGAACAGACGGCAGAGATCCGGCGTTTGGAAGAGGAAGCCCGCAGAAAAGCAGAGGAAGAGGCCCGCAGAAGGGCAGAAGAGGAAGCCCGAAGAAGAGCGGAAGAAGAAGCACGCAGACGGGCGGCGGAAGAAGCGGCGCGCAAGGCAGCGGAAGAGGCAGCCCGCAAAGCAGCGGAAGAAGCCGAACGGAAACGGGCAGAAGCGGCAGCGCTGCAGCAGATCGAGGAAGAAAACCGACAGGCATCCGAGGCGCAGAGGGAATCGGCGGAGAGTTCCGTGGCAGAGAGCCGGGAGACCGGTACGATCACGACAACCAGTTCCGCGACCTATGATGTATCGTCCATCTATGCGGCCAACGGCGGGGATACCGGAAAGTCGATCGCGGCATTTGCCTGCCAGTTCATCGGTAATCCTTATGTTGCAGGCGGTACCAGCCTGACCAACGGTGCGGACTGCTCCGGTTTTGTATTCTCCGTATACCGGGAATTCGGATACAAGGTGCCGCGTACATCCTATGCATTGCGGAGTGCCGGGACGGAAGTATCGAGCATTGATGCGGCACAGCCCGGGGATGTCATTTGCTATCCGGGACATGTGGGGATCTATATCGGAAACGGAATGATCGTGCATGCCAGTACGGAGCGCACCGGTATCAAGGTTTCCAGGGCAAATTACCGGCAATATACGACAATACGACGGATCATATAAAAAACATCTTGCATTTTGGGAAGAGAATCGATATTATTATCGCTTTGAGGGAATCGTTGCAGGAAAGCCCCGCGGGAAAGGGCGTGTTTGACCGGTACCGGGTGCCGGAGTGAGAGGGAAGTTATGAAAAAGAAAAAAGGAGTGATCATCGGGATTGCAGTAGTCGCCGTTTTGGCGGTGGTGTACTTTGGTGTGGCATTGTATTACAGTTCCCACCTGTTCTATAACACCCGGGTGGGTGGTGTTTCTTACGGCAATCTTGCTCCGGCCGATGCGGAAATGCGGCGGAATACCGAGGATATGCAGTACAGTATCCGTATTCTGGGACGCAATGGTGCCGAAGCGGTACTTACGGCGCAGGATATCGGTTTTCAGTGCCTGTATTCCAAGACGATGGGGCAGATCAAGCAGGAGCAGAATCCGTTTCTGTGGCCGATGAGTTTCTTTTCGGTGGAAGATCACGCGGCAGATCGTACCGTCAATTATGACCGGGAGCTGCTGGCGCAGAAGCTGGATGCCATCAGTTTCCTGCAGGAAGAAAATATGGAACAGCCCAAGGATGCATATCTGGGCGGTTTTGATATCACGGAGCATAAGTATGTGATCGTTCCGGAAGAAGAAGGCACCGTGGTGGTCCGGGAACTGATGCAGCAAAGTGTACAGAATGCGCTGCTGCAGCATCTGGAGCAGGTAGACCTGGATGAGAGCGGCTGTTACCGGGAGCCGGAGGTACGCTCGGACGATTCGAGACTGACGGCGCAGCTGGACAAGCTGAATGGTTTTACCGGTTCGGAAGTGACATTCACCTTTGGTGAAGCAACGGAAGTGGTGGATTTTTCCGTATTCGGCGACTGGGTGGATGAGGTGAACGGCTCGGTTTCCTTAAACGAAGCCAAAGTCACCGAGTATGTGGAACAGATGGATGAAAAATACAGTACCTATCGCAAGGACGAGCAGTTCACGACCGTAGACGGGTATCTGTTAAATCTGCCGAAGGGTGATTTCGGCTGGAAGATCAATGTGGAGCAGGAAACACAGCAGCTTTCGGAAGAACTGCTGTCGGGAACGCAGGTTTCCCGTGAACCGGTATGGTATTCCAAGGGCGTGACTTTTGGTGACAGCGATATCGGCGATTTCTATGTTGAAGTGGACATTACCAACCAGACGGTGTATGTTGTGGACAAAGGGGAGGTCGTATTTACCACCCTGTGCGTAACCGGTAATGAAGCAAAGAACTGCCATACCCCGGCCGGCATCCACAGCGTGTTCTATAAGGCAAGAAATGCGGTGCTCCGCGGACCGGATTATGCGACACCGGTGAAATACTGGATGCCGTTCAATAAGGGCATCGGTCTGCATGATGCATCCTGGAGATCCCGATTCGGCGGGAATATTTATCAGTACAGCGGATCGCATGGCTGCGTGAACCTGCCGACCTCCGCTGCGGCAAAGATCTATGATTATGTTTATGTCGGATGTCCGGTGATCTGCTACTATCTGGACGAGCGGTATATCGTAGCGGAGCCGGAACCGGAAGAACCGACCGAGACCCCGTCTCCGACACCTACGGCGACCCCGGGACCGACGATCATTGAGGAAGAACCGACGCTTGCACCGACCGAGGCACAGCAGGGACCGGTATTCCCGGAAGGCACGGTTTATCTGCCGGACGGCACCTTCCTGTTGCCGAACGGTATCATCCTGTATCCGGACGGTACGGCGATCTATCCGGGTGGCGTGATCGTATATCCGGACGGTACGGTGGTGGATCCGAATGCGCCTGCAGCAACGCCGGCGCCGACCCCGGCAGCCGATCCGAATGCAGGAGCCGCACCGGCGGCTGATCCGAACGCTGTCGCTATACCCGTAGAATAAAAGGAATGGGAACGCATTGGGAGAGTTACTGAATCAAATTGAAGCATATTGCAAGAAGGGAGCTTACCCTTTTCACATGCCGGGACACAAACGGAATGTGAAAGGGGTGGCCCCCTTTTTTGAACCATGGTTTGAGCGGGACGTGACCGAAGTACCGGGGCTGGATGATCTGCACGAACCGGAAGGGATATTGAAAGAAGCGCAGGAGCGGGCGGCTGCTTTGTACGGCGCGCGGCAGAGCTTCTTTCTGGTGAACGGCAGTACGGCGGGGGTGCTGGCGGCGATCTCGGCTGCCGTACCCAAGAATGGTACGATCCTGCTGCAGAGAGCTTCCCACCGATCGGCCTATCATGCGGTGCAACTGCGGGAGTTGAAGGTGCGCTATCTGTACGGCAGGCAGGCAGATTGCGGGGAGGCCGGCCGGATCGGACTGGGCGTGGATTTGGAAGAAGTGCGCCGTGCGGTGGAAGCGGACTCTCGGATTGGAGCCGTGTTTCTGACATCGCCGTCCTATGACGGGTTTTCTTCGGAGATCGCAAAGATTGCGGAGTATCTTCATACGAAGGAGATCCCGCTTCTGGTGGACGCGGCCCACGGAGCACATCTCGGGTTTTCGGAAGACTTTCCGAAGAGTGCCTTGCAGGAAGGGGCGGATGTGGTCGTGATGAGTGTCCACAAAACCCTGCCGGCACCGACGCAGACTGCATTGCTGCATTTGGGAAGTACAAGAGTACCGGCGGAAAAGGTGCAGCGGTTTTTGAGTATTTACCAGACCTCCTCGCCGTCCTATCTGTTGATGGCCGCGATCGATGAATGCGTGGAGCAGGTATCAAAATGGGATACGGCGGTATGGCAGGCGTTTTATGAACGGAGAAAACGGCTGAGTGAGCGGTTGCATTCCCTAAAGAACATCGGTGTCTGGGATTGCTTCGGTCGGAGCCGGGTACCTGAGGGTTCGGAGGAGACTGCCTCTTCGGAGGTGCCGGAGCCGGGCAAGATCCTGATTTTTGCACCGGATGGCAAAAGCGGTGTGGCTCTGGGGGAATGGCTGGCAAAGGAAGGCGTGCAGTGCGAAATGGCATTGCCGGCCTATGTGCTTTTGATCTGTACCGTGGCAGATACGGAAGAAGGGTATGTGCGGCTGGCGGAGGCGTTGGAGAAAGCGGATCGCATGCCGGAGTTGCGAAAAGCGTTGAAGGAGTGTTGTGCCGGAAGGTCGGAGGCGGAAGAGTGTGATGCCAGACAGATCGGGGATGCGAGCGTGCGTGTGCTCCGGGAAGGGGGTCTGCGAAACGATGCGCAGGCGCTGACGATCGCCGGGGCCGCGGAACTGCCGGAGGAACGGATGGCCTTAGCCGGGGCCGTCGGCAGGGTGAGTGCAGGTTTTGTCTCGGTCTATCCGCCGGGGCAGCCGATCCTGGTGCCGGGGGAAGAGATCACGGAAAAAAAGATCGCGGAATTGCGGACCTTGCTGCAACAGGGCGCCGCGGTACAGGGACTGGATTAAAAGGCTTTTCCATATAAGGGAAGGCGGAGTATTTTATATTCCATCAAAAAGGGGGATTAGAACATGGAATTGAAAACGATCAAATTAACGGAAACAAAGAATTACCGCGTGCAGGGACGTACGGTCGCAGAGCGGGATCCGCTGACACTGCTGTGGTCGGGAGCGTCTCTGGATCTGTGCGTGCAGTGCAGCGAACTGTGGGCCGAGATGGAAGGACCGTTTGAAGGGCTGGAAAACTGGATGGCCGTGGAAGTAAACGGTGCGATCCTGACCAGACAGATGGTGGAGCCGGAGAGAAGATGGGTATGCATTTTCCGTGCCAGAAATGCGGCCCGGCCGACCAATGTCCGTATCATCAAGGAAACCCAGGCGATGAACGGGGATCCGAAGCATTGCATCAAGATCTACGGTCTGCGTCTGGATGGAGAGTTGCTGCCGGTAGAGCCGAAAAAGCACAAGCTCGAGTTTATCGGAGACAGCGTGACCTCGGCTGAGGGCGCGATCGGGGATACGAAGGAAGAAGACTGGATCGCCATGTTCTTTAGCCATGTGCGTTCCTATCCGTATATGGTATCGAAGGAGCTGGATGCGGAGTATCACATCATTTCCCAGAGCGGCTGGGGCACCTATATGTCCTGGGACAACCAGAGAAAGTGTACCATCCCGCCGTATTATGAGCAGGTGTGCGGCCTGGTGCCGGCAGAGCAGTTTGCACCGATGGGCTTCCATGAAAAGTATGACTTTTCTTCCTGGCAGCCGGAGGTGATCTGTGTGAACCTGGGAACCAATGACGACGGTGCCTTTCATAACCCGCCCTTTACGGATCCGGTGACCGGAGAGACCATGAAACTGCGGATGGACGGCGACGAATATGTGGAAGAAGACCGCCTTAAGGTGCAGGAGGCGATGCGGGAGTTCCTTGTGACGCTGCGAAAGAACAACCCGAACGCGTATATCCTGTGGTGTTTCGGCATTCTGGGCGATAAGATGGGCGCGACGATCCAAGCGGCGATCGCGGAATACAGCAAGGCCAGCGGCGATACGAAGGTGGAGTATCTGGCCATCCCGAATACCACACCGGAAACCGTGGGCGCCCGCTGGCATCCCGGCTATGCAGCGCATCAGGCTGCAGCCGAAGTCATCGTAAAGCGCATAGAGGAACTGTGGTCCTGATGCCGGAAAATTGACAATCCGGCAGGGCTGCAATATAATCGATGTGTTAAACTAAAATTCCTACGGAATGCATTATTTTACTTAACAAGGAGATGTACAGAATGAATATTATTTTATTGTCCGGTGGTTCCGGAAAGCGGTTATGGCCGTTATCCAACGATATAAGATCCAAGCAGTTTATCAAGATCTTTAAGACCGGGGACGGCTATCAGTCCATGGTACAGCGCATTTACGGGCAGATCAAAAATACCGATCCGGATGCGACCGTAACCATCGCGACTTCCAAGTCTCAGGTATCCGAGATCCATAACCAGCTGGGCAATGATGTGGGGATCTCCGTGGAGCCCTGCAGAAGAGATACTTTTGCGGCCATCGCTCTGGCAACCGCCTATCTGCACGATGTAAAGGGTGTACCGGCAGACGAAGCCGTAGCGGTATGTCCGGTCGATCCGTATGTGGATGCGGAGTATTTCCAGTGCGTGAACGAGCTGTACAAGGCAGCGGCAAAGGGTGAGAAGAACCTGGTCCTGATGGGAATCGAGCCGACCTATCCTTCCGAGAAATACGGATATATCAAGCCGACGGCAGACGGATCCTGGGGCTTTACCGAAAAGCCGACCGAAGAAAAGGCGAAAGAGTACATCGCAGCCGGAGCGCTCTGGAACGGCGGTGTATTTGCGTATAAACTGTCCTATGTTTTGGATAAGGCAAAGGAACTGCTGGGTACCTCGGATTATTCCGAGCTGTTCGGCAATTACGATCAGTTAAAGAAGATCTCCTTTGACTATGCGGTCGTAGAGCAGGAAACTTCCATCGATGTGCTTAAGTATGCCGGTCAGTGGAAGGATCTGGGTACCTGGAATACCCTGACCGAAGCAATGCAGGAAAACATCGTGGGTAACGGTATCTTAAATGAGACCTGCGAAAATGTACATGTGGTAAATGAACTGGGTGTTCCGGTGCTGGCGATGGGCCTGAAGGATGTGGTGATCTCCGCATCTCCGGAAGGTATCCTGGTTTCGGATAAAGAGCAGAGCAGCCGCATCAAGCCGTTTGTGGATGCGATCAACCAGCAGATCATGTTTGCGGAGAAGAGCTGGGGATCCTACCGTGTGTTGGATGTGGAAGCCGAGTCCATGACCGTAAAGGTGACGCTGAATCCGGGCCATAAGATGAATTATCACAGCCATGACAAACGAGACGAGGTTTGGAACGTGATCAGCGGATCGGGCAAGACCATCGTGGACGGTATGGAACAGCCGATCCGTCCGGGCGATGTGATCACCATGGCAGCTGGCTGCAAGCATACCGTGATCGCGGGAGACAAGGGTCTGCAGCTGATCGAGGTACAGCTGGGTAAGGATATTTCCTCTGCCGATAAGCACAAATACGAGATGCCGGTATAATTACGATATGAATCAAAGACAACCATTTTTGTTAAAACCTGCGGCAAAGGATTATCTGTGGGGCGGTTCACGCTTAAACGATGACTTTGCCAAGGACATTCCCTTATCGCCCCTGGCGGAGACATGGGAATGCAGTACGCATCCGGACGGGGAGTCGGTGATCGCGGAAACGGGACAGACCCTGGCGGCGGCACTGGCAGAACACCCGGACTGGCTGGGGAGCCACCCATTGTCCGTCACGGAAGGCCGGCCGGAACTGCCCATCCTGATCAAACTGATCGATGCGAAAAAGGACCTGAGTGTGCAGGTGCATCCGGATGACGAGTATGCAAAACGCGTGGAGAATTCCCTGGGCAAGACCGAGATGTGGTATGTCCTGGATGCGCGGAAAAATTCGAAACTGATCTACGGATTTAACCGGGATGTGAATGCGGAAGTGGTGAAGCGTTCTTTACAGGACGGTACGATCGAGAAGATCTTAAACCATGTGCCGATCCGCAAGGACGATCTGTTCTTTATCGAGGCCGGAACGGTGCACGCCATCGGAGCGGGTGCGCTGATCGCGGAGATTCAGGAGAGCAGCAATATCACCTACCGTCTGTACGACTACAACCGTAAGGACAAGAACGGCAACACCAGAGAACTGCACATCGACAAAGCCCTGGAGGTATCGGATCTGCGATCTTCCCTGGCACCGAGACAGCCGATGCGTGTGCTCAAATACCGTAATGGCTATGCCAGCGAACTGCTGACCCGCTGCAAGTATTTTCAGGTAGAGCGGGTGCTGCTCAACACGGAGATCCAGCGCAGGTTGGTGGATTTCCAGACCGACGCCAACAGTTTTCACGCACTTCTTTGTGTGGACGGCTGCGGCAGTATGAGCGGTGACGGTTTTATGCTCAATTTCTTCAAAGGTGACTGCATCTTTGTTCCTGCCGAAAGTATGGTATTCCATCTGCACGGCCGGGCACAACTGCTGAATGTCAGCTGCTGATGATTTAAAAACCACCCAAGAGGGTGGTTTTAATATGTCATAAAATCAAAGGATTTCTTGCTAACTACACATAGGATCAGTGGAATACTGCGGAAAGATGTCATATAATAGATTATATGGCATCATTTTTTTTATGGGAAAAACGAAAGGAGAAGGTAGGATGCTTACTCAAAAAGATCAGGTATGGGTTACGAATGCGGAGATTGACGGACAGAAGGGCGGCGAAGGTGTGGTGCGCCGGGTGCTGGCCTATACGGATGAAGTAATGACGGTGGAGAACCGTTTTGAAAAAGGGGCGGTGGGTGCACTGCATCATCATCCGCACACACAGATCACCTATGTGGTATCGGGCAAGTTTGAGTTTACGATCGGCGGGGAAAAGCGGATCGTTACAGCCGGGGATACGATGCTGAAGAAAGACGGGATTGAGCACGGCTGCGTCTGCCTGGAGGAAGGGATACTGCTGGATATCTTTTCTCCGATGCGGGAAGATTTTGTATAACTGACGATCACAACGGATACGGAGGCCGATTGGCGTAAGAAAGCGAAAATGCCCCGTATCTTCATCCGAACAGGAGGAGTCCGATGGCCGGTTTATTTGACGGATTTGTAAAGAAGAATAAAGAACCGTTCCTGCAGGTGCATTTCCCGAAACTGTATCGCTATGACCGCATTGCGGAGCATTGCAATGTAGCGATCCCCTTTGCGCAGGGAGAGTATGCAGAAGGAGACAGTATTGCGATCATCGAGGATGGCGTGCGGATGCCGGTGCAGAGCAAGGTGACCAGCCGGTATGCGGATGGCAGCGCGCGGTATCTGTTTGTGCGTTTTCTGGCGGATCTGCCGGCAAATCAGAAGAAGGATCTGCAGGCGGAACTGATCAAACAGGGAACGCAGAGTGAAGTGCCCGGGAAAGAATTTTCGAAACTGACCGTTACGCGTGACGGCGGCAGGATCACGGTGGATGGCGGCGACGGCGGCCTGCGTTTCACGGTGGCAGATGATGCGGAACATATTTTTGAAACGCTGGAAGACGGGCGCAAAACCTATACGGCAGAGCAGTTTGTGGGGCCGTATCTGACGGACGGAAACGGCGCGCAGTACGGACCGGCGCTGACCGAGTGGTGTGTGATCGAGGAGGGGCCGCTGGTAGCGGTATTACGATGCAACGGGATCTGTATGCCTATGGAACGGGCACTGGCCGGAAGATCTGCGGAGGAAGGCGAACGCAGAGGGGGCAACCTGCCGGATGAGCTGCCGGGATTTGAACTGAAGCTGACGGCGTATGCGGGCAAGCCCTGGGTGGAGATTTCTTACCGGCTGATCAATGAGACCGATGAGCCGTTGCATGCGGCATCCCTGGTATTTGCGCTAAAGAGTACGCCGGGAGCGATGTACGATCCGACGCTGCAAAGACAGATCGCTGTTGAAAAGGGCGATTCCGTCGGAGAGGGCAGTATGGCAGCAGGGGCGGATCCGCAGGAAGGGCCGTTGTATGAGACGACCGGGATCAAGCGCCTGCCGGCGATCGAACAGAAGGTATCCCTGCAAAACGGACGCACCTGTGTGGGCAGTTCCAACTACAAGACCAATTTCAGTATCGGCGACGGCATTGCGGTCGAGCGCGTGGTGGACGCCAGGCATCTGCTGGGTGAGGCAAATGAGCACTTTGCGGAAGTGTTCTACGGAACATTTTTTACGGACTATACCGACGAAGCCGGCGGTGTCTGCGCGACGATCTTTCAGGCGCAGCAGAACTATCCCAAGGCAGTGAAGGCCGATGCATCCGGAATCTATGTGATGCTGGTGCCGGAGGGTGTGGATCAGGTGGTGATGCAGTCCGGTATGAGCCGGGAGCAGCGGTTTTTGCTGCATTTCCACGGCGCGGAGGAAACACTGACACAGATCGACAACCGCAGCCTGATCTATCAGATGCCGGATAAGCCGTGGATCGATTCCGAGCGGTTTAAGAAGGCAGGCGTGATGCCGGACATCTTTGTGGACCGGGACCGGATCAATGCCGAAGTGGAGATCGGGCTGATCACCAAGGCAGACGCTCACAGCCGCAGTTACGGTATGTTAAATTTCGGCGATGCGCCGGATATGAACTATACCAAGCAGGGGCGCGGCAAGGGGCATCTTGTTTGGACCAACAACGAATACGATTACCCGCACGCCTGTGCATTGCTGTATGCGCGCACCGGGGAGCGGCGTTTTCTGGATTATATGATCGCGGCCGGCAGCCACTGGATGGATGTGGATGTATGCCATTACAGCAAAGATCCGCTGTTGCTGGGCGGGCAGTGGGAACATACCCGCGGGCATTGCGTGGACGGATGTATGGTCTGCTCCCACGAATGGGTGGAAGGCCTGTTGGATTATTATCATTTCACCGGGGATGAGCGGGCATTGGAAACGGCCCTGGGCATCGGAGAAAATGTACGCCGCCTGCTGGAGACACCGGAATATCAGGTGAGCGGCGAGAGCAACGCCAGAGAGACCGGCTGGGCACTGCGTACGCTGACGGCATTGTATCTGGAGACGAACGATCCGAAATGGATCGAAAAAGGCGATTGGATCATCGGGCATTTTACGGAATGGACCGAGGAATACGGCGAATGGATCGCACCGTATACGGACAATACCGCGATCCGTACGGGATTTATGATCTCGGTGGCCGTGGGCAGTCTGATGCGCTACTACCGCGTATTCCCGTCGGAGCATTTGAAAGGCCTGATCCTGGGGGCGGTGGATGATCTGGTGGACAACTGCCTGCTGGACAACGGACTGTTCTATTATAAGGAACTGCCGAGCTTAAACCGGCTGGGCAATAATACGCTTCTTCTGGAGGCGATGACCATCGGCTATGAGCTGACCGGCGATAAGAAGTATCTGGAAGCCGGAAAAGCCACTTTCTGGAGCAATATCCGAAATATTTCCGGAACAGCCTTGGGCGATAAGCGGATCGTGGAGGATGCCGTCATCGTCAACGGCGGGCCTACCAAGAGTTTTGCGCAGAGCTGTGTGCCGCTTTCGGTATACTACAAGGCCATCGCAGATGCCGGCATGTTGTAAAAAAGCCGGATTCTATACAAACCGCGATTTTTTTGCTATAATCGTTTCTGTTGTGTTTGAAAAGACAATGAGGATTCCGAATGTATTATTTTGATTCCAACAAAGAAATAGAGAGGATGCGTGCAGCGGGAAAGCGGGCTTGTGATGTGCTGGGAGAGGAACAGGGCTGCGTGAACGGATGCCATGCCGGGCTCACTTTTTATAACGAGACCGAGTATGGAAAAGGCGGTAAACACGAGGATCAGGAGTGTTTTATTGTGCTGGAAGGCAACGGGATGGCGATCATCGGAGAGGAAGAGTTTCCGATCTATCCGGGCCTTACGATGGTAGCGCCGGCAGGAGTGTTCCATGTATTCAAGCGGAATGCGGACAGTATACCGGTCAAGATCTTTTGGTTCCATGCTGCAGTGTAAAGGTGTAAGAAAATGCCGGTAATGGACGAATTTCGGGAAGAACGAGAGCAGATCAAGAATGCGTCACCCGAAAAGAAGTGGCAGTATTTTAAAGATTATTATCTGAAATGGGTGATCGGCGGTGCGATCGGAGTAGCCCTGGTTATCTGGTTTATCGTTTCTATGGTAACCAAAAAGGATGAAGTGCTGAATGTGCTGTTCATCAATTTTGCGGAGCTGGATACTGCGGATGCACAGATCGAGCAGCCGTTTACGGAACAGTTTGTACAGAATCCGAAGAAGGAGATGATCCTTTTGGATGCGTCATCGCACATCGCGGTGGGAGATGTCTCCGATAATATGGCGATGGTCAAGTACACGTACCAGGATGAGGAACGACTGATGGCGCTGGCCTACACCGGCGGGATCGATCTGATGGTTTCCGGACAGGATGTGATCGAGCGATATACCGAGGCCGGCTGGTTTGTACCGCTGACGGATGTGCTGGATGCGGATACGATCGCCGCATTTGAGGCAGAGGACCGGGTGCTGTATTACGAAGAGATTCCGGTGGCGGTCTGCATGGATACGGCAAAACTGTTCAATGCGAACTATGTTTATAACGGTGAAGGAACGCCGTCCCTGTATGCTGCATTTGGAGGCGGCAGTGAGCATACGGCGCTGGCTGTGGAATTCTTAAAATTTATTCAATAAAATAGGGCGTCGAAATCCCTGCGGTTTCGGCGCCCTTTTACTTTATAGGAAATTGCGTTGCAATTCCGAGAAAGCAAAAACCCTCCGGGCGATTGCAAGGAGAGGCAAAAAGTTATAAAGTAGGAGTAGGAGTCTACACAGAGAAAACAGGAGGGTTACGTTATGCAATACACATTATCCGAATCGGACAAGATTTACACGGGAGAACATTATACCGGGGATATCGGGGCGTTTGCGACGCATCCGGACGGGACACCTTACCGCACTTTCCGTACCCAGACGGTGCTGGTGGACGGAGATCGCGTGCGGTTTGAAAACTGCACCTTTGAGAATACGGCGGGGCCCGGAAAAGAGGCAGGACAGGCAATTGCGCTGTATCTGGACGGCGACGATATCCACGTGGAGAACTGCGTTTTGAAGGGACATCAGGATACTTTATTTCTGGCACCGCTGCCGCCCAAGGAAGTGCAGCCCGGCGGTTTTACCGGACCGAAGCAGCACACACCGCGCAAGGATCACACGGTATACTTTAAAAACTGCCGGATCGAAGGCGGCGTGGATTTCATCTTCGGCGGAGCCACGGCATATTTTGAGGATTGCGAGTTCGTAAGTAATGAAGTGGGCTATGTATTTGCGCCCTCCACACCCGAGCATGTGCAGGTCGGCTTTGTGGCGAAGAACTGTAAGTTCCTGCGCGCAGAGGGTATCCCGGACGGCAGCTGCTATATTGCCAGACCCTGGCGGATCTATGCGAAACTGCGCCTGGAGGATTGCTGGATGGATGCCCATATCCGTCCGGAAGGCTACCATGACTGGAACAAGCCGGAAGCACACGAGACAACGGTCTTTGAGGAATATCGATCAAAAGGTCCCGGTGCGGAATGTGCAGAGCGGCCGGATTGGGTGACCTTTGAAACGTGATCCCGGAAGATTTCCGGAGAAAGGAGCGGGTATTGGATAAAGGATTGGAAGAGGATCTGCATAAGGCATTGGAGATCATGTCCGTGGATTGGCCGATGCAGAAAAAGATTCGTAATAAGGAGACCGGATTTATCTATAAAGCGGATTCTTTGCAAAAATGTCTGGAGATGATCGAACAGAACAAGGGCAATAAGGAATACGATTATGACTTCAAAGAGTATGCTCTTCATCGCTGGTACAATTATCAGACTTCCGTCATGTGCGAATATATTTTCTGCGAATACGGAGCCGTTCACGATCCGGATCCGTACAATCATGATGTGGATATCCGGATCGCCGGAAGGGAATACGATGTGAAACTGACCGTATACCCGAAGGCACTGCCGCGGGAGAAAAGAGACTATTATCTCGGAACGCGGGAGGGGAAGGATGAACTGGTCCGGTGGTTCTATGATAACCAATCGCAGGAAGACCGCAAGCAGATGCTGAACCGTTTGTATGTTGTGTGTGACGGCAGCGATGATGTGGAAAACATGGCGATGAAATGTGATCTTGCTTTGATGCGCAAGCGGATCGCGGCCTATATGGACTATGAAAAAAGCAACGGGCAACGTTGCGGGATGATCACGGATAAAGCAACCGGCAAGAAACACCGATTGTTTTGTAATCTGATCCGTCTGAACCGGGAAATTGAACAGTGGTAAAAATAAAAGAGGTGGTCGTCAAACCACCTCTTTATTATTTTTTCAGACAATGCAGATATTCGGTTGTGGAACTGCCGGCGATCTTTCGATGGGTGTCGTTATCGGCCTTGAAGCGCTTGTATACCTTGGTGTAGTAGCTGTACTTTCCGTAACGGGACATGATCTCTTTGATGGTATCCAATGACATCAGGCCTTCATTGTTGTAGCTTAGGAAGATGTATTTGAAGTCGGCATTTTTGATCAGGTCTTCAAATACTTCTGCCACCGTTCGCTTGGAGCAGAACAGACTTTTCTGATCGTCGTTCTTGCGAAGCCCCGTAACACCCGTCAGTTCCGGATTGTCATAACGGGCAATGGTCTCGAGTACATGATAGTTGGAGGAATACTGTCTCGCATTGTATGGCGGATCCAGATAAAGCACATCGCCGTGGATATGCCGTACCAGCATATTGATGTCTTCATTAAATACTTTGCCGATCTTGCCGGGGATCACCGGAAACAGCTCCAGACGGAATTGTTTCTGGGCGGATTTTTTGACATGCTTTAAAAACGCACCGTAGACCGAAGCGGTGTTGGCATAGCGGTCGATGGAATTGATCAGGCTGGCAAGATAGTAGAAGTAGACATTTTCACTGATCTCACCGGAAGTATACAGACGTTCCAGCTCCATACGGATGGCGTCGCATTTCTTTCCGTTGTCGTCCGTGAAATAGTTTCTGCCGGATCCGGAGCCTTCGCAATAGTTGTTGTAAAGAAAGCCCTCTGCGGGCGGCAGATCATTTAAGGTATTCAGCAGATCCGTGGTGCCGTCCATCAGTCGCTGCTGTGAACTGGCAGCCGCATCGGGATCGCACAGGGACGCATACTGCCCTGCGGAGAACAAAAGCTCCGGGATATTTTCGATCAGGTGCTTGTTTAAAACATAACTGAAATACTGAATGTCGTTAGCGATGACCGTACAGCCTTTTGCTTTGTAAGTCTGTCCGACGATGCCGGTTCCCGCGAACAGGTCGGCAAAAACATAGGAATCTCCGTCTTTGTATCCGGTCACCTTTGTGATTGTTTCCTGTAAAAAATCCAATAAAGAATACTTTGAACCAATATAATTCACGTGTTGTTAAAACCACCTTTGTTTATTTTATGAATATCTGGGTTTGCCGTCCCGGGCGTGGACTTCCTGCTTGATCTGATACATCAGGTTGTCCGCTTCCTTGACATATTCCTGCAGATTGGACGGCGTATCGGGATCCGTGATCACGTAGCCGCAGCTGGCTGAGATCTCAAAGGGCTGCGTACCGTCGTGATTTTTGACATCCAGGTATGCCAGGATATTGTGGCGCACCTGTGTCGCAGCATCCTTATCGCAGTTGGTTGCGATCAGCAGGAATTCGTCACCGCCGAAACGAACGGCGATCCAGTCATCCTGCAATACGCTTTTGATCGATTCGGCAACGGTCTTGATGGCATTATCGCCGTGCAGGTGTCCGTACTGGTCGTTGATGCGTTTCATATAGTTGATATCCACGAACATGACCATCATCGGCTGTTTGTTCTGCAGACTTTTGTGATAGAGTACCTCGGCTTTTTCCTCATAAGCCAGTCGGTTGTAAAGACCGGTCATCGGATCGCGGTTATAGATGCGGATCAGGTCTTTGTTCAGGCCGTCCAGTCGCAGATTGATCCGCAGCAGTTTCAGGGATTCCTGCAATTTTTCCAGATACGGATTGATCATATCCTGTTGCATGATGACGGAACCTTCCACGAATACCACATAGCCGTAATTGTACTGCGCGTTGTGTAACGGCAGGAAATAGTAGATATGCGGTTCTCCCGGTTTCTTTTGATAGCCGGGGATCAGCTCGTGCCGGTCTGTCTTGGTAGCAGGGCAGATCTGTCCGTCCTTCAGGATCACGACGGCCTCCATCTCATCTTTATAGCCGGCAAACAGGATTTCCTCTTCTTTGGCGACCACATCCACGAAGTATTCGGGATTGATCATCATATAAAATTCGTTTCCTTCGAAGATATGATATTCGCGGAAATGATCCTGCAGGTCTTTTTTCAGCGAATCATAATCACCGGTCACGGCGATGTTACGAAGCAGGATACGCTCGAACATCTCAATGGCCGTTGATTCCAGGAAATGCTGGTAGGAATATTTGCAAAACTGTTTCCGGAGTGTAACATACTTGGGCAGTTCCTTGCAACCGCAGCTTTCCGCGTGCGCAAAGAGAGAGGGAACCGCCTGATCAAGCTGTACTTCTCTGCCTTTCATCAGATCAAACAGGATCTTGCAGCTCTGATAACCGATCTGGGTAAAGTTCGGATCGACCGAGGTCAGCGCCGGATAATAATGCCGCCCGTGGGGGGAATTGTCAAAACCGGTGATGATCATATCATCGGGAACGGAATACCCGTTTCGCACAAACTGCGTGATCGCCGCCATCGCCATGGTATCGTTCGCGCACACCAGGGCATCCGGAAAATCCCGGGTTTTGATCAGTTGTTCGATCACTCTTCTGGGAGCCGTATTTCCCCAGTCGCCGTAGATGATATCTTCGTCTTTCAGCGTCAGGCCGTGCTCTTCCAACACGGTTTTGGTGGTCTCCAGTCGGATGGTGTTATCCACATGATCGGCGGGGCCGCCTAAGAACATAATGTGTTTGACGCGGTGGTCTTCGACAAGGTGTGTCACCAGGGCACGCATACCCTCTTCGTTAGAGAAACGGATGCACGGAACGTCGTCGATCTGCATACCTACGCTTACGACGGGGATATTCTTTTCTTTGGCTTCGCGGCAAAGGCTGATCGCGGTCTCGGGGGAATTCAGATGATTGGAAAAAACGATGATACCGTCAAAATCTTCCATATGGCCGAGATGGTATATGTTCAGTTCGCCCGCATTGTGATCATGGTTCTCGCTGTATGAGGCAAATCCCATAAACACGAAGATATCAAAGTCTTCCTTTTCGATGAAGTTCTGTATTCCCTTTAAGGCTTGTCGCAGAGGCTCGATGTTAAACCCGTTAGCATAGATAGCAATCCTCTTCTTCATAAACCGGCCACCTTTCTCTGAGTGTGCGTGCTATTTATACTCTACCACATTTTGCCTGTTTTTTGGGATTTTTTTCTGAAGAGTCAGACAGGGGGACGGTTCTTTTGTCTGACCAAGGACCGTCTATCATTTGATTGTGAAATAATCCGGTCAGACAAAAGAACCGTCCCCATTGTCTGACCGCTGTCTGAAAAAGATGAAATCAGGAATATCTGGGCTTACCGTCCCGGGCGTGGACTTCCTGCTTGATCTGATACATCAGATTGTCCGCTTCTTTGACATATTCCTGCAGATGGGACGGCATATCGGGATTTGTGATCACATAGCCGCAGCTGGCAGAGATCTCAAAAGGCAGAGATTCCTCATGATTCTTTCTGGCAAGACAGGACAGGATGTTCAGGCGCACTTCCGCAGCGAGTTCCCGGTCGCAGTTGCTTGCGATCAGCAGAAATTCATCACCGCCGAAACGGACAGCGATCCAGTCTTTTTTCAGAACGCTTTTGATGGATTCGGCGACCAGCTTGATCGCATTATCCCCATGCAGGTGTCCGTACTGGTCGTTGATGCGCTTCATATAGTTGATATCCACAAACATGACCATCATGGTGGTCTTGTCTTTCAGGCTTTGTTTATATAGTAACTCTGCCTTTTCCTCATAGGCCAGACGGTTGTATAGACCGGTCATGGGATCACGGTTATAAACGCGTTTCAGATCCTGATTTACACGGTTTAAGCGCAGATTGATACAGAGCATCTTTACGGATTCCTGCAGTTTCTCCAGATAAGGATTGGCCTTGTCCTGCTGCATAATGGCGGCATCGTCTTTAAATACGACATAAGCATAATTGTATTGCTGGTTATGCAGCGGCAGGAAATAATAAACATGCTGTTCACCGTCGGTTTTTTCATATCCGGGGATCAGTTCATGCCGGTCAACCACAAGGTTGGGAAGCGGCTGGCCGTTCTTGAGAGATACGATCACATCCATCTGTTCTTCGTAGGCGATCTCTTTGCCGGCGTTTTCTTCCGTGATCACTTTTTCGAAGTAGTCATGGTCAACGATGATATGAAAATCATCGCCTTCAAAGAAATGATTGCGGTTGAAGTGGTCTTGCATCTGTTCTTTCAAAGATTCATATCCGTTGGTTCCGGACATACTTTGAAGCAGCAGGCGCTCGAACATCTCAATGGCGGTGGATTCCAGAAAGTTCTGATAGGAGTATTTGCAAAAATACTTCCGGAGATTGACATAGTCGGGATGATCGATACAGCCGCAACTCTCTGCACGCGCAAAGCGGGACGGGACCGTATGGTGGAAAGCGGCGTCTTTGCCGAGGATCTGGTCCCAAAGGATCTGACAGCTCTGATATCCGATCTCGGGAAAATTCGGATCCACGGTGGTCAGCGCCGGATAGGATTTTTGGCCGTAAGTGCTGTTGTCAAATCCGGTGATGATCATATCTTCGGGAACGGAATATCCGTTGCGTATGAATTGTGTAAAGGCGGCCATAGCCATGGTATCGTTTGCGCATACCAGAGCATCCGGAAAATCCTTCTTTTCGATCATTTGATTGATCACCATACGGGGAACGGTATTTCCCCAGTCACTGTACGCGATATCTTCCTCTTTTAAGGAAAGACCGTATTTGGAAAGAGTCTCCCTGGTGGCATTCAGTCTTGCGATACAGTCGCTGTGGTCAGCAGGTCCGCTTAAGAAGGCGATGCGTTTCACACCGTGCGCTTCGACCAGATGAGTGATGAGGGCACGCATACCTTCTTCATTGGAAAAATTGATGCTGGGAATGCCTTCGAGGGGCATACCGATGCTGACTACGGGGATATTTTTTTCTTTTGCATCCCGACACAGTTTTTCGGCCGTGTGGGGCGCATTCAGATGGTTTGAGAATACAATGATGCCGTCAAAGTCTTCCGTATGCGGCAGCGTGTAGATGTTCAGTTCGCCGATATTGTGGGCCTGTTCTTCGCCGTAGGACGCAAAGCACATAAAAACAAAGATGTCCCAGTCAGCCTTTTCGGAAAATCGTTGGATCCCCTTCAGAGCTTCTTTTAAAGATTCGGTATTATATCCGTTTGCGAAAACAGCGATCTTTTTTTTCATAAGCAGAGCCCTCGATGTGCATGTACATATACTTTACCACATTTTGCCTCGTTTTTGGGAATTTTTTCTAAGTTGCAGTTTGCCGGGGAGCATTGAAGAAACGGCCGGAATATAGTATGATGAGGGAGAATAATTGTTCAGGAGGGTAAGACATGAAGGGTAGAATTCATTCGACGGAAAGTTTTGGAACGGTAGACGGGCCGGGCGTCCGTTTTGTAGTATTTTTGCAGGGGTGTCCGATGCGCTGCGCATATTGTCACAATCCGGATACATGGGATCCGAAAGGAGGAACGCCGACGGAGGCTTCCGAGATCATAGAGCAGTATATCCGCAATGAAGGTTTCTATCAGGGCGGCGGTATCACCGTGACCGGCGGCGAACCTTTGATGCAGATCGATTTTGTATTGGAGCTGTTTACACTGGCAAAGCAGCACAATATCCATACCTGCATCGATTCTTCCGGTATTATGTATCATCCGGGGGAGAGCGAGTACAATAAGAAGCTGGATGAACTGATGAAGATCACGGATCTGGTGATGCTGGATATCAAGCATATCGATCCGGAGAAGCACAAGTGGCTGACACAGCAGCCCAATGATGGGATTCTTGCGTTTGCGAAGTATCTGGATGAAAAGCATGTAGATGTTTGGATCCGCCACGTGGTGGTGCCGGGGATCACGGATGATGACGAGTATCTCTACAAACTGGGCTATTTCATCGGCGGCCTGAGCAATCTGAAGGCGCTGGATGTGCTGCCGTACCATACCATGGGATTGCCGAAGTATGAAAAGCTCGGTCTGGAGTATCGTTTGAAGGATGTGCCGGCGATGGACAAGGGCGCGGTGCTTGAGAAGAAAAAGGTGATCCTGGACGGTGTGCGGAAGCGTCGCGAAGAGCTGCAGAATGCCTGAAAAAGGTGTCAGAGAGAAGCATTTTCGATGGCAAGATAGGTAGATACAACTAATCAAGATTTCGTAACACTAATATAGGGCTTTATGCTACTATGTGTTTAGTCGGGGAAGACTAATTTAACAGCTTTTGGCTGAGAGAAAACAGGAGGAAATGAAAAATGGCATATGTAATCAAAGACGGATGTATTTCTTGCGGTACTTGTGCAGGCGGATGCCCGGTAGGCGCTATTTCCGAAGGTGATGGCAAGTTCGAGATCGATAAGGACACTTGCATCAGCTGTGGCGCATGCGCAGGTTCCTGCCCGGTAGGTGCTATCGAGGAAGAGTAATTTTCCGAAAATACATCAGATAAAATATCAGGCTGTTTCCTTTACGGAAGCAGCCTGTTTTTTTGGGCAAAAGTCCGGGATCAGACCTTACCGTTCTTTTTATAGTACGAACACAGATCGCGCAGGAAGCATTCTTCGCATTTGGGGTGCTGGGATTTGCAGATGGTACGGCCCAGCGCGATGAGCTGTGTGTTGATGGCAATCCAGTGATCCTTCGGGATGGCTTTCATCAGGGCATACTCCACTTTTTCGGGATCCTCTTCTTTGGTGAGCCCCAGGCGTCTGGCCAGGCGGCCCACATGGGTATCTACGACCACGCTGGGTTCCCGAAAGACATTGCCGCGGATCACATTGGCGGTCTTGCGTCCTACACCGGGCAGTGAAGTCAGTTCTTCGATGGTCTGCGGAACCTCCCCGCCAAAGTCCTCGATCAGACGGCGGCAGCAGGCGATGATGTTGCGGGCCTTATTATGGTAGAAACCCGTGGAGTGAATGTCCTGTTCCAGTTCGGTCAGATCCGCATCCGCAAAGGCTTTGACATTCGGATACTTAACAAACAGATCTTTGGTGACCAGATTGACTCTGGCATCCGTGCATTGGGCACTCAGGATCGTGGCAATCAATAGCTGCCAGGCATTCGCGTGGTCGAGATAGCAGGGAATCTCTGTGCCGTATTCGGCATCCAGGCGGTTTAACAGTTCGGAAATCTCAGTTTTCTTCATAAGCAGATGCTCCGTTTCGGTATCAATAAGATGTGCATATTATAGTATAAATCGGCTCGTTTTGTCAGTATATCAAGCCGCCGGGCGTCGACATTTCTGTCATCGATGGTGATTTTTCACAAAAATACAATAAAAATGTTGACAAAAACTGAAAACAAAATTATATTTATCTTTGTAGTTATTAGCTAATATTGGTTATTATACAATCACGCTGGAAAAAGTGAAGGGGAATCTGTAGTAGACAGAGGAAGGGAGAGAATTATGACTTACGAAGAGATCGTCGGCTATGTGAAGAAAAAGGCAGCAAAGGCAGATGCAAAGAAGTTTGCTCAGGCTGCAGTTCAGATTGACATTACGGGCGAGGGCGAAGGTGCTTTCTATGTAGCAGTTGCAGACGGAAAGATCGATGTTCAGCCGTATGAGTATTATGATTACAACGCAAAAGTAGTTGCAGACGGTAACGATTTTGTTGCATTTCTGGATGGCAAGAAGGGTGCAGAGGTTCTGAGCGTAGAAGGCGATGCAGCAGCAGCAGAGATCGTAAAGAGCTTCGCAGAGAAGGCTAAGGCTGAAGCAAAGAAGGCAGAAGCAAAGCCGGCTGAGAAGAAAGCAGAGGCAAAGAAGGCTGAGCCGAAGAAGGCTGCAGCAAAGACCGCTGAGAAGAAGGAAGAAGTAAAGAAGGCTGAGCCGGCAAAGGCAGAGGTTAAGAAGGCAGAAGCAAAGCCGGTTGAGAAGAAGGCAGAGGCAAAGAAGGCTGAGCCGAAGAAAGCTGCATGTGCAAAGCCCACAGCAAAGAAGACTCCTGCAAAGAAGAAATAATCATACCGATCATTATTGATCCGAAGTTTGCAGTATAGCCGAACTTTTCTAAGCGTATAAAGATAATCCGGCAGAGAGAGCAAGATTGCTTTCTCTGCTTTTTTATTCCGGAACGCCTTGGCCGGTAATGAAAAAATCCCCCGAATATCGGAGGATTTATGAACAGCAGAGCAATTTGTAAGGGATCTTACAGTTCGGCGCCGTTGTTTACGGCTTCCAGCAGATCTTCCACATCAAAGCCGTGTACCAGTGCGGCTTCCTCGAGGGTCTCGCCCTGGGATGCGGGACAGCTGAAGCAGAACATACCTGCATTCATCAGAACGGTTGCGATCTCCGGCTTCGTAACCAGAGCTTCACCGATCGTCATATCCTTTGTGATCGTGATCTTCTTTTCTTCTTCCATGATCTGTATCCTTTCTATATTAAGAAATCCGGCATATCGTTATCAGCAACAAAAAGTACTATAGCACAGACTTTGCAAAACTGCAAGACGGTGTGTTTCGGGAAATTACAGGGCGGAAGCTGCCTTTTGACGGAATTGACAAAGCGGGAAAGCCATGCATATAATAAACTAACTATAGGCATTTTTGGGGAGGAAATAGTATGGATAATAACACGGAAAACTTCACCAATACCGGTATGCAGGGCGGAGCAGAAAATACCGGGAGCAATCCGGATAACGGAAATGCGGTTAATACGGATCCGGCGGTAAATACGACGAATACCGAAAATACCGAAGCGCCGATCAATATCAGCGGTGCGTTTGCGAACAGCGGAGTATTTAATGAGTATACGGTAAATACGGATCCCGGATATACACAGGGATTTGTGCCTCCCGCCAATGACGGGGGAGATGTTTCCAAACCGAAGAAAAAGAAACCGGTGCTGGGCATTGTTATTGCGGTAGTTGCGATCCTTGCGGTAGCAGCAGGCGTTCTGGGTTTTGTATTCCGGGCGGCTTTGGCCAATACATGGGCCCGAATGACCAAATCTCCGGAGGAATACACACAGTATGTGCTGCAGAAGAATCTGATCGAGAACGATGCGCTTTGGAAAGGCTACGAGGAAGTCTGCAAGCAGGCAGATGACCTGAAAGGCCTGAAGGTCAGCGGTGAGCTGCGCATGGAGCTTTCCAAAGATATGATCCATGGGATAGAGGACCTTTATACCGAGTATCAGAATAGCCGTTACAGTTATATGGGCGAATACTATGATGAGTATATGGAATATATGCAGGATGAGTGGGATAAGGGAAATTATGATTATCTCGACTATAACGAATGGGAAAAGACCTATGCACCGGCCGATAACGGAGACAAAGAGCCGGCAATTCGTCTGGATGCCCTTTCGAACATTGCCCTGCTTTACGAGTTTGAGCGCACGGAAGAGGAGGCGCGTGCTATGCAGGCATTGCAGCTCTCCGATCGGGATAATCTGCTGACGCTGAATGAGTTGTACGATTCAAACAAACATACTTTTTATATACAGATGCCGGAGATCAACAAGGATTATGCAAAGGTTGAGCTGGATGACTTTTTGGACGAAGACGAGCTGGAGAAGATGGAAGAGGTGTTGTTTGGTTCCGCGGAGATCGCCAAGCAGACGATCGATCCGAAGGTATTAAAAAGCATCTACAATCGTTATATGAACATTTTGATCTCGAAGATCGATAATGTGGATGAGAAAAACGATACTCTGGAAATCGCCGGCGAAGAACAGAAATGCATTTCGCTTACCTTTACGGCAGATGAAGAGATGGTGAAAGAAACGGCCCGGGATCTGCTGGAAACACTGGCAGATGATGAAGAACTGCGTCAGGCGGTCATGGATAGCATGAAAGAAATGTTGCCGAACGAGGACTTTGACGATTCCTGGGATGAATTTACCGAGGAAGTGGAGCAGGCACTGGAAGATCTGGACGATGCACAGATCGATCAGGAATGGGAGATCACTCTGTATGTCAACAAGATCGGTCAGATCATCGGCTTGCGAATGGAAGAGGATTCGACAACGGATAAAGTGCTTCTTTGCGGATATGTGCTGAACAAGGGGCAGCTGTATGCCGGGCTGTATTGCACGGAAGATGACGATGAACTCCTGTCGCTGGAAGGAAACGGAAAACTGACGAGTTCCGGTGCTACGATGGACTTTACACTGACTTCCTCCAATCTGGATGATGAGATCACTTTTGCGGTAGAAGATCTGAACGGTAAGGGTGGCGTGTTTAAGATGGATCTGCGTCAGTTCTATGATCTGGCGAAGGATGAGATCGAAAATGAAATCGATGACGAGGCAGGCAGATTCGTAAATCTGATGAAGGATGCGACACTGCAGATCGAGTACCACGCAGAAGTCAAGGCGACGGATCTTTCCGTGGCGCTGATGGAGGATGATGAAAAGATCATCTGCATCAGCAGCAAGATGTCCGTGGCAAATGCCGGAACCATCGAGATGCCTTCTTCCAAGGAGACGGAGAATATCCGGGATGAGATGGATCTTTTGCAGTATGCCAGCGAATCGGATCTGGGTGCGCTGGTGGACGCGCTGGAAGAACTGGGATTGCCGGAAGATGCGGCAAACGATCTGCGCGATGAGCTGGATATGATCAGTTATTATTAAAACGATACAGCAGACGGTTGACAAAAGGGGGTTACGAAGATGAGTACATTTGCAGTAGCAGGGATCACGCAGTTGGAAACGATCGTGAATGTGGGAGAGATCCCCATTCAATATCAGCCGATGACCAGCGTACCGAACAGCATTAGCATTGCGCCCGGCGGAGATGCGTATAATGAGACGCTGGCGTTGAAATGGCTGGGAGATGAGGCGCTGTTGTTGTCGTTGGTCGGCCGGGATCAGGATATGAATATCTTCAACCCGCCGGGGCACAAGGTGAATATCTCTACGGAATATGTTCTGCCGGTGCTGGATGAAATGCCGATGCAGGTGATCCTTTGCGATAAAGAGCGAAGACAGCAGATCTTTGAGGACATTAAAGGTTTGCGGGATGTGCATTATGATATGTCCATGGTGGCTCCGCTGATCGCGCGCTGTGATATGCTGGTTCTTTCCAATGCGAATTTTTGCCGGCCGTTCATTGAGGTGGCACAGCGCTATCACAGACCGATCACGGTAAACATTCACGAATTTCACCGGGAAAAGGAAACGTATAATGAAGAGTTTCTGAAAGCTGCAACGGTATTGTATTTCAGCGATGACACGATCGCAGAAGATCCGTTTGAATTCGTAGCGGATATTGCAAAACGGTATAAGCCGGAGATCATCATTCTGGGACAGGGCGCAAAGGGACTGATCCTGTATGATCGTGCAAGAAATATCAATGTACATTACAATACGGTTAAAACAAATGAGGTGGTGAACACGGCAGGCGCCGGAAATGCGTTGCTGGCCTGCTTTTTGCACCGCTATCTGGAATGCGGGGATTCGACGATCGCGATCAAAGATGCGATGCTGTTTGCATCCTACAAGATCGGATATGTGGGAACTTCGAACGGGTTCCTGACTGTGGAACAATTGGAACAGTGGCGCAATCTGATCTGGGGCATTAATTCTCAGGGCGTGGTATCCTGAGAGGATTGGCCGGAAGAATCCGTATGGTCATCGGAGCGTTTCTCTTCCAGGGAACGGACGATCGCACCGGATAAAGCGCTGTTTAGAGCGGCAGCTTTGGGAATGAGATCATCGATCTTTTCCGGGCTGCCGTTTTCGATATACAGATCCCCCAGCAGTTTATAGGTGGTGCTGATGTCGGTTTTGGTGTCGACGGCAAATTCCAGAACCCGGATGGCGTCGGAGCGCTGTTCTTTGCGGATCAGATATTCTGCCAGGGACTGCAGGGCTCTTGCCAGTAAGGTGTAGTTCTGGTCAAAGCGGGACAGAGACGGCAAATTAGCGGGACCGTAAGCCAGTTTCAGATCCGTATTGGTGATGCCGGTAAAGTTGACGATCTGCTCGTCTTTTAAGCTGTTTAAGATCGTCATGGCTTCTGCGGCATCGGGGTCAGCCTCTGCATCGTAGGGAAAAGAAAAGAATTCTTCCGGGATATGAATGTATTCCAGATCCTCCAGGGACTGCTTGCGCACCAGATTGGCAGCCTGCTCTTTTTCCCAGAAACGATCCAGCTGTTCTTTCATCTGGTGGTCGCTTTTTCGGTTCGCAAGAGCCATTGCAATAATAAACAGTACAACTATTGTCAAAACAGGAAATACCATGTATAATACTCTCCAATACAGAGTTGTTTTTCGGTTTCTTATATAAATATGAGGTAGAAATTATGTTTAATATGCACAGTAACAAAAATAAAAAAGTCTTCACTACGATCATGATCATCATTCTGACTCTGGCCATGGTATTGCCTACGGTTGCCGCGGCATTAGCCATGTAATCGTATTTCTCGATTTTATCGTACTTTTTGAGGGAACGCAAGTGAAAAAGAATAGGAGAAAACAGAGGCGAAGGAAGCAGAAAGTCTGGCTTCCGTTGGTTTTATTGGCGGTTGCGGGTGTAGCCGCCGTATTTTGGTATTCGGCAGCAACCCATGTGGCGGCAGTGCAGACCGATCATAAGGCATATTATCTGCCGGGTGTCAGTACGGAAGAAGATATGGATAAGGAAAATGTGATCCGGGATGCGGTGGTGTATCCCGGTGTACATTTGGGAGCCGTGGATATCTCCGGGCTTACCATAGAGCAGGCTGTTGAAGCAGTGGAACAGTATTATACCGGCGTATGTGAGCAGGAAGTAACACTGATCGCAGCGCAGAACAAGCCGGTGACCGTGTGCCTGAAAGATCTGGCGCCTTACTGGGAAAACCGGGATGTCTTGGATGAACTGCTGTGCCTGACGGATGGCAGTGATGTGATCGACCGTTATATGATGAAGAAAGATATCGCGCAGAACGGAATGAATCTGCCGTTACAGATTTCTTTTGATAAGGAAGTTGTGATCGACTTTTTGAGAAATAACTGTGCGATCTATGATGTGCCTTTGCAAAATGCCAATCTTCGTCGTGAGAACGGACAGTTTATCGTAGAGGAAGGTCAGGCCGGGGAAGGCGTTAATATCTCCGAATCGGCCGGTATGATCCAGGGCGGTCTGTTTGATGAAGTGGTTGCAGGCAATACACAGATCAATCTGCCGCTGGAGGAACTTTATCCGATGGGGCAGGCTGAGGAACTGGCGCAGGTGAAGGATCTGCTGGGAACCTATACGACCAGCTTTTCGTCCTCCGGCGCATCCAGAAGTGCCAATGTAACGAACGGCTGTAACCTGATCAACGGAACGTTGCTGTATCCGGGAGAAGAGTTTTCGGCGTATAACACGATCAAGCCGTTTACGGAAGAAAACGGATATCGTCTGGCAGGTTCCTATCTGAACGGCAAAGTGGTAGAGAGTCTGGGCGGCGGTATCTGCCAGGTTTCCTCTACCTTATATAATGCGGTACTGCGTGCGGAACTGCAGGTGGTGGAACGTCACAACCATTCGATGGTGGTTACCTATGTGGATAAGTCGGCGGATGCGGCGATCGCAGAGTCGGCCGGCAAGGATTTCCGTTTTGTGAACAGCTCGGAGCATCCGATCTATATCGAAGGATATACACATGATAAGCAGATCACCTTCAATATTTACGGTGTGGAAACCAGAGATCCGGGCAGAAAAGTGACCTTTGAGAGCGAAGTGCTTTCCGAGAATCCGCCCAAGAATGAGTCGATCATCGCGGACGGCGGACAGGTGGTAGGCTATGTGAGCGTGACCAGTGCACATATCGGCTATCAGGCAAGACTGGTGAAAGTGGTATATCAGGACGGTCGTGAGATCGAGCGTTCCATTGTAAATGAGAGTAAATACAATCCCAGCCCGCGTACGGCAGTGGTTGGTATTGCGGCCGCCGATCCGAACTATACGGCGATGATGCAGCAGGCGATCGCAAGCGGTTCCATCGACCAGTGCAAGCAGATGGCAGCGGCGATCAAGGCACATCAGGCAGAGCAGGCGGCCCTGGCAGCACAGATGGCAGCAGAAGCTCCGGTGGTAACGGAAGTGACGGCTGCCCAGAGCGATTCGGTGGCACCGTAAATGGATATCATTGTAACGGCACCGGTGGCATTGCGGGCAACGGTGCAGGCGGCAAGGGATAACAAAGAAGCTTTGCGGAAGCGATATGCACCGGCGTATGTGCAAAAGGCTTTGGAGATTGAGCGCTATGCGATGGCAAAGCCGGAGATCGCGCAGTACGCAAATGCAAAGGGGAAGCAAAACGATTCGGCGCCTTTGCTGCGTGAGATCGCGGAAGGTGGTATCGAAGCGGCGTTGTGGGAACTGGCGAAAGAGCATCATGTGGGACTGCGGGCGGAGCTTCGGGACATCCCGATCCGACAGGAGACGGTGGAAGTATTTAACGAACTGGATATCGATCCGTACCGTCTGGATTCCTACGGCAGTTGGCTTTGTTTTGTAAATAACGGCGCGGAAGTACTGACGGAACTGCGCAGGCAGGGCTATACCGAGGCGGCCGTGATCGGCTATACCACAAAAGATAACAAAAGATTGTTGTATTACAGCGGGGTGGAACGATTCATTGTTCCTCCCGAGAGATATTTGGATAAGTGAGGATTAGTCAATAGCCGGGGAGCAGTCCCTTGCCTTCCCCCTGCTTGCGGGGGGAAGGTGGCGCGAAGCGCCGGATGAGGGGGCTCCACGAAAAAAAAGGAGGGCATACATATGTTACGCGAAGAGATCTTAACCACAATTGAAAAGAACAGCCGTGTGGATGTACACGAGCTGGCGGTACGTCTGGGCAGTACGGACGAGATGATCGCCGCCGAGATGGCCCGTATGGAAGATGAGGGTGTGATCTGCGGTTATCACACGATGATCGACTGGGAAAAGACCAGCCTGGAAAAGGTGACGGCGCTGATCGAAGTGCGTTGTACCCTGCAGCGCGGCCAGGGCTTTGACGGTCTCGCGGAACGCATCTATATGTATCCGGAAGTAAAGAGCGTATATCTGATCAGCGGCGGTTATGATCTGCTGGTAACGCTGGAGGGGCGTTCCATTAAGGAAGTCTCCACCTTTGTTTCCGACAAGCTCTCTACCATGGAAAACGTACTGAGCACGGCAACACACTTTATTTTGAAGAAATACAAAGATCACGGTACCATTATGGCAAAGAAACCGGAAGATGAAAGGCAGATGATCACACCATGAGAAATCCATTATGTGAAAAAGTCGTAAATATCAAGCCTTCGGGCATTCGTAAGTTTTTTGACATTGCAAGTGAGATGAAAGATGCCATCTCCCTGGGTGTGGGTGAGCCGGATTTTGATACGCCGTGGCACATCCGTGACGAGGGTATCTATTCGCTGGAGCAGGGGCGTACCTTCTACACCTCCAATGCCGGTCTGAAAGACCTGAAGATCGAGATCGCCAGATACTTAAAGCGCCGTATCGGTGTGGAGTATGATTACAACCACGAGATCATGGTGACGGTCGGCGGTTCCGAGGGTATCGATATCGCCCTGCGTGCGATGATCGATCCGGGAGATGAAGTACTGATCCCGCAGCCCAGCTATGTTTCCTATGAGCCTTGCGCGATCCTGACCGGAGCAAAGCCGGTGATCATCGAGCTCAAGGCAGAGAATGAATTCCGTCTGACCGCACAGGAACTGCGGGATGCCATTACCGACAAGACCAAGGTGCTGGTGCTGCCGTTCCCGAACAACCCGACCGGTGCTATTATGGAGCGTCACGATCTGGAAGCGATCGCGGAAGTGATCGAGGAACACGATCTGTATGTGATCTCCGATGAGATTTATTCGGAACTTTCCTATAAGGGCGACCATGTGTCCATCACGCAGTTGCCGGGAATGAAAGAGCGTACGGTGCTGATCAACGGATTTTCCAAAGCATATGCAATGACCGGCTGGCGTCTGGGTTATGCCTGCGCACCGCAGATCATTCTGCAGCAGATGCTCAAGATCCATCAGTTTGCGATCATGTGTGCACCGACCACCAGCCAGTATGCGGCAGTGGAAGCGCTGAAGAACGGTGATGAAGATGTAGCAAAGATGCGAGAAGCTTATAACCAGCGCAGACGTTTCCTGATGGATGCGTTTAAGCGTATGGGCCTGGAGTGCTTTGAACCGTACGGAGCGTTCTATGTATTCCCGTGCATCAAGGAATTCGGTATGACATCGGAAGAGTTTGCGATGGCATTCCTGGAGGAAGAAAAGGTAGCTGTCGTTCCGGGTACCGCATTCGGTGACAGCGGCGAAGGCTTCCTGCGTATCTCCTACGCTTACTCCATCGACAATCTGAAGGTTGCGATCGGAAGACTGGAGAAGTTTATTACAAAACTGAGAAATAAATAGGAGCATAATATGATTTCACAACACTACAAAGATATGTGTGCAACCCCGTCCGTGATCCGCGCTTTGGCGGTATATGCAAGCGAGCGCGGCAAGGAGATCGGCTACGAGAACGTATTTGACTACAGCCTGGGCAATCCGTCCGTCCCGGTACCGGATGCCTTCAATGAGGCAGTGATCCGTATCCTGCAGACCAAGACTTCTTCGCAGGCACACGGCTACAGCCCGAACCCGGGAAATCCGGAAGTGCGCCGTATCGTGGCGGATTCTTTGAAGAGAAGATTCGGCATTGATTACAAGACCGAGCATATCTTTATGACATCGGCAGCGGCATCGGCGATCGCGCATGCCCTGCGCTGCGTAACCCAGCCGGGGGATGAAGTGCTGACCTTTGCACCGTATTTCCCGGAGTACAATCCGTACATCAATCAGACCGGAGCAGTGCTGAAGGTGGTTCCGGCAGATACGACGAGTTTCCAGATCAATTTTGCTGCATTTAAGGAGATGCTGAACCCGAAGGTGCAGGCAGTGCTGATCAATACGCCGAACAACCCTTCCGGTATCGCATATTCTTCCGCAACCCTGCAGAAGCTGGCAGAGATCCTGTATGCAAAGCAGGAAGAATACGGCCACGAGATCTTCCTGATCTCCGATGAACCGTATCGTGAGATCGTGTTTGCGGGAGCGGATGCGCCGTTTGTGTCCAAATTCTATGACAATACACTGTGCTGCTATTCCTGGTCGAAGTCCTTATCCATCCCGGGTGAGCGCATCGGCTATGTGGCAGTAAACCCGAAGGCAAAGGATGCGGAGATGATCGTACCGATGTGCGTACAGATCTCCCGCGGTACCGGACATAACTGCCCGTCGTCTTTGATCCAGCAGGCGGTGGCAGAGTGCATTGATATGACCAGCGACCTGTCCGTATATGAGACGAATATGAACCTTTTGTATAACGAACTGAAGGATCTCGGATTTACCGTAGTGAAGCCGGGCGGAACTTTCTACATCTTCCCGAAGGCTCTGGAAGAGGATGCAAATGCATTCTGCGAAAAGGCAAAGAAGTACGATCTGATCCTGGTGCCGTCCGATTCGTTCGGCGTGAAGGGCTACTTCCGTATGGCATACTGCATCGATACGGAAAAGGTGGAGCGTTCTCTGGTAGCGCTGCGCGAATTTGTAAATAAGGAGTATAGATAATGGAGATCTTAAAGGCGATCCTCTTTGGTATCGTAGAAGGGGTTACGGAGTGGCTGCCGATCAGTTCCACCGGGCATCTGATCCTGTTGAATGAGTGGGTAAAGTTTCATCTGGATCCGGAACGCGAAGCGGCGTTTATGGAATTTTACGACATCGTGATCCAGCTGGCGGCGATCCTGGCAGTTGTGATCATTTACTGGAAAGTGCTGTGGCCCTTCGGAATTGCAAAAGCCGGTGCCGCATCGGAGGCATCCAAAGGCAAAAAGAAGAGCCGTGACGAGCAGGTGTGGAAATTGTTCGGAAATGTGGTCGTAAAGCAGAAGATCTTTTGGATGTGGGTAAAGATCGTGATCGCTTGCATTCCGGGTGTGTTGTACGGACTGCTTTTGGACGAACTGGTAGAAAACCTGACCGCACCGTACAAACCGATCATCGTAGCAGTGATGCTGATCCTGGTCGGTATACTCTTTATCATTATCGAAACAAAGCATAAGGGTGTGAAGCCCAAGATCAAGACCATCCCGAACCTGACCTGGCAGATTGCGCTGGCCATCGGTTTTTGCCAGCTGATCGCAGCGGCACTTCCGGGAACCAGCCGTTCCGGCGCAACGATCATTGCCGGTCTGATGCTGGGCCTGTCCAGACAGGTGGCTGCCAACTTCACCTTCTTCCTGGCGATCCCGACCATGGCCGGAGCCAGTCTGGTGAAGCTGCTCAAGTTTCTGGGCACCGGTATGACGTTTACGGGACCGGAGCTGACCATCCTGATCGTTACTTCCGTTACGGCGTTTCTGGTATCTCTGGTTGCGATCCAGTTCCTGACGCTGTATATCGGTAAGAACAAGGATTTCAAGCCCTTCGGATGGTATCGTATTATACTGGGAGCTGCAGTACTGATCTACTTTGTGTTCATACGCCAAGGTGCGTAAGGAGCTGACAGGAAAAGTGTAGCAAAGGGGGTAACAAATATGGAAGAATTCAATTTTATCGGCAAAAAGGTGTATATCGAACTGGATACCGGAACCAAGGTGGACGGCACTCTGGTAGGAGCTGACGATCAGTGTCTGTATGTGAATGAGCTGGCAGGCCAGAATATCCATCATTTCATTGTGTATAAAAACAAGATCACCTATATCCGAAATGTGGAAGTAGGCGCAAACCGTATGCCGGAGCCGTATTTAAATAATTACTAAATAACACTGATTTGACATTTTAACCGGTATAAGGTATATTAAAACTTGGTGTACTATAATCTATACACGGAGCGGAGAAAACTATGTCAACCAGGAGTGAAAAAGCGAAAGAGAGTTCTACAGGAATCTTGAAACCGTTGGCTGCTGCGTTTTTTGCGACCGAGCCGGAGGAAGATGACAAACTGCTGACACCGAAGCCGGTAGTAAAGAAAGCACCGTCCAAATCATCGATGAAAGAGCCGGATCCGTTACTCGGAGAACTGAGTACGGAAGAGGCAAGAGCGCTTCTGAAGGAGCAACTGGTCGGAAGGATCTCCAACGAGATCGGGGCCGGGAAGGAAGCACCGAAGAAGAAAGCTACTGCAAGTAAGAATACAGAAATAAAGAAAAAGGATGTTGTGGAAGTTTCGATGGCATCCGCAAAGGAAATCGCAAAAAAGGTTTCCAAGATTGAGAATAAGATAGATACGAAAGCAGCAAGCAAGGCAGCTGTGAAGGAAACGGTTGCGGAAAAAGCTGTCGGCAAGAAGGCGGAGAGTGTTGCAAAGAAGGCGGAAATCCCCGGAAAGGAGAAGTCTTCCAAGGTGAAAGAAAAACCGGCAACCAAAGATAAGATCGTTCTGCCGGTATCGGATGTTCCGGAAGAGATCCATATGGAGTATGCAGGGGAATCCTATGATATGGATGAACTGGTGAAAAAGGCCGTACAGGTATGGACCAGCGTATACAAGCGCAGCCGCCGGGAACTTTGGTCGGTAGAGTTGTATGTGAAGCCGGAAGAGAAGAAAGCTTATTATGTGCTGAATAAGCGCAAGAGCGGCAGCATCGATCTGTAAGAGAGCAGAGTATAAACGAGAATGGATCAAAGATCCGAAAAAAGAATACGCATTTTTATGGCGGTTGCGATTTCGGTCGCAGCCGTCTGTTTGATTTTGGGGGCGAAGTGGTTTTTGCAATCCGGTTATCGGCTGGCAGAGTGCACTTTTCACGAGGCGACCGGCGGATGGTGTCCCGCATGCGGGAATACCAGATGTGTCCGGGCGTTGCTGGAAGGGGATATTGCGCTTGCGTTACGAAGTAATATCACGATCCCTTTTTTGATCGGTTTGATCATCGCATTATATATCGAAAATCTTCTGGCATTAGCCGGCAGGAAGATTCATATACTGACCAGGCGGCGTATCGTATGGTATCTGGTCCTGGTGTTCTTTTTTATCTATTATATTGCAAGAAACTTTATTCCGGCGATCGCGCCTCTGTGACACCTGCTTGACAAGAAATACAAGTAGTGTTATTTTATTACTATGAATTAGCACTCTACAGAAACGAGTGCTAATATCAATAAGACTACCGGGAGAGAAAGATGCAGGGAGAATTAGACGAGAGAAAAAAGAAGATTCTGCACGCTGTCATTCGTAACTACCTGGAAACGGGAGAGCCGGTGGGCAGCCGTACGATCTCGAAATACACAGATCTGAACCTGAGTTCCGCTACGATCCGTAATGAAATGTCGGATCTGGAGGAGCTTGGTTATATTGTACAGCCGCATACTTCGGCAGGGCGTATCCCGACGGACCGGGCGTATCGTATGTATGTGGATAATATGATGCAGGAAAAGGACAAGGAGATCGAGGAACTCAAGGGCCTGTTGGTACAGACCGAGGACAAGATGGACAAGGTCCTGAAGAATGTTGCGAAGGTATTGGCAACCAATACGAATTATGCGACGGTGGTATCCGCACCGCAGATCCGCGGCAATCGTCTGAAATTTTTGCAGTTATCCAGAGTGGATGAGAACCAGATCCTGGCGGTCATCGTTGTGGAAGGCAATGTGATCCGCAATGAGATGATCCATGTGGACGAAGCACTCAGCGATGAGACGATGCTGAAACTGAACATTCTGCTGAACACACATTTGACCGGACTGGCATTAGAAGAGATCAATCTGGGGATGATCACGGCGCTGAAAGAGCAGGCAGGCATCCACGGAGATATCGTCGGAGAAGTGATGGATGCCATCGCGCAGGCGATCAAGGGCGAGGAAGATCTGGAGATTTACACCAGCGGCGCCAATAATATCTTCAAGTATCCGGAACTCTCGGACAACCAGAAAGCCAGTGAGCTGATCAATACCTTTGAGGAAAAGAAGGCATTGGCGAGACTGGCCACCGAGAAATTATCCGATGAGGGTAATACCGGCATTCAGGTTTACATTGGCGAGGAAGCGCCGGTGCAGGCAATGAAGGACTGCAGCGTGGTGACCGCTACCTACGAACTGGGGGAAGGAATGCGCGGCAGTATAGCGATCATAGGTCCCAAACGTATGGACTACGATAAAGTAGTCGGTTCCCTCCGTACGATGATGAATGAATTGGAGAGAGTGTATAAAAAGGAACAGTAGATATATTATAATAGAAGAAACAGATACGGACCGCCCGGGAAAGAACCGGGCGGTTTTGTTCTTATAATACCTTTTATCCGGGTAGCACGCCCGGATTTTTCTTTAGCACGCCGATTTTTTGAATTAGCACGCCGTTTGGAAGTGATTTTTTTCGTTTCGCGTCATTTTCGTTGTCGTTCGTGTTTCTTTTATTGACAGGGCATGGTTGAAACCATAATATAATGGCGGTTATAAGGGCGGCTGCAAAAAGCGTGCTAGTCTCAACTAACCGGATGGAAGCGGCGATGAGAACGGCTTTTTGGAGTTTTATGGAGGTGTGAGAGTAATGAAACGGAAACTATTGGCAAAATTTCTTACGGCAGCGCTGGTCGTGGAGACGGTTCTTCAGGGCTGGGGGGCATTCCCGGTACATGCAGCCGGTGAGATTCCGATTGATTCGGCACATTTTCCGGATGCGGAATTTCGGAAGATCATGAATCAGCGATATGATACGAACCATGACGGCTATTTGGATGAAAGAGAACGCGGCGTTTATAATGTTGTCTGTGAGGGCAACAAAAATGTAAAGTCCATGGAAGGAATTGAGTATTTTCCGGATGTCAGAGGTATCTGGTGCAAGGATTGTGATCTGGCTTCCCTGGATCTCAGCCAAAATAAAGAGGTTACCGGTGTATGGTGTTCGGGTAATCCGAGGATCAAATCGTTATCGTTTCGGGATAATCCGAACCTGGAATGGCTGTATTGCCACGATTGTGATCTGCGATCTTTGGATGTAACACAGAATGATAAATTGGCATATCTGGAAGTAAACACAAACGAGTATCTGGGGACGCTGGATGTAACGAATAATCCGAATCTGGAGCATTTAACCTGCGGTACCTGCGGACTCGCCAGATTGGATCTGTCGAATAATCCTATCCTTACGCATTTGGACGCTTTTCAGAACAAATTCACCTCTTTGGATCTGTCGCATAATACGCAGCTGAAGAGACTGGATATTTGGAATAACAGGGAACTGGGGAATATTGATGTCAGTATTTTCCCGGATCTGGAGTTTTATAATTGTGCATATAACGGAGTTACGGAACTGGATGTAACCCATAACGAAAGTCTGATGATGTTAATCTGTTCGGGTAACCCGGATCTGAAGAAACTTGATCTGACGCATAATCACAGACTTGCTTGGCTCAGATGTATGAGTACCGGTATTAGCAGCCTGAATTTGTCTCAGTGTCCGCAGTTGTATTTCTGCCAGGTTTGTCATAATCCCGGCCTTACCAGTTTGGATATCAGTAATAATACACGGTTGATCAAGATCGTGCAGGATGGAGAAATCGATTATTCCGAATATGACGGAATGAACTATGACTGGGTGATCAACTATGGCGGCAGCACGGACTATATGGATGATCTTCGCTATTGGTTTATCGTTGATGACGCATGGTGTAATGTAACGGGAGTGCCTTCGCAGCCGGTCGGCAACGGTGATCCGAACTATTATGACTGCTTTATCAACACGAATGACGGTGCATCCGGAGATATTGTAACTCGCGGCGAAGCAATACAGACGCTGTATGAGTTGGCAGGACGGCCCGGATACAACGGCAGCGGTGCTTCCCGATTCAATGATTTGGATGGAGAATTTTATAAGGCAGCCGCAATCTGGGGAGCAGAGGAAAACATCGCATTGGGTTATCCGAATGTATATTCGGACACTTTTGCGGGAGATAAGCCGATTTCCAAGCAGGATCTGGCACTGATGGTTCACAGATATGCATTGGCTTACGGATATGACAGCGCATATGATTATGGTAGAACGGATCACTTTAAGGATTCTTTGGACATTGATTTTTATGCCTGGGGTGCATTTACCTATGCGATCCAGTGGGAGATCATTCCGACAAAGGGAGATTATGTCTATCCGCACGGAAGAGCAACAGCGACGGAGTTTCAGACGGGATTAAAGAATTTTATGGATCATGTCGGAATTTCGAGATCGGTTTCTGTATGCACCAGTGGTGGCAACGGAAATCTGACGGCGCAGGATAAGAATACACGACATTATACTAATCATAGTGAATGCTTTGGGAACTCCAATAACGGCGGAGGCTCCGGGAATAATAACAGCAATCCGGTGAACAACTTTAACAGAGAAGAAGCAACAAAGTTTGTTGATCGTATGTATAAGGTAGTGCTGGGGAGAAACGCAGACCAGGATGGAGAGAATTACTGGGTGCGTGAGTTGGAAAGCGGCAGAAAAGATGCGGTAGACATTGTATACGGTTTCTTTTATTCGCAGGAATACCAGAATTCGAACAAGAGCAATAATGAGATCGTGACGGATTGCTATAATGCGATGTTGGGAAGAGATCCGGATTCATCAGGGTTTGATTACTGGGTTCAGCGACTGGATGTAGGGATGACCCCGGAGGCGATTCTTGCAGGATTTGTCGGAAGTCAAGAGTTTATAAACCTTTGCAGAGGTTACGGTATAGATCCGGGAACCTACAGAACAACAGCTGCAAGGGATCAGAATTATGAACGCACCTATTTTGTATATCGTCTCTATAAGAACTGTCTGGGCAGAACACCGGATGTTGGCGGACTGGAGAATTGGTGCGGCGAACTCGGAAGAGGCGGCTCCGGTACAAAAGTGGCGTATGGCTTTGTCTTTAGTCAGGAGTATTTGAGAAAGCATACAAGCAATGAAGAGTATGTGGATATGCTTTATCGTACTATCCTCGGACGCGAGGCAGACTCGGCCGGCAGAAGAAACTGGGTAGGACAGTTGAACAGAGGCGGATCCCGAGAGCAGGTTCTGAATGGATTTATGCAGAGTCAGGAATTTGCAGAACAATGCAGGAAAGCGGGCATCAATAAAGGTGATCCGATTCCGGAACCGTAAAAGAGATCATCGTATGTTGCTGTTCACGGGCGAAAAGAGATGTGAACAGCAACGATTGTGTGATTGAGATCTGCAAATACCAAGATGTTGTAGAAAAGAGTAATCCTTTGAATTTCAAGGAAAAAATCCAAAAAAATCCTTTACAAAGCGGATAACGGGGAGTATAATTCCTAACATAAAAATATTCCAAATGAATATAAGGGGAATATAAAAATTGGGGGGGTAAAAAGGACCCCGTAAAAACCCGGGACGGGAGGAAAGGAGAAAGAAATGAAGAGTAATGGTTTGAAGAAAGCAATCGCAGTGGCAGGTGCAGTAGGTGCTATGATGTGCCCGATGCTGGCTAACGCAGCAGACAGCCCGGAAACTACTCCGACAGTCGATGATGTTGCGAAGGAAGGATCCGTTAAATATGATGAAGAAACCGGTAAGGTAACATCTTTTGAAGTTGCTGATGGTGTTGAGGACGGTTATCAGGAGATCAATCTTGGTAACGGACCGGAGATGGTTTACATCAAAGACGGTAAGTACAATGCAGAGTTGGATTCCACTGCAGATTTCGTAGCAGGTTTCTATCAGGATGCTTTAGGCAGAGGAACAGATAAAGCTGGTTTGGATGATTGGGTTAACCAGTTGGCATCCGAAGAGATTGGTGGTGCAGAACTTGCACACGGATTCTTTGCTTCCGCTGAGTATTTGGAGAATGCTGAAAAGAACGCAGCTGATGTTGCAGCAAAGAATGCAGCTATCGTAGATGACTTCTACAAAGTAATGCTTGGCCGCACAGCTGATGAAGAAGGAAAAGCATATTGGGTTGCTCGTTTGAATGCAGGTATGACTGTGGATGCTCTTGTACAGGGATTTGCATACAGTGCTGAGTTTGCTGAGAAGTGTGTAGCATTCAATGTAACTCCGGGATCTTATCAGCCGACAGCAGCTGTAGACCAGAACTATGAGCGTACCGCTTTCGCATCTCGTCTGTACACAGAAGCGTTGGGCAGAGGATACGATAACGCTGGTTTGGAAGATTGGTGCGGTCGCTTGGATGCAGGTCAGAGCGGTGCACAGGTTGCATACGGATTTGTATTCAGCCAGGAAATGAATGATAAGAATCTTTCTGATGAAGCGTTTGTAGAGATGCTTTACAAGGCTATCTTCGGACGCGAGGCTGATCCGGAAGGTCTGCAGAACTGGATCAATGCATTGACTGTACACACCAGAGAAGAAGTATTTGATCTGTTCACAGACAGCGTAGAGTTTGGCAATCTGTGCGATAAGGCTGGTATTGCAGTAAAATAATCTGATGCAAAGTTAGGATTGCAGAGATTGAATTCAATTTAGTGTTTCAAAAAGGGCAGTTTTTACGACTGCCCTTTTTATAAGTCTTTTTTCGAATGGAAAATCTGAAGCAGAATATTAAAAATAATATGAAGCGTAACGAAAATGTGATGCTGGTGATGTGCCTGATCGGTGAAGGCATGGCATACCTGTATGCACTTTTGTTTCGTTATGTCATTTTTAACTGGTATTATAAGAATCCGACCCGTGAATATGATTTTTACAAGGTGTTCTTCTGGGTAGTGTTGCTTTCCTATTGGGCAGTGTTCCAGTTCCGGAAGAATCGTCGTTCGCCGGTATGGAAGCAGGAATTTGCAGAGAAAGCGTTTGAAGTGATCAAGCAGCATGTAACGATGCTGGTCTGCATCCTGTTCTTTTTGTTTTTCATCGGATGGTCGCAGAGAATCTCGCGTACGGTCATGGGAGTTATCCTTGTTTTCGGTATGATCTTCGATCTGCTGATCCGTTGGCAATATGGTAAGTTTGTTGCAAAGCGTATCCAAAAAGGCCAGAAGGTTTTGGAAGTAATCCTCGTAGCACGCCGGGACGAAGCGGAGCGATTGAAGTGGTGTATCGAACGCTACGGTTATGATAATGAATGGAAAGAGATTCAGAGTGCATGCCGCGTGACGGAGACGATTTTGTTGGAGGATGATCCGGATCTGAAAGTGTTGGCACGCAAAAAAGCGGACTTGATCTATCTCTCGGATGGCGTAGCACGCAATTTTTCGTCGGAACAAATCGGCGTGCTGGAAGGTGCCGGACTCCCGATTTGTCGTGAACTGGGAGAGAGTTCCGAAACGGACATGGTGGTAAAACTGGGAAAAAGAGCCGTTGTGTACCGGAATCTTATGAACTATACATCTCCGGTGCTGGGGGTCAATTATACGACATCTACAATTTCGGAAGTGGCGGGATATTTGATCCGGCATGCCGAAGATTTGGCGGGAGAGTATATCTGTTTTTCCAATGTGCATACGACGGTGATGGCAGCGGATGATCCGGAATATTGTGAGATACTGAACAGTTCGGCAATGACTTTTCCGGACGGAATGCCGGTTGCCAAAAAGATCCGCGAGAACGGATTTGCCGAGGCAGAGCGTGTGGCCGGACCGGATCTGATGGAAGCATTGTTCCGCCAGAGTATGGGAACCGGCAGAAAGCATTATTTCTACGGATCCAGTGAAAAGACGATCGCGCAGCTGGAAAAAAATCTGAAGGAACGCTACCCCTGGATGGAGATCGTAGGAATGGTTTCCCCGCCGTTTCGTACATTGACGGAGGAAGAAGATGCGGCCGCCATTGCAGAGATCAACGAAAGCGGTGCGGATTTTGTCTGGATCGGATTGGGAGCGCCCAAGCAGGAAAAGTGGATGAATGCGCATAAGGGCAAGATCAATGGTGTGATGCTTGGCGTGGGGGCCGGTTTTGATTTCCACGCCGGTACGGTAAAGCGAGCCCCGTCCCTGATCCGTAGTTTGGGGCTGGAATGGTTTTACCGCCTGTTGCAGAATCCGGGGCGCCTGTTGAAACGCTACTTTATTACCAATACGAAATTTCTTTTATATACAAAATTGAAAAAGGGAAGAAAGGGGAGCAGCAAATGATATCCAAAGGCAGAAATTCGTTTAAGCATATTGATTTTATGCTCCTTGATCTGCTCCTGGTTCAAATAGCCTTACCATTGGCATATCTGATCCGGCAAGGAGATCTGACACTTTACGAAAAAGATGCATACCAGACATGTGTGATCTTACTTGTTGTAGCGGCCATTGTGAACGGATTCTTTACAGAGAATTACAAGAATATCCTGAAGCGTGGTTATATGAAGGAACTGGTTGCTACGCTGAAGTATATTGTGTTGAATGTCCTGTTTTTGATCTTTTGGCTGTTCTTCAGCAAGCAGGGAGATCAGATCTCGCGTTCCGTCGTTATTTATTTTGTGTTGATTTTCGGTGTGGCCAGCTACGCAATGCGCAATCTTTGGAAGATTCATGTGCGCGTGCGGATTGCCAAGAATAAAAAGAATCAGCAGCATCTTTTGGTGGTTACGCACAGCAGTATCGCCGGTGATGTGGTGGCGGAATTCCTTTCCCATATGCTGGAGCCGGTGGAAGTGGTTGGGCTGGTCACGGTGGATGACGGAATCCCGACCGGCACAATGGTAAACGGGGTGGAAGTTATTTCCGTTTATGCGGAGGCGATCGATTATATCCGTGTCAACTGGGTGGATGCCGTGTATATCAAACTGCCGCATGATGTTCGGATGCCGGAGAGTCTGTTGAATAAGTGTGCAACAATGGGTGTTACGACCTATCAGTGTCTGGTAATGGAATCGGAGCGCAGTGTGGTGCAGTCCATAGACCGGATCGCGGGCAATATTGTAATGGTAGAGAGTATGAACATTGTTCCTCCGGGGCGTCTGTTTGCCAAACGGATTCTGGATATCGTAGGCGGTCTGGTAGGCGTGGTCTTTACATTACTTTTGATGATCTTTGTTGCGCCGGCGATTTTTTTTACCGATCCGGGTCCGATCCTGTTCAGTCAGAACCGTGTGGGAAAGAACGGGCGAATCTTTCGGATTTATAAATTCCGCAGTATGTACCGGGATGCCGAAAAGCGGAAGAAAGAACTGATGGAAAAGAACACCATGCAGGGCTTAATGTTTAAAATGGATGATGACCCCCGTATTTTGGGCAGCGGCCCGGACGGCAAAAAGCATGGGATCGGCTGGTTTATCCGTAAGACATCGATCGATGAGTTCCCGCAGTTTTGGAATGTTTTGAAAGGGGATATGTCCCTGGTAGGTACTCGCCCGCCGACGGTGGATGAGTGGGAGCAGTACAAGCTGCATCATCGTGCAAGGCTGGCAATGAAACCCGGGATCACGGGATTGTGGCAGACCAGTGGCAGAAGCCAGATCACGGATTTTGAAGATGTGATCAAACTGGACCTGCAGTATATCAACAGCTGGTCGATCGCCGGAGATCTGCGTTTGATCCTGAAGACAGTGGGAGAAGTGTTCAAGTCCAAAGGGGCGAAGTGAGCTTTCGGTGACAAGAGATTGACTTTTATTTATTTCTGTTTTATTCTGTTATGTACCAAAACGGTTGCTGAAGAAAGGGAGGATCCGAATATTGAAAAAGGTATTGGTTAGGATATTTTTGGGATTGTTTGTGCTGATACTTGTCGGCGGCGGTGTCGTGGGCGGTTTGTATCTTTCCGGTCGTAATAAATTGAAAACAGAAGTACTTGCCGGAGAGGATATCGGAGCCATCGGCGGATTTGAAGATCCTGTTCCGACAACGGATCTGCCGGTCATGGAAATGGATGAAAACGGTAATGTGACCATGATCGATCAGAACGGAGAAGTGGTGAAACAGCAGGAACCGGATGCACCTGAAACACCGGAAGTTATTGCGGAAAAAGATCCGATAGAGACGCCGGAAAATGCAGTACAAGATTCGGCACAAAATCAGGTACAAAGCACATCACAAAATCCGGCGCAAAACACATCACAAAATGCATCACAGGAGAAAACATCTGCTCCGGAGACATTTAATACTGCGCCGGCCAATACAGTTGAGATGAAAAGTGATGAAGCCGGAGTAGTAACTTATAAGGGGCAGAGATATCGTTATAATGAAGACTTGATCACGATCCTTGTAATGGGTATTGATAAGAATTCTACAGTAACGGCTGCTTCACATGGCAGTGATGGCGGACAGGCAGATGCGATCTTTTTGCTGTTACTGGATGGTAGCAGTGGTCAGATCAATATTGTAACGATCAATCGTAACTCTATGGCAAAGGTGGATGTATATAATAGGAACGGTTCCTATTTTGGTCAGGGTATGATGCAGCTGACATTGCAGCATGCATACGGAGATGGTATGGGTGTGAGCAATGCACGTATGGCAGAGGCAGTATCCCGTATGTTCCATAATATTCCGATCCATGCGTATGCATCCTTGAATATGGCAGGTATTGCAACCTTAAACGATACGGTCGGAGGAGTGACGGTTACACCGATCATGGATATTCCCGGATCTTCGATCAGAAAGGGTGAACCCATTACTCTGATGGGCAAACAGGCGTATGACTATGTACATTGGCGTGATATAAATGAGTTTGCGTCTGCGGATTTGCGTCTGGAGCGTGAAAAACAGTATCTGGCAGCGTACGGAAAGAAGGTACTGGCGCAGATCAAGACCGATCCTTCAGTGGTGACCGGTTTGTATAATGCCGTTCAGAAGTATCTGGTAACCGATCTGAGCCTGGATCGGATCACCTACCTTGCAGCAGAGGCAGGCGGTTATCATTTTGATGCAGCAAATATTTACAGCGTTCCGGGAACCACAAAGATGGGACGCCGGTATGAAGAGTACTATGTTGACGAAGAAGCTCTGCGTGATCTGATCATTCGGTTGTTCTTCAAGCAGATCTGATCGGAAAACTGCTTTATTTGACATCCGATCTCTATTAATTTATACTTATGCAATGTGTTGTCGCCGTTCTTTCCCGGACGGTGACAATCATTTATTGCGGTTTGCAACAAAGGAGTTGGAGGAGATGACTGTGAAAAACGAAAAAGAAGTGCTGACTCAGACAGAGGATGAACTTCTCTCCGGCAGAGCATCCCAGATCAATCTGGTGATGAACAGTCCGCAGGATGAGGAAGATACCATTGATCTGGGGAATGTATTCCGGAAGATGAAACAGGAGAGCCGGAAGTATCTTTTGCTGATGCTACTGTTTATGGTAGCCGGCGTGAGCATTGCGTTGCTGGTCTATCAGTTTACCAAGGAGCCGGAGCAGGTATCGTCGGTAGTAACACTGAAGTACCAGGTGAACGGGCAGGCCGTAACGGATATGACAGCACCGGACGGATCAGAATTGGATCTGTCCATGTTTACATCGTCTTATGTTTTGAATAACGCATTGAATGGGGTGACACTTTCCCAGCCGATCAGTCTGGAATCCCTGCGGAACAATCTGAGCATTCAAAAGATCATTACCAAGGATTCAAGACGCCAGCAGGAATTGGTTTCCAGCATGATGGAAGATAAGAATGAAGACGCGTATGATCAGGCAAGTGCTCTTCATTTGGTATATCAGAACAATTTCATGGTCAATCTGCAGAACGGTTTTTCTACCGGGCTTTCTAATGACAGCAAAAAGGTGTATCTGACCTCCGAGGAAATGCAGGTACTCCTGGAGAGAGTGATCTCTTCCTATAATGAATATCTCTATCGTACCTATGCAGACTTGTATCTCCCGGGTGATGAGATTTCGGTGATCGACTACGCAAACCTGGATGTGTTGGACAGCCTTGATCAGCTGGATGCCGGTATGGATAATCTGTATGCGTACTGTAACGGCAGATCCGGTGAGATGAAAGCATATCGTTCCTGGAGAACGGGCCATTCTTTATATGATCTGATGGATTCGATCCGTACTCTGGAAAATGTGGATATCAACTATCTGCGTTCTTATGTATATTACAAATCCATTACCGATGACCTGCAGAATATTCTGACGAGATACAGATACCAACTGCGTCAGAAAGAGATGCAGATTGAAGAACTGAAGGAAAAGATCGCTACTACGGATGCAATCCTGAACTCCTATCAGAATGACAGCGTGTTCGTTTCTTCTTTGGATAATGCGACCAATATGACAACAGAGACGACAACGGAATATTATAACCAGTTGGTGATGACTCAGGCAGGGTATTATGAATCGCTGGCTTCCCTAACGGCGTCGGCTGAGAACCTTTCCATCAGGATTGCCAGACTGGAAGAAAACGGTGTAGCGACTGCCGTATCGCCGGAGGTGCGTGTGGAACTGGAGCGTGTATTTAAAGACGCTGCGGATCTATATAATGAGATCAGTGATCAGGTGACGGAACTGATGGACAATCCGTTTCATGTAAACTATCTGGATCATACTGCTGCACAGGGAGATAATGAAAGTTTCTTAAAAGCCGGTATGATGAATATACTGATCGGTGCAGGTGCCGGTTTTGCGATCGCATTTGCGATGTGGTTTATGGCAGCACTGATCCCGGAGATGTTCGGTGAAAAGAAAGAGGAAAAGGAGACGGCAAGATGAAGAAAGAAGCAAAGAAGCAATCTGCAGCGATTAAATATCTCGTTGTTTTGGCCGTATGTCTCCTGGTGGGGATCATTGTAACGATTGCCGTATTTTTCAAGGACAGCGATCGCATATCGGCAAATTCCTCCGTGCTGTTTGCATTTGACGGTGCGGCAAACGGGGTGACTCCGAGCGGTGATGAGTTTGATATCAGCGGTATCGGCGCAGAGGATGTTTTGAGTGCGGCGCTTACGGAATGTAATTTGCAGGACAAATATACAACGGATCAGATCCGCAGCAGTCTGTATGTGCGCGGTGTTTACCCGGAGGATATTGCGGAGCAGATCCTGAGTTTTGAATCCCTGTTTGATTATGAGTCCAGCAAGACATTTACTCACGATGGATTCTATGCAACCAGATATAATATTGCACTTTACAACGATTTCGACAGACACATTTCCAAGGATCAGTTGAGTAAGATCCTGAGTGCGGTGATGGTTGCTTATCAGACCTCATTCAAGGCAGAGTACAGCGAGGCTTGGGATGCAAAACTGGTAGATCTGAATCTGGAAAACTACGATTATATCCAGCAGCTGTCTATTTTAACTGAAAGAATGGATCAGGTGGGGGATTATGCGGCACAGATGTATCAGAAGGAATCCAAAGTGATCACCGGAGGGCAGACCTTCAATGATATTAACATTCGGATCCGGAATCTGTCGGATAATGAAATTCCCCGATTGCGTGCACTGGTAATTCTGGGTGGTCTTTCCAAAGACCCGGAGAGGCTGTTGCTGCAGTACCAGTACGAGATTGAGAACCTGTCAATTCGTTTTCGTAACCAGAAGGAACGCCTGGAAGAGGTAGAGAAACTGCTGGATGCTTACGAAAAGAATGAAGTGTTGTATATCAGTTCCGGGGATTCGTTTACGAAGATTGACGGCAATTCTTCCCAGACATATGACCAGCTGGTAGCGGAACGCCGATCTGTTGCAAACGGGATCACGGAGATCAAGACGGATATTTCCGAACGTCTGCTGAGAATGGGTGATATTATCGGCGATGAAGCAGAATCATCCGAATACTTTATTCAGGTAAATGAAATGCTTCGTGAGCAGATGGACGAAGAGGAATACCGGCAGTTACTGGATGAAATGTCGGAAGAAGGCGGCGAGAACGCAGAGACTGTTGAGGAATCGGAGGAAACGGATAACGGTGAGAATCCGGATGAACAGGCGCTTCCCGAAGAAGATACCCAGGCATCCGTTCGTAAAGGGCGTATAGATATCGACATTGAAGCGGCAGCACTGGAATCGGATATTTATGCGTTGGTTGACAAGATCGCTGTGATCGAGAACGACTTCAATGCGATGCTTGAAATATATAATGATGAACAGTTTAATGATATGACCATTGTACTTTCCCCTTCTGCGGTAAGTTCCAAGAAGCTTATCTCCGGCGCATTCATTAAAGCCGGCATCAAGAATGCGGGACCGTTTATGGCAATCGGCGTGATGATCTGCGTGATCATGCTGCTTGCGGATTCCGGTAAAAAGACTTCCGCTCCGAAGGAAAAGAAAGAGAAGAAGGAAGACTGATCACAAAACAAACAGAGTTTCAAGAAAGGCATTCGGGTAATCCGGATGCCTTTTTTCGAAAAAATTGGCGGATAGTACGAAAAAAGGATTGACATTCCACATAAGTAGTGCTACTTTATTATCAGATGTTAGCACTCCAACCAAACGAGTGCTAACAAGAAGAAAGAAGGGACCGGAGGATATGGGAAAGGAAAAAGACAGCAAATCAGAAGACGAATCCCGCAAGGTGACGATCGATAAAATCAAAGCGCTGGAGAAAGAAATGAAAGCAGCTGCGGAGCAGGCGGCAGAAGAGCAGGCTGAGGCAGCAGAGGAAGAGGCGCAGGAAGAAAATACAGAAGAGCCTGCTGAGGAGACAGCGGAAGAAGAGGCAGAAGCTGCTGAGGGCGAAGAGGACGAGAAAGAAGACAAGCCCAAAAAGAAACTCTTCGGTAAGGATAAGAAAAAAGATAAGCTGCAGGAGCAGATCGATGAACTGAAAGATAAGAACCTGCGGCAGATGGCGGAATTTGAGAATTATCGCCGGCGAACCGAGAAAGAAAAGCAGGCGATGTTCGAAACCGGAGCCAAGAGCGTGATCGAAAAACTGCTCCCGGTGGTAGATAACTTCGAAAGAGGCTTAGGGGCGCTGAAGGAAGAAGAGAAGGGTGCTTTTTCCGACGGAATGCAGATGATCTACAAGCAGTTGATGGACGAGCTGGATAAGTTGGAAGTTAAGCCCATCGATGCGGTAGGCAAAGAGTTCGACCCGAACCTGCACAACGCAGTGATGCATGTAGACGATGAGGAACTTGGCGAGAACATCGTTGCGGAAGAACTGCAAAAAGGGTATATGTACAGAGAAAACGTCGTAAGACACAGTATGGTAAAAGTTGCTAATTAAAAGGAGGCACTGTTATGGGAAAGATCATTGGTATTGACTTGGGAACAACAAACTCTTGCGTAGCTGTTATGGAAGGCGGTCAGCCTACGGTTATCGCAAATGCAGAAGGTATGCGTACCACACCGTCCGTAGTGGCATTCACCAAGAGCGGTGAGCGTCTGGTAGGTGAGCCGGCAAAGCGTCAGGCGGTTACCAACGCAGATAAGACGATTTCTTCTATTAAGAGAGATATGGGTACTGACCGCGGTCGTACCATCGACGGAAAGAAGTATTCTCCGCAGCAGATTTCCGCTATGATCCTGCAGAAGCTGAAAGGCGATGCAGAGAATTATCTGGGCGAGAAGGTAACGGAAGCAGTTATTACCGTTCCGGCATACTTCAACGATGCACAGCGTCAGGCTACCAAGGATGCAGGTAAGATTGCAGGTCTGGATGTAAAGCGTATCATCAACGAGCCGACCGCAGCAGCTTTGGCTTACGGTCTGGATAATGAAAAAGAGCAGAAGATCATGGTATACGACCTTGGCGGCGGTACCTTCGATGTTTCCATCATCGAGATCGGCGAGGGCGTTATCGAAGTACTGGCAACCAGCGGTGATAACCGTCTGGGTGGTGATGACTTTGACCAGAAGATCGTTGACTGGATGCTGTCCGAGTTCAAGACCAAAGAGGGGGTAGACCTGTCCGGTGATAAGATGGCTATGCAGCGTCTGAAGGAAGCAGCAGAGAAGGCAAAGAAAGAGCTTTCCGCTTCCACGACAACAAACATCAACCTTCCGTTCATTACTGCAACGGCAGAAGGCCCGAAGCACTTTGATATGGACCTGTCCCGTGCGAAATTTGAAGAACTGGTACACGATCTGATCGAGCGTACCGCTACTCCGGTTCAGAACGCACTGCGCGATGCCGGCATCTCTTCTTCCGAATTGGGCAAGGTATTGCTGGTAGGCGGTTCCACTCGTGTTCCGGCAGTACAGGATAAGGTTCGTCAGTTGACCGGACACGAGCCGAGCAAGACATTGAACCCGGATGAGTGCGTTGCACTGGGTGCTTCCATTCAGGGTGGTAAGCTGGCAGGTGATGCCGGCGCAGGAGAAATCCTTCTGTTGGATGTTACTCCGTTGTCTCTGTCCATCGAGACCATGGGTGGTATCGCAACCAAGCTGATCGAGCGTAATACAACGATCCCGACCAAGCACAGCCAGGTATTCTCCACCGCAGCAGATAACCAGACTGCAGTAGATATCAATGTTGTACAGGGTGAGCGTCAGTTCGCAAAGGATAACAAGTCCCTCGGCCAGTTCCGTCTGGATGGTATCCCGCCTGCAAGACGCGGTGTACCGCAGATCGAGGTAACCTTCGATATCGATGCAAACGGTATCGTTAATGTATCCGCAAAGGATCTGGGCACCGGTAAGGAGCAGCACATCACCATTACCGCAGGCTCCAATATGTCTGATGATGAGATCGATAAGGCAGTGAAGGAAGCTGCTGAGTACGAGGCTCAGGATAAGAAGCGTAAGGAAGCAATCGATAC
>CAMJAP010000011.1 GCA_946403625.1 uncultured Lachnospiraceae bacterium
TGATCGGTTCATACCATTGGGAAAACTCCTGTTCTGAAAGGGGCGTAGCATCCAGACCCTTCATGCAAGTATATCCATTTGTTACCAACTCCGTTATAAGTACCAGAAAAACAGCAAAGGAGAATAAGAAGGTAAACTTACATTTTTGGTTAAAATGGGATGCTTTAGCAAAATACAGATAGGCGAGAGCACACCAAATGACAATAAAGATAAAATTAATACCGAATTCATCCATAGAATTCATTTTGTTCCATGGAACCGTGAGTAAGGGACCCAAAGCAATCATAACAGAGTATAATAATAACAATAATACACTCCAAAGAGTCAGGAAGCGCAGATCTGTTTTCTTTAGTTCGGGAAATACACGCATCGCCAGCACACAGAAGATAAAGCAGATCATATATGAGAAGCGATACCCGTACCAGTTAGGGAAATCAAAAGCATGCATAAATACATATAAAGGCAGGATCAACATGCTGAAAATATAGAACAGGACTAATCCACCGGCGATAAGTCGCTCTTTTTTGGAAAATACGGATTTACGAAAATAGAGCGGAAGTAGCAGCAGCACAGGAAGACCGCAGTATAAAAGCGGTAGTCGATTGTCCAAATCCGGTAATTGGCCGATAAACATACTATTGATAATTGCGGGGATAGAGGTATCAAGCGTTTCAAAGGCGGTATTGTCTTCGGCCATATGAGAAAGCAGGTAAAATGCCGCCGGGAATAACACCGCTCCGGCCATTCCGGCAGCTAACACAACAGATCCTCCAAAACGGATTAAAATAGAAAGACATTCTTTGAGTGCTTTTTTGTCAAAGCGATCAAAGTGAAGGATCAAAAGACAGAAGAGAATCACTACGGCGAAAACACCGACCATAAAGGACATATAAAAATTGGTGACAAACAGATAAAACCATGCAAAGCAAAGCGGGAAAAAAGTTCTTGACCTGACGGCAGATACCAGTAGAGTTACAATTACCGGGACCATAAATACTGCGTCCAGCCAAATGATATTAAAATGCAGGGAGATCACAAAACTGTTCAGGGCATAGCAGAGAGAAAAGAAAAGGATCCAAATATCATTTCGTTTCAGTACCTTTTGTGAAAAAAAGGAAAAAGTAGCAGCAGCTAAAGAGATTTTCATCGTTATGATGAAAACAGTCATGGTCGGGATCGATATAAAATCTAATAAATAGAGCAGATTAAAGGGACTGAGCGTATAATAGGCATAGGTTAATGCCGTGCCGGAACCGTAATAAATCGAAAAAGAGTACCAATAACTCTCCTCACCACGCAGTACTTTCAGAAAAAGGGAGATAAAATCAATATATTGGGCATAAAGGTCGCCGCGCAGAATGGTATAGTTACCCAAACCCAGAACGCGATATACGCCCAGAAATAAAGTGAAAACAAATATGGTCAGAAAAAAAGCAAATAAGGGAAGGAAGCGTTTATTTTTTTCCATTTTTATTTTTCCTCCGATGCTTTATTTTCTTTTTTAACACTTTTCAGCCAGATCAAAAGCCACAGCAGAAGACATACGGAAGTGATTGCAGTGGAGATCAACTGATAAGGGGGCTCAAAGGAAAGCAGGATTTCATGAGGTCCGGGCGTAAGCGCAAGAGCAATGAAACTGCCATTAACAGAGGCTAATACTTTTTCAGGAACACCATCCACATAAGCCTGCCAGCCCTTTTCATAGGGAATGGAGGTGAAAAGCACCGGACGATCTTCGGTTGCATTTACGACACCACGGATCTCTCCGTTCTTCCAATTCGTAACATAAAGTGGTTGACGGATCAGGTCATTATAGCAGTCAGCCAAAAATTCCGGATGGTAAGTATATAAGAACAGATTCTTTATGCGGTAGTCATAATTGGGACCGGAGATGAACTGCAGGGTGAGTTCCGGTATCCCATCTTCATTCGGAGTAAATGCAGCGATGGAATGGTCGGAAAGCGTGGAGATTTTATTAAAGCCTTCCGAAGCTCCGATTACCTGAGGAGCGGTCATATCCATGCTAACCTCGTTCCAAGGTTCGATGAAGATCATAATAGGATCTTCGAGCTTGTCTTGGGGGGAAAGAGAAAGCAAGCCGTTATTGGTAATATCGGAAATATGTTGGAAGACCAGAGAGTCGCCTAAAGGAATGGTTTCCATGTTTTTAGTCTTGATATCAAAATTTTCCAAAGATAATTCCTCGTAGAAAGGATAGTTGTGATCTGTCATGTGGAGGATCAGGTCCATTTGTGTCGTAAACGGATTATTGGAGGGCATAAATGAAGCAATAGAGGTCGAAACCATATAGCCAATCGGCAGTGCATAGGGAAAGGACTGTATGCTGCCGGTTTGAAGATTGCCTTCATAACGAACATCTAATAACATCTTGGTAATATCAGTATATCCATGGTCGTACAATGTCATAAAAGAGGTAGAGATACCCAACGATGACAGCGCATTTCGTAAATGCGGAGTGTCAGTTGTGGAGAAGGAAACCAGCCCGGGGTATTGGAAATAGGACGGAGCATTCAGGCTTTGTTCCCCATGAAAACGAATTCTGGAAAAATAGGTATCGCGGTCCGGCAAGGCCTGCAGAAGGTCGGCCTCGGTGGCTTCCCAAGAATTGACATAATCTTTGGAAAGAAGGCCGATGTTGTTACCACGGAAACAAAAGATGCCGTTTAACACCAGTTCAGTGATGAAGAACAGCGTTGCCAGCACCGGTGTGATGCGGGGGAAGCGGTTCTCTTTCAAAAGCAGGATTAATGCAGTATACACCACAATAAAAAATGCATTTAACAAAAGCATATTGTGATTGTTGGCTGAAGCATATGGTAAGGTGGTCTGCTGGAACGGGATCATAACGGAGTAGAAGAGTATAAGTCCGGCAGCATAAATAAGAAGTGCTCGCTTAGGAATCTCTTTTAGAAAAGGGATTACACGCGCGGTTACGCAAAGTAGTAGGAAAACAACGCAGTAGGAAAAACGAAAAGCATACCAGTTAGGAGCTTCAAACGCATGCAAAAACTTATAGATCGGCATGAATTGCATACCTAAAAGATAGAAGATCAAAAGACCGGCAGACAGCCCTTTTTCTTTTCGGGAGATACCGGCACTGGTAAAATAAAACGGAAGGAGCAGCAGAATCGGTAGTCCGCAGTACAACAACGGAATCGGGCTACTCATTCCCTGATTCTCTCCGAGAAACAGATTGTTGAACAGATCCGGCAATGTAAAACTGATCGATTGGAAACCGGTGGAAGCGGAGTCTCGGGAAGAGAGCAACTGATCGGCAGCAGGAAGCAGAATGGCACAACAGATACCGGCAGCTAAAAGAACAGAACCGGAAAAAATCCCGCTTTTTTTCAAGAGCGGTTTTATGTTTGTTTTGTCAATGACCGGGGTGTGATAGAACAAAAAGGCAAGAAAGACAAGTGCAGAAAATACACCTGTGATATAGCCCATATAAAAATTCGTGAAGAAAAGATAAGCATATACCAGCGGCAGATAAGTATATCGTCCGGTTTGTACAAAGTGATCGATTGCATAGATCAGGATCGGCAGGATATAGAGTGCATCCAGCCAGATCATATTATACTGCATCATTAAAGCAAAACTGCTGAGCGGGAACGCTATAGAAAGCAGAATAGTATAGGCCTGATCGCGTTTCAGTGTTTTTGCAAAAAAGAACTGGAGTGCAGCAGCGGCCAAAGACAGTTTGCTGATGATGATCGCAAGGGTTAATGTGTAGACGGGGATGCCGGGGAGCAAATACAACAGATTGAGCGGACTCAGGCAATAATATGCGTAAGAGGCAGCCGTATTGCTACCAAGGTATAGAGAAAATGAATACCAAATATTATCTCCCTTTTTCAGAGCTTCCAGAAAACCGCGAATAAAAGCGATATATTGGGAAAAGAGATCTCCGGAGAGGATGGTAATAGTATTGTTAGCCAGTAGATTTACTATCGCAAAGATCAGAAGATATGTTAGCAGTGTTCCAAAAGCTGCATATAATGGATAGAGTCTTTTTTTCTGAAGCAGTTTGTTAAGCATAGAACCGATGTCCTTTCAAAGTATTACTAATGATTTGATTATATAGTGCTTTGGAATGTAACGCAATATGGGAGTGGATCAATAGCCACCGTTTCCCGGGCAATTCGATTAGATTTCGTCATAGGATGGGATTGAGGGAGCATCTCCGTATGCTTCATGAAGTTGTTCGGATAGATCGATCAAATCCGTCAGGGTAATTTCTATGGCATCTGCACCGGGATAATTCACAAGTAGCGACGGGGCAGAAATGTATAAGCAGTCAGCACAATAGAAGATCCTATAATCTTCGGGAATGGTGACAGGATAAATATAATGAGCGTATTTTAGGGGGAGAACATAAAGTGTATCGGATCGTAGTTCTCCGGAGCGTACTTTTTCGGTGTCAAGTTGCTGGGAATTTTTTAGGCCTCGTCCTACCTTTGAGGCGTTGAGGGTCATATGATTGTGCGCAGCAAATACAGCAGCGTCTGTAATGAAAACCGGTCCCAAAAAGGAAAGGTGTTTTGTTTCAGGAGAATAGCAATTCTCAAATGCGACAGCCGGGATACTGCAATAACCGTCTATGACGGTATCAGTACCGCCGTTTGCTGTTTTCGGAACGACATCTGCATATTGCAACAAAGTACAGATTGCAAGCAGAATGCAGAGCAGATTGCGAGATTTGAACATTCGGTTGATGACCGTAAGGCACCCCAATAGAATCAGATACCAAACCGGCCAGAAGAATCGGGCGGAAGATCGAAAATTGGAAAGCATAATAGATGTCTTCTCATTTAAAAGCGGGCGCAGATCGTAAAGCGGATGGCCGGCGAATCGGGCACATACTCCAAAAGAAAGAAGGGTGATCAGCAATACGGAGAAGAGACAAAAACGAAATTCCATAGATTTTTTTTGAAACTGTTTTTTTACGGCGTTTTTTTCTTTTAAAAGCAATATAATAGAAAAAAACAGCAAAATGATGATACCTATTCCCAGATAAAATGCGTTTTCTGTGGAAAAGGGCGGCTGTATTGCAGGAAAGAAAGCAGAATAGGAAGTAGGATTGAGCAAGTCGGTCAGATCAAAGGTAAGTAGACCGAGTCCCCAAACAGGAATGTTCGGATAGGCGATAAAACCGCCACCTTCATAGTAACAAAACAGAGTTACTATGACACAACTAAAAAATATGGCAAGAACCGGTTTGATTTGATGACCTATCAGAAAACGATAGATGCAGTTCAATGTCATAAGGAGCCCCACCATGATAAACAGGTATCCGTGAATCCACACAGACAGTCCGCACAACAGGCTCCAGAAAAGGATCTGCTTCTTCAATGTAAGGCGGGGGTGGTCCAGGATTAACAAAAAGCAAAGCAGGATCAGCCATTGCCCGGCCAGGGCGCTGTGATGAAAACAACGGAACAGTAAAGGTACATTACAGATGAATAAAGGAACAGTGCACATTGCCGCAGCAAATCGGACTTTTAGGCGATGAAGCAGAAGGGCGGCACAGAGTCCCTGCAAGGCAAAACATAAAAGAGTCCATAATCCGAAATATTGGAAATATTCCGGAAGTAATGGAGAGATCAGTTTGAAAAAGAAGGCAAAGATCGGGATAGAATCGCTGTTGATGATGGAGGACATATACGGATAGGGATAATGATCTGTTTGTCCTAATGGATGTTGCCAAGGGGAATAACGGTAAAAATCAAATCCAAACTGATGTGACATGACATCCTGATCCGGACTAGTGTATAAAAAAGAAACATTGGTAGGAACCAACGGAGCGATACCGTATATGAGAAGAAAAAGGACGATACCGATAAAAGCACCGCAAAGAACATATACCTTTGGCTGTGCAAGAAAATCGGCGGAGGCTTTTTCGACCGGGGTCATATTATCGTTCGAATGCATAAAGGTAGCTCCTTTGAAATAAACATATATTCGGTGTTTTGATTATAAACCGGCTACGAAATGATAAACGGAAAAAGACTCGGAGGTATACTTACATTCACCGCTCAAACGGGCACGCAGATCATAATGTGCATTGTCTTTCTCCAGATCATAGAGTTCTGCCGTTTCGGAATTCATAACCAAATAGATTTCAGTTCCGGCAGGGAAGCACTGGTTGATATAGGATTGCAAGAAATCATTCATGCCACTTCCGGTATAGCCGTCAATTCCCATGGAGACATTATTCTCTATGACAGCGTCATAAATGTAGAATAACAGGTAGTTGGTATCAGAACGCTCGGGAGACCATAACGGAAACGCAGCATAGCATCCCTCTGTTATATCCCAAACACGGAGATTACGGTTTAAGTATGCTGTGACAGAGGTTTCATATGCATTATCCAGAAAAACCAGAATATCCTGTTCGGTGCAGGTTTGGTTCAGATAATCGGCAGTTGCTTTTCCCATAGAGTAGGGCTCCCGAATTTCATAGATAATAGTATTTGGATATCCGGTTACGCACATAATTGCATACATAAAAGATAATGAAATATGCATTGAATGATGTAAACGAAGGGTAACTTGCGCATCATTCGGCGCCGGTATTATCCATAAAACAAAAAGAAAGGTTGAAAAAAGCAAATACGGTTTTTGGCCGCTGGGCATAACGAAAATCAGAATATACCAAACAAACAGTATTTCAAAAAAGTAGATGATCAATGTACCCCATTGTTTGCGGGTGATAAGATAGAATGCAAGAAAAAATTGAAATGCAAACAGGAAGAGGGCCAAAAAAGTAAGAATTTTTTTATGGGCAAAAACGGGGAAAAACATAAATATTTCCCCATAAAGACGATTTTTGATCAGCTCCGGATCATTGAGAATGGCAATGTTCCAATTCCCTGTATCCGGACTGCCTAATAATTGCAGAACCATTAAAAAACAGCCGAATATGCCAATCAGAGTACCGATATAGGGCTTCCAGATGATTTTCTTTTTCGAACGATACTCTTGGTAGATTTCCCATACATCAACTAAAAGAATGCCGCCTACGATTCCGGCAACCATCAAGTGCAGATTGATCAGGCAAAAAAGCAGCGCACCATATAAGAGAGCTTTTTGTTTGCGCTTTGGATATAGGACTGCCAACAAGATTAAAAGACAGCTGACCGGCGAATAGCTTCTGGATACCACCGGATACCAGTATATAAACATAGGACTGAGCATCAAAAGAGACTTTGTTACGATATGAAAAGGAGATTTTAAGGCAATAGTAAACACAGCTATGGCAGTAAAAAACCAGCTGATATAGTTGAGACATATTATCGGAAAACCGGCTTTGGCAAAGGGCATTAAAATAAGGAACCACAGTGCCGGATGTCCTTCGTGTTTTAAAACCTGAAAAAGGTTTTTTAGGGGAGTATCCCGAGCAATCAACCAGGCTTGAGCTTCGTCGCGCCATACCTCGTGGTAGGGAATTAACAGAAAAGAAAGCATTACAGACAATATAGCGATAGCAATACAGGCAACTTGTTCTGATGAGTATTGCTTAAGTCCGGTATGTTTTTTTGTGCTATTCTCAAAATTATTCATACAATACACCTTGCTATTTTCAAAATTATAAAAGCGTGTTAAATTATACACTTTACCATAAAATATGTCAAAACTGCATATGGATATTTTGAGAAAATACTTGTAAAATATAAAGAATAATTGTGTTAGTCTATGAAAGATGTGAAAGAATCTGTAAGGTATTGCGATCAGTAATAGGCGGCAGGAAAAACTTTCACGGTGGTGATCGGATGAAGGGGAAAATGGAGAGGCATAGCATCTGGATTTCAATGATTGCGGCCGGATTATTGTGCGCGATGATATTTATCATTTCTACTGGTCTATCGAGGATGCTGCCGGGACAGGAATACTATTTCTTATACGGTGACGCAACACTGCAGTTCACTATTTTTCCGAAGGCTGTAATGAACAGATTGTTTCACGGTAAAAGCCTGATTTATAGTTTTGACATAGGGATGGGCACGCCGACAGTTGCGTTATACGGGTTCTATGCACTCAGTCCGATCAATATCCTGTTTGGATTGATAGCGGATATTGAACTGGCAGGATTCTTGGTAATCGTAGCGAAACTGATGTGTGCTGCTGCGACCATGTGTTTTCTACTCAGAGCATGGATAAAAACAGACGCCCGTATGTCCGTATTGCTCTCTGTTGCGTATGGATTGTGTTCTTATGCAATGGCATTCTATGTTTCGTTTGTTCTTCTGGATGCATTGTATATCTTCCCGGTTTTGACCTTCTGCTTGATCCGCTTAGTGAAAAAGGGAAAATTTGGAGCGCTCAGTTTGGTATATGCCTATAGTTTTGTTATTCATTTCTATACAGCATATATGATGGGAGTTTTTTCGTTTGTTCTGCTCATGACCTATTCATGGTTCTGCTTTGGCAGGAATTGGAAATGCTGGAGAAAGATGCTTGGGAAATTTGTATTTAGCGTCTCTCTGGCAGTTTTGATGGCAGCACCATTGCTGGTGCCGGCCGCGTATGAGTTGTTTTCCATGCGAACCTCCGATGTGAAAACGATGCAGAAAATATCCGGGAATTTGTTTGATTTTTGGGCAGGGTTTTATCCGGGGCAGGGACAGGGCGTATTTAATCATAGTCCGATGGTATACTGCGGTTTATTGACATTTATACTGGCGGGGAGCTTCTTGCTTTCTCGTGAAATAACGAGAAGGGAGAAAATTCTGGCAGGGGTTCCCCTATTCTTTTTGGCGCTATGTACTTTTGTTCGACCATTGTACTTATTTATGCATGCTTTTGATGCGCCGGACGGATACGGATTCCGTTTTTCCTGGATGTTCTGTTTCTGTTTGGCGCTGATGGCAGCAAGGGAATACGGAAATCGAACGGAAGATAAGAAATCGTATATGGATGTTGTGGCGGCGGAGGCATTGGCCGTGGTGGTTATTTTACTGGTACAGTATCAACCCGGATATGCGTATGAGCGTACGATGACAATAGGAAAAACACTTTTTGTTTTGACGGTTTTGGGCACGAACCTGGTTTTCTTATGCAATCGAAAGAGTGAAAAATACATCACGATCGGATTGGGAATGGTTCTTTGCCTGGAGTTGTTTTTGAATTTCTATTGGGGACAACAAACTGTTCTGGATAGTGCTACGAAAAGAAATGAATACAATGTAACGGAGCAACAGGCACAAACGGGACTGGAATTGGTGAGACAGTGTGAGACGGAGGATCCCTGGGAATTTTACAGAATTCGGTATCTGAATTCAATTAATGATAATATATCGGCGCTATATGGTTTTCACGGATTGGGGTGGTACTCCTCTGTGGAAGATGAAAAGGTTCGGGTGCTGATGCAGAATTGCGGATATGCAGCCCTTCCGTACATGCTTTTTGATTATGGATCTACAGCGTTTACCCGGATGCTCTTCGCACAGAAGTATTCCATTCAGTGTGGGTTTTATTATGACGAAAAAAGGGATTATTACGAGGTGAGCCGTAATCCGTATACCCTTCCGTTGGGGTATATGGCGGATGAAAAAGCAAAGGACTGGATCAATGAAAGTGAAAATCCCTTTGAGACGCAGAATTCGATTGCGGAAGCCTTGTGTGGTACTGCACATAGCATTTTCAGTATGCATGAAAGCGGTTATGCGATCGAACAAGAGGGGATGGAGTTTGCATTTTCGGATGAAGGGGTTAAAGTAAGCGCTGCAACCGGTCAAGGGGGCGCAGCATATTTATTTGAGCCGGAGAAAAAGGGAAATATTTACGGTTATATGAGACGATGGGGGCTGTCAAACTATTTATTTCCGGATGCACCCAGAGTTTTCTCTATGTTGGATAAAGGCGGGATGACCAATTATTCCATGGTCACGATGCCGCATGCGATCCCGTTGGCATTGAATGATGATGGATACTGCAGATTGTTTTTGCAGATCAATTCGGAAACCAATAATACATTCGATTACGAATCACTTTACTTTGCTTATGAGGATGCGGATGAAATAAAGGCGGTATATGATGAACTGATCCCGGGCGCTATGGAAGTGTGCTCATTTGATGATACGGAAATTACCGGAAAAGTGACTGTACAGGAGGATAAGCCAATCTTATTCACCAGCATACCCTACAATAAGTATTGGAATGTGTATGTGGATGGAGAACCGGTAGAGACAACACCGGTTCTGGCCGAAGCTTTTCTTGGGGTAAGACTTGCGCCTGGTGATCATGAAGTGCGTTTTTGGTATTCCAGTCCATGGGTTCTGGCCGGGAGATGGATCGGGGTTGCCGGATGGGTATTATTCGTGGTGCTTTGTTATACAGGAAAGCGGAAAGAATGTCATAAGAGTGCATGAAACCCACTATTTTGCGAATGAATTTGTACTTTACAGATATAAGTAAAGTTTGTTATAATACAACTTGAGTTTGAGCCGGTTTTGCAGAACCGGTAAATGAAAAATAACGGGGTTAAGAGTAAAAATCTTTAAGAGAAAGAGGGTAAAAGGATGTCAATCAGAATCAATGACGTGCTATTGGTAGCACAGCAGGCAAAGGCTTCCGATATTCACTTGACGGTACAGTTGCCGCCGATGATGCGTGTGAACGGTCACCTGGTAAGGATGGAGCAGTTCCCGATCCTGACACCGGACGATACTTTGGAAGTACTTCTTTCCATCACAACAGACCATCAGCGAGAGATCTTCAACAGCAAGGGCGAGCTGGATATGTCCTTCGCAGTTGACCCGATCGGCCGTTACCGTGTTAATGCATTCCGTCAGCGTGGTTCCGTAGCTATGGCGCTTCGAACCGTAAATACCGTAGTTCCGAATCCGGAGCAGTTGGGTCTGCCGGAAGCATTCGTAGAATTGTACACCAGAAAGAGAGGTCTGATCCTGGTAACAGGTCCTACCGGTTCCGGTAAGTCCACCTCCCTTGCATCCATCATCAATATGGTTAACGATCACCGTGATGCACATATCATCACTCTGGAGGACCCGATCGAGTACCTGCACTTGCACAAGACCTCCATGGTTAACCAGCGTGAGATCGGATTTGACTCTATGAGTTACGCAAATGCACTTCGTGCAGCACTTCGTGAAGACCCTGACGTTATCCTCGTCGGTGAGATGCGTGACTTCGAGACCATCTCCGTTGCGGTAACCGCTGCAGAAACCGGTCACTTGGTGCTTTCCACCCTGCATACCATCGGTGCAGCATCTACCGTAGACCGTATCATCGACGTATTCCCGCCGCATCAGCAGCAGCAGATCCGCGTACAGCTGGCAAACGTGCTGGAAGCCGTTATTTCCCAGCAGTTGATCCCGACGGCAGACGGTATGGGCCGTGCGGCAGCATTCGAAGTTATGATCGCAAACTCCGCAGTACGTGCATTGATCCGTGAAGGTAAATCACACCAGTTGCTTTCTGTAATGCAGACCAACGCAAAATTGGGTATGATCTCTATGGATACTTCCATTACCAACCTGTTCCAGGAAGGCCGTATCACCAGAGATATGGCAATCCAGTATGCGGTAGATCCGGACGGTATGGCAAACAAGTTGAGATAATTGAAATAAGAATGCAAAGTAAGTATGGGGCAGCCGTTGTGCTGCTCCATATTTTTTAAAAAGATAAATATTTGAAAAACTGCTTGCGTGAAACAGGAATGTGTGATAGTATTGCAGACAGTTTGGAATTGGATTCTGTAAAGAGCCTTATAGGCAGATGCCGGGCGCACTCAGCGGCGGTGATGGTTTTCCGGGTTGTGATTTGGAAGAACGGAGTTTTCGGAGCGGGAGACAGATAGGGGATTTTGGTATATGTCGGATAGTTTAAAAAACGGGATCAGTATGGTGTTACTTTCCTACAAGGAAGAAGAGAATCTGCGTGTTTTTTTGCCACAGATCAAGGAGAAACTGCAGGAGTGCGGGGAACCTTATGAGATCCTTGTGGTGGATGCCATGGAGCCGCAGGATAACAGCCGACAGGTCTGCGAAGAAAACGGCGTGCGCTATGTGAATCAGGAAGAGATCGGATTTGGCGGGGCGTTTCGTACCGGGATCCGTTATGCGGAGTATCAGAAGTTCTTTATCATGGACAGTGACGGATCACACAATCCGGTGTATATTCCGGATATTTATCGTATCTTTATGTCGGAACGGGCGGATGTTGCCATCGGATCCCGTTATACGGAAGGCGGAGTGAATAATGACAGTATCACTTCGCAGATCATGTCCCATATTTTGAATACGGTATACGGTTTTGTTTTGGGAATCCGCGCGAAGGATATGTCGACGGATTTTCGCTTGTATCATACTTGTCGTCTGAAAGAGGTGGAGCCGGAACTGATCTGCCGGCATTACGATGTGCTGCAGGAGGTGCTGCTCAAACTGAAATTGAAAAAGCAGGCACGCGGTAAAAAACTGAAGGTTGTGGAAACGCCGATCACTTTTGATAAAAGGCTTTTCGGCAATTCCAAGCGCCGGCTGATCGCATTTATCATCAGCTATATGAAGAGCGTGTTCTATTTGAGCGGAATCCGTCTGAAGGCCGCGCTGAAAGGAAGGTGAAATAAGTTGTAGAGAAAAAGGATGTATTTTCGGACATTTTGAAGTAAGGTATAAAGATTTAGAAAGAAACTGTAGTTTTCTTTTCCGGCGAATGCCGGAGTTCTGTTGCTTTCTGCGGCAGAAAACATTTCACATTCAGAACGAAAGAAGTAAAGGAATCTGTGTTTTTTGCATGGATTTAGGGTTTTACAACAAAAAAAGGAGGTTTTATTTTGGTTACAAAAGTGAATACCGGTGCCATTACGGGGATTGACTGCCGGATCGTCTGTGTGGAGGTGGATGTCTCTAACGGGCTGCCGCAGTTGGACATGGTCGGGCGGCTCTCGGCGGAGGTGCGGGAGGCGGAGAAACGCGTGCGCGTTGCGCTGAAGAATACGGGGATCACATTGCCGCCGCAGAGGATCACGGTAAATCTTGCGCCGGCGGATCTGTACAAGGAAGGCACACAATACGATCTGCCTATTGCGGTCGGGATGCTGGCATCTGCGGGGATGCTGCCGACAGAGAGCGTAGAGGGCCTGTTTATTGCCGGCGAACTCGGATTGGAGGGAAATGTCGGTCCGATCCGCGGTGTGTTGCCGATGGTATTGGAAGGACGGGCACAGGGAATCAAACATTTTTTGCTGCCGAAGGAGAATGCAAAGGAAGGAGCGGCGGTCAGCGGGATCGAAGTGGTCGGCATCGGAAGCCTGCAGGAGGCTTATCGATACCTGGGCTTACCGCGGGATAAGCAAAGGCAGGAATATCCGCCGCTGCAGGAAGATGCCTGGTCTGCGGAATGTGGCTTGGCGGAGGACTTTGCGGATCTGTACGGGCAGGAATGTGTCAAATGCGTGATGGAGATCGCGGCGGCCGGCTTTCATAATGTTTTGATGATCGGACCACCCGGAGCAGGCAAGACCATGGCAGCAAGAAGACTGCCCGGAATCCTGCCGCCGATCACAGAGGAGGAAAGCCTGGAAGTATCCAAGATTTATAGCGTGGCCGGGCTGCTCGGTGCGGACCGTACGCTGATCCGTACCAGACCGTTTGTGGCACCGCATCATTCGGCTACTTTGCAGGCCTTGGCGGGAGGCGGGCGTGTACCCAAACCGGGGCTGATCAGCCAGGCGCATAAAGGAGTGTTGTTTTTGGATGAAGTGGTACATTTTTCTTCCGGCGCATTGGAAGTGCTCCGACAGCCGATGGAAGAAAAGAGACTGCTGATCGCCAGAAGTACGGCAAGTTATGAGTTTCCTGCAGATTTTATGCTGGTGGCGGCGCTGAATCCATGTCCCTGCGGTAATTATCCGGATTCTGCCCGGTGCCGCTGCACGGGGGAGCAGGTGCGCAGGTACTTGGCGCGTTTGTCCGGACCGTTACTGGATCGCATCGATCTGTGTGTGGAAATGGGAAGGATGAGCGCGGAAGAACTGCATGGAAAGGCGGCGGCGCAGAAACGGTATGGGAGTGCCGAGATGCGTGCGCATGTGACGGAAGCCCGGAAACGGCAGCAGAAAAGATTCGCCGGAACTACACTTCAATTCAATGCGCAGATGGGCGTGAAGGAATTGGAACAGCTGGTGCAATTGGGAAAGAAAGAACGGGAGTTTATGGACCGGGTTTATGAAAAAATGCATATGAGCCTGCGCTCGTACCATCGGATTTTAAAGGTGGCGCGGACCATTGCGGATTTGGATGATTCGGACGAGATCGTACTGAAACATATTCAGGAAGCGCTGTGTTATCGCGGTGTGGAAGAAAGGTACTGGGGCTGAAAAATGGAAAAAAGAGATGAAATGCAGTTGTTGCATCGATTGTATCTTGCGGAGCTCGCTTATGTTATGCCGGGAGCGGTTCGGAGATTATTGGATGAATACGGTACGGCAGAACAGATCCGGGAGTTGACGGAGACGGAGATCGATCGTATCGGCTATTTGAAAAAGGACCAAAAGGAAGAACTGAAGCGTGCGAAGAAGCGCCCCTTGCCGGAAGGAAGGTTACGGGAGTTGGAAGAAAAACAGATCCGGACGGTATGCGTGGAAGAGGAAGGCTATCCCCTGCGTCTGGCACAGTTATCCGATCCACCGTATATGTTATTTTACAAGGGACATTTGCCGGAGGAAGCGCAGCGATCGGTGGCGGTGATCGGGGCCAGACGCTGCAGTGATTACGGAAGGCGGGCGGCAGATTATTTCGGAAGAGAACTGGCAAAAGCCGGCGTTCCGGTGATCAGCGGTCTGGCAGTGGGGATTGACGGGCTGAGTCAGTCGGCCTGCGTCGAAGAAGGCGGTACCAGTTACGGCGTGCTGGGTTCCGGAGTGGATATCATATATCCGGCGGGAAACCGGAAACTGTATTATGACCTGCAGGAGAAAGGCGGTATATTGAGTGAGTATCTGCCGGGTACAGAATCCATAGCGTGGCATTTTCCGCAGCGCAACCGTATCATATCGGGGCTGGCGGATCTGGTTCTGGTGGTGGAAGCGCGAGAAAAAAGCGGTACACTGATCACCGTGGAATATGCTTTACAGCAGGGGCGTGAGGTGTTTGCCGTACCGGGAAGAGTCGGGGATAATCTGAGCCTGGGGTGTAATCGTCTGATCCGGGATGGTGCCGGGATTGCGACCTGTGCGGAGGATCTGGTCTTTGCGTTGCAGGATCTCGGAAACCGGACGGGAGAGGAACAAAAGGCCAGGCAGGACAAAATCCGAAGGAAGATGCATGATGATGTGACCGATAGGGATAAGATTCCGGAAGGACTGGCGACGGATACAGGAAACTGGAGGGGCGAACGCAGACAGAAGATTCGCAGAGTATTATTAGATAATCCGGCATCGGCGGAAGAATTGTATCCGGTGGTGGTAACGGATGGCGGGAGCATTCAGGAATTGCTGACGGATCTGATGGTGATGGAGATTGAAGGGCTGCTGGTCTGCAAGGGAGGTAAATATGAGCTGCAATAAAGCATTTCTGCATTTTGCACAAGGCGAAACGGTTTTATTGTGGAGAATGGAAAAATTATGAAATAATAAGAAAAATGCACAGATGGGACTTTCCATTTCTGCTTTTCTATGGCATAATATAGCGGTACAAGTATGCATCTTTGGGAAAGGTGTGTTCTTTTGTGCGGTTAGGTATATGTTTTTGAGAAAAATATCTACAGGAGGCTTTGGGGGTATGGCGCTATTTGGCAGTGGCGGAAGAACACTCTTTGGTGAGAAAAAACGACTTGGTGAGCAGTTGATCGATGAAGGGCTGATCACAGCGGATCAGTTGGAGGCGGCGCTCGCGCAGCAAAAGGATACCGGGAAGAAACTTGGTGAGACCTTGATGGCTTTAGGCTATATGTCTGCACAGAGTTTCAGCACATTCTTTGAAGAGGCCTATGGTATTCCGTCCGTATCGGATGAAGTGCTCAAGAATTACGACCCCAATGTGCTCGCACTGGTGGATGAGAAGATCATCCGTGAGAAAGCGGTACTTCCGTTCGGAGGAGAGGGTGCGACACTGTATGTTGCCATGGCCGAGCCGAACAACCTGGCAGTAGTCGATGATATTGAAATATCTACCGGTTTTACGGTAGAGCCTTATTTTGCTCCGCAGGTGTCCATTGACCTGGTATTGGACAAACTGTATGGCAAGAAGTCCAATGAAGAAGCAGCACAGGAATTCATTGACCAGTATAGGGCAGAATTCGGTGATGAGGAAGAAAAGGAAGAGGATGATTCCGTCGGTGAGGCGCCGATCGTAAAGATCGTTCGTTCCATGATCCAGCAGTCGGTTCGTGAAGGCGCGTCTGATATCCATATCGAACCGATGGAAAAACAGTTGCGTGTTCGCAGCCGTGTTGACGGTATGTTGCAGGAAGATGCGGTATACTCGTTGAACATGTTGGCGGCTATGACGGCGCGTATCAAGATCATTTCCGGTTTGGATATTTCCGAAAAGAGAAAACCGCAGGACGGCCGTCTTACCTATATCGTTGACGGTGTGGAATTCGATGTCCGTGTTTCTATTTTGCCGACGGTTTACGGCGAAAAGACCGTAATGCGACTTACCAAGAAACAGGGTTTGACGCAGGAAAAGAAATACCTCGGTCTGTATCCGGATGATGAAGCCAGACTGGACGGCATTATGAATAACCCACACGGTATTATCCTGGTAACAGGACCTACCGGTTCCGGTAAGTCTACTACCTGTTATACTGTATTGAACGAATTAAACAAACCGGATGTAAATATCATCACGGTAGAAGACCCGGTCGAGGCAAATATTGCCGGTATCAATCAGGTGCAGGTAAATGTAAAAGCGGGTTTGACCTTTGCGTCGGCACTTCGCTCCATTCTTCGTCAGGACCCGGATATCATTATGATCGGTGAGATCCGTGACTCTGAAACGGCACAGATTGCAGTTCAGGCGTCGATTACGGGTCACTTGGTTATCTCGACATTGCATACCAACTCGACATCGGCATCGGTAACGCGTTTGATCGATATGGGTGTGGAACCGTATATGATCGGTGATGCAGTGGTGGGTATCATTGCGCAGCGTCTGGTACGTCGCTTGTGTCCGGAGTGCAAGGTTCCGCACGAAGCTACAACACAGGAAAAGATTTTGCTGGATTATCCGCAGGAACAGCCGCTTATGATCTATGAGCCGGGCGGATGCGAAAAGTGTGGTAACGGATATAAAGGCCGTCGTGCAATTTATGAGATCATGCCGATCTCTGCTGCAATCCGTCGTGTGTTGCACGATACGGTAACTGCGGAACTGATCGAGCAGGCAGCGGTTTCGGAAGGCATGCATACACTGCGTATGGCCGGTGCACGAAATGTTATCGAAGGCATTACCACTGTATCGGAAATGGTTCGTGTAGCATACGATATGGATGCGCAGACGGCTGCAACGCAGAGTTTGACAGATAGTTTGTCTACATCTGCTGTAACGGAGTAATATATTTTGTAATATTATAAATAAATGAAAGAGGTGGAGGGCGTATGGCACAGTTTGTTTACAAAGTGATCACCCCGCAAGGCAAGGAAAAGAAAGGAAGCCTGGAGGCAAAGTCGCGTGATGCGGCAATGGCGATGCTCAAGCAGGACAAAAATGTTGTGCTGAGTTGTGAGGAAGGAACGGGGCTGAAAACACCGATTGACTTTATGTCAAAGGGTAAGAAGATCCAGCCACGAGATTTTGCATTGTTCTGTCATCAGTTTTCTTCGATCAACGGCGCCGGCGTGAGCGTGGTGGATTCCTTTATGATGCTGGCGGATCAGACGGAAAATGAAGCGTTGGCAGCTGCGATCAAGGAAGTTCATACCAGTATTTCCAAAGGTGAGACTTTGGCGAATTCTATGAGAAAGCAGTCCGGTGTATTTCCGGAAATGCTTGTAAACATGGTAGATGCCGGTGAAACTTCCGGTTCGTTGGATAAGGCGTTCGAACGAATGGCGGTTCAGTTCGAAAAAGACGCAGCATTGCAGCAGGCGGTTAAAAAGGCAATCACTTACCCGATCATCCTGTTAATCGTTATGGCGGGCGTTATCTTTGTCGTTATGACATTCGTAATTCCTACTTTCATGAATATGTTCGCAGATTTGGATGTAGAAATGCCTGCGATCACTATGGCGGTCATTCATATTTCTGACTTCTTTGTTGCATGGTGGTGGTTGATGCTCATTTTGATTGTCGGAATCATATTTGGATGGAAGGCATATGCTTCTACGGAGTCCGGTAAAGAAGTGACTTCTTCGTTGGCGTTGAAACTCCCGGTACTTGGTCCGGTAAAGACCAAATCGGCCTGCGCAAGATTGGGACGTACGCTTTGTACATTGCTTTCTGCCGGTGTGCCGATGGTAGATGCGATCGAAATCACAGGTCGTTCCATGGAGAACCTTTTGTACAAGAGAGCAATGAAGGAAGCGAAAGAGCAGGTTATGCGAGGCGTGCCTCTGTCCAAGCCGCTGAAGTCCTGCGGTCTGTTCCCGTCAATGGTTGTACACATGGTTGCCATCGGTGAAGAAACCGGTAATATCGAGAAGATGCTTGAAAATGTGGCAAACTATTATGAAGACGATGTGCAGTTGGCTACCGAGCAGATGATGACCATTCTGGAACCGGCTATTATCGTTGTAATGGCTGTTGTAGTAGGTTTCCTGGTAATCGCAATCCTGAGCCCGATGTTCACACTGTACGATGCGTTGTCATAAAAGCGAGTAGGAAAAAGGTAAATTTATATACAGGGATTCGAAAAATCGGATCCCTGTATTTTTGGGAAAAACGGCGTGCTAATACTGTTTTTTGAGGTTAAAAATCGATCCGAAAAACGGATGAAAGAGTAGTTTTTTGGACAATAATTTGTTGGTGACATTTTTTGCTTTATTTGTGAAGAAAGTGTGAAATCTTCTACGGAAAACACCGTGTTTTTTTGGTGAAAATACGATAAAATATGATTTGACTATGCAGGGTGCCTTTGCTATAATTCTCATAAGTGGATGTATGCGTATTTTTATTGACAATTAGTGCTGGTGTGTGTTTGGGGGCTCTCCTGCATCGCTATGCGGCATACAAGATCGTATTGGGACCGGAGCCGGAGGAGGAAGACGAAGAGGCATTGAAAAGGTTCTATGCTGCGCAGCGTTTTTCCTTCCGGAAATATCTGGAATTCGGCGAGAAACGATCAACCACGGAACGAATTTTCTTTGTGCTTCTTTCTGCGGCGTTATGGGGGATATACCTGTATATATATAAATTAGACTGGCAGACACCGTTGTATGGTTTTACGGCGTCGATCCTGTTGGCTCAGTCTCTGGTAGACAGCGAGATTCAGGAATTACCGCCGGAGTTGAATCTGTTGATCGCCATACTTGGAGTGGTGCGATTGCTGACGGATCTGAAACATTGGTCGGAATATCTGATTGGTGCAGTGGCAGTAAGCGGTTTGTTTCTACTGATCGGATTGATCAAATATCGTGGCCAGGGAGCAATGGGTGGCGGCGATGTGAAGTTGATGGCTGCGCTCGGATTGCTTTTGGGATGGAAGAACATCCTATTGGTGATGATACTGGGATGCCTTTTGGGGGCGGTTATTCATCTGGGAATGATGATTATTTTAAAAAAGGGACGTGTTTTGGCCTTTGGACCGTATCTCTCTGCGGGGGCAATCATAACAATGATCTGCGGACAGAAGATAATCGATTGGTATATCGGTTTTTTGACATCTGCAATGAGGCATCAGTAATATAGAATTACAGTAAAATATTGTTATTTTGGGATTTGGCCCGGGTAACCGGCTTTTATCCATAAATATTCTTAAATTTACGAAAGGGGAACAGCAAGGATGGCCAGTAAGGTATTGACTATCTACATCTCATCGGACGCGATTCGCGTAGCGGAGATGCAGAAGAACAACAACAAAACGGTAGTCCTTAGCAACGCAGCAGAAATCGCTACACCGGCCGGATGCTTTAATGATGGTTATCTGGTAGATGTGACAGCTGCAGCGGAAGCAATCCGACAGGCGATTTTCGGACGTGGTTTCACAGCAAAGGAAGCCATTTTCACAGTCTCCAGTAAGAAGATTGCGAGCAAGGAAGTTGAGATCAACTACTTTAAGAACACGAGGAAACTGGGGCAGGTATTGCAGGCAAACTCTAGCGAATATTTTCCGATGAGTAATTCCGGCGATTATCTGTTCGCGTATTCTGTCCTGGAAGACTACATGACAGAAGAGGGGCGCAAGTATCGTGTATCGGCGGTAGCAGCACCGTTGGATCTCGTAAAGGGCTACTATGAAGTGGCGGAGGAACTGAAATTAAAGGTACAGTCGATTGACTATTTCGGTAACTCGGTTATCCAGCTGCTCTCATTACAGATGCAGGAAGGACGCACCGATCTGGTACTTCAGATTGAAAAAGATGCCACCTATGTCAATGTAATGCGTGGTAAGGTACTTGTCCTTCAGAGAAGTGTCAACTACGGTAAAAACGCTGTTATCAACGCTTTGATGGATGTTAAGAAGATTTCCGAGAAGGATGCAAAAACTCTTCTTTCCAACGAGGCTCTTTTGGATCAGCATGTTACCGCAGATGAATATGCACAGACGGTTTCTTACTTGGTTAACGGTATCGGCCGTGCGGTAGAGTACCACAGAACAAAGAACCCGGGCGAGTTGCTTCAGGGCATCAAGATCTTCGGTGAAGGTTCTGCAATTGCCGGTATCGAAAAGATCCTGCAGCGAGAGTTGGGTGCTCCGGTAGAGCATTTTGAGACTCTGGCAGGTGTTTCCATTAAGGGACAGGCTGCGTTGACCGCAGAAGAAGTTCTTCGTTATCTGCCGAATATTGGTTCTGTCATTGATCCGATGAATCTGACGATCGGCTCCGCAAAGAAGTCGGTGATCGAATCCTCCGACCTGCTCAAGTATTTGAAGATCGGATTGGTGATTGCGGCTGTTGGTTCTGCAGGGTTTGCTGGGGTTACCTGGTATCAGCATGATCAGGTAATGAAGCGCCAGAGACAATTGGAAGATGATATCAAAAAGATCGAAGATATCGAATTGATCGCGCAGGATTATGAGAGAGCTCAGAGAGAGTACGATCTGGTGAAGGCGTTTGAACGCTCTACTCATAATAACGATGAAATGGTGCTTACATTTATTGAAGATATGGAAGAACTGATGCCATCAGAATCTTATGTATCCCAGATTTCCTTTGCATCCGGAGAAGTGGCCTTTGATATTACATCCGGTTGGCATGATCCGACGAAGAACGAAGTTGCGGATACTATGGTAAGTATTTCCGGTTTGGATTATGTGACAAACTTCAGCATCCCGTCAATCGTAGAGTCCTATAAGACATTGATCTGGTTGTGCGATGAAGAAGGCAATCCGTTAGTGGATGAAGAAGGTAATCCGGTATATCTGACTGAAAGTTTTGAAGCAAAGGAAGAGAAGCCGATTTATTCGCTTTCGGATCTGGAAGAGGAAGAGGAAGAAGAAATCAAAACAGAAGACGGCGTGCTTGTAGAATATGAGGAAGGTATGGTATTCCCGGAGGGCGTGGAGAATTACATGTTGGTTACCTTGCGCCAGACAACATATTCGGCAAGTTGTACTATTAACCGACCGGCTGATCCCGCAGAAGATGAAGCGGTGACGCCCGGCGGACCGGGATCAGCTCCTGCAGAGGCACCCGCAGAAGGAGGTGCACAATAATGTTTAATTTATCAGACAGAGATGCCAAAATCATTATGTTGCTTTTGATCTTTGCGGTGATTGCGTTGCCGTATGTATTCTATACTAAGGATACGCGAGAGGATACCGAGGTTCAAAAGGCAAAGAACATTCAGTTGGAAGAACGATACAATCAATTGATGGAGATGAACCAGTATCGAGATTGGTACATCGCTGAAACAGAGCGATTGGATAAGGCGCGCAATGATTTGATCGTATCCTTCCCGGCGGATGTCAGACCTGAAAACTACACAATGTTCCTGTTAAATATGGAATATAATTCACAGCTTCTTGCTCTGGATAACATGAAAGAGATTGAAGAAGACGAAGAGTTGCAGCGTCCGGGTATGACTAATATTGATGGCAATACCACCATCTATATTGATACTGTAGCTTATGGTGCAAATGATATTATACCAATTTCGGAAGAGGGAGCAGAGGAACAGTTGGAAGGTATTATTAATACTTCTGTTTTGACCTATTTCTGCTATTATGATGGTATGAAGTATTTGACCCGGTATCTGAATGGCTACTATCAGGAGAATCAGGATGATGCAATGCCGGATCGTGATCCGATGATCTATAAGTCAATAGATATGGCATTTGATCCTAGTACAGGTGTTATTAAGGGTAGTATCACGATGGAGCAGTATGCAATCTCGGGTCTTGACAGAGAACTGCCTGCAGCAGAGATCTGGCCGGATCTGGATGAGTTTGAGAATCGTGGTAATGAGGAGGATGGTATCTTCGGCCCTTTGGATCCTCAGGTTATTCAGGAACGTATCGAATGGTACGAGAGTGAAGAAGAGGAAGAAGAGCAGCAGGTAGTAGAATAAGAAGTATTTAGGCGTTGCCCATCTCTCAAAAAAGAGATGGGAAACGCTATTTCCACAAATGGATGTGCAGTTTAAGGAGGATGATTGGTGAAAATGATTCGTAGGAGAAAAAGAATAAATCAAGGTTTGACGATCTTTGAAGTAATGATCGCTGTTGCGCTTTTTGCCATTATCGTTACTCCTATTATGAGAACATTTGTTAACTCTATCAAAGTTAATGAGAAGGCAAGAAAAGTGATGGTTGCGACGGATGTGGCGCAAACGATCATGGAAGGCTTTTCCGGTAAGACATATCAGCAGGTATGGAAAGGTCTGGATACATCCATAACAGGCTTTGATTTCACGACAGGAACCGGAAATGGAGCGTTGGCGTTTTCGTCGATTAATAAGAATTATTTTAATCATGGTCATACGGTTTATTTGGATGAATCATATTTTCCGGCAATGATCTCTTATGATAGGACACAGCCGCATGGCTATTCGATTACGGATACCGCCTATGCCGGAATTTCGTATGATAAATTGGTATCCTCAAAGGCTGTAGCAGAACTTCGAACTGCAATTGCATCAGAAACTCCTAAGATGCCCTATGAGGATAATCCGGATGATGCCGATCATCCGTATGAGATTGATGATGTGAAAACGTCGGCAACCGTAGATAAGCGAATATATTATGGAGGATCTCCGGATAAATATACGGCGGTTCCTGATTTTGGGGAAGTTCCGAAACTGGCGTATATGGTATATAATCGTGTACAAAAGGATAGATATTTCTTTGATGTGGTTGTAACATTTACACCGGAATCAGTGGATGAAGGGAAGGATGCAAAAGGGAATGATTGGTTGGATGATCTGGGAGATATAAAAGTAGATGATTATTTTTCCTACCAGGTCACGGTGTATGTTTATGAATATATGTATGTAGGTAATGATCCGGTAACCGGAGATTCTTATGGTTTTAACGAATCATCGGGAGAATGGCCGAGCAGATTTGAGGATAGTTATTTCGAAGGCACACCTTTGGCAATAATGGAATCGGGTATACAGTATCAGTAAGGAGGAGAAAAACGATGAAGAAACGAAAAAATGAAGGTGCAGCGCTGGTTGCTGTATTGATCGGGGTGTTATTCATCACGATTCTTGCCAGTTCGTTGCTGTATATGTCCACAATGAATTATCAGATGAAAAGTATGCGTTATTTTTCAACGGATAATTTTTATACCGCAGAGTTTGCTATGGAAGATATGCTTGCGCAGTTGCGGCAAAAGACAGAACTGCATGTGGATACAGAAACAACATATGGGGAATTGGAAGAACTGCTTCATGTGCAGACTATAGATGGTTTCAAAGTATATGACTGCGATAAGTTGCGGAATCTGATTCACATTGATGGCAGAGATGTGGATGGAAATGCGGTTGGTACTAAAGTAGTTGACGGAATCGCCGGAGTAAAGGTAAGCACGATCTACAGAGAAAAGCATGCAAATGATAATCCTTGGAAGGATTATGGCAGTTATACTTATAATACATATGAAGAAACGGGTGAAGGCGTAATTCTTCATGGTGTAAAGATCACAGTTACTACATTAACTCCGGATGGTATGTCTGCAAATTATTATGATGTAGCAGATATGACACAGTATAGTGATTATGAGAGTACCATTTCATTTGATTTGGAAATAGCTTTTCCGAAGTATGCAACAACCAGATCAGGATCAATCAGTGATTTCAGTATTCTTTCGGATACACCGGTACTTGTTGATGGTGGTAATCATGTGTTTACCGGTAGTTTATATACAAGAGCAAACGGTAATACACAGATTGGTGCAACAAATGCGTTTAAGGTTGGTAGTAAAGCTGTTTGTACTATAGCGGGGCCGTTTGCATTTTTCCAGGGAAATGTTGTAGTGGAAGATGGAGGTGTTCTGTTCATCAGCGGTAATTGTACAGTAAACGGAAATATTAAATTGGGCTCAAAATCCATTCTGTATGTTGCAGGTGATTTGAAAGTACGAGGCAGTATAACCAATTCCAATCGTGTGAGACATTCCGGTACGGTAACGGTAAATGATACCTCAGTGGATTGGACACATTATGATGATAACTATGCAGATGGACTCGCTGCTAAACTTGCCCCGCCTAATATGCACTTATTTGTAGGTGAAGATGCGAACGGAATTACTGGTTATACCGGAAATAAGACAAATCTGGAGTTAACACCGGCACAGTTTAGAACTATGTGTGGTGATGCAAATGTATCGGATTTCTGCTCTGTGTCAACGGATGCTTCCTTAAAGATTGACGGAGAACCGGTAAAAGCCATTTTGTCTATGGCAAGCACAAATAATACTGTAACATATAATAATGCTTTAGTAATTGGATTTAATAATGTAAAGATTCATGGCGAGTTTAGAAATTCTACATTCATAAATCTTGGAAGATATCCGAATGGAGGTACAGGATTTACGCAGGATCTGATCGTAATGGAGGAAGGATTACAGGCGCATCCGAATACCTGGGGACATATGACAGATAAAACCTATGCAGAGGCTTGTGACCTGCTTTTCGCTTATGGTTCTGCACCTTCAACCAATAAGGATTGTCAGATACCCGGATCCAGTTATCATGTTTCCTTCCCGGCGAGTGGTTTGAAGAGAAGTGATATAGTTCCCGATACTGCGGCGGCTGCATCAAGTGGGACAACGGATGCTTTTAAACTGGGAAGTATAAGTCTTAGAAAATTTGATGAGCATGGAACCGGTTATTTCAGAACTACGAATCAGGTTAGTGGAAAATATGTGAATTATTTCGCATATGGGAATTTCTTTTCGGATGATATGGGCGCAATAATGGATGATTTTATGAGTGCCGGAGCAAGCACCACGGTTTCTACAGGTTCTACATCCGGATTTGATGAAACTGCTTCGCCCGCTTTGATCGTTACACACTGGACCAAGGAATAAGCAGTATGGAAAGGGGAATGTGTATGAGAAAAGGGAACAATAAAGGTTTCACACTTGTAGAGATGATGATCGTTTTGGGAATTTCGGCGATTATATTGACGATCGTGGTATTTTCCTACAATGTCATCAACAACGCAAATGTACAGAAATCTGCCAGAAGACTGGAAAATGTGATTCGTATTGCAAGAACGAGATGTATGACGAAAGGCACCAAAAGAGGCGAGTTAAAGCTTTACCAGCAAAATGGTAATATTTATGCGGTGATTGGCGAGGATCCGTTACCGGAATTGATCTGTAACAGTGGTGTGACGATGGAATCATTAGCAACCACGGATTATGGCTTGAATCCGATTTCGATGGAAGCTTCCGCAGCTGCAATTCCGCCATATCCGGGAATTTCGCTGAAGTTTAACACATCCGGAACTGTACAGACTTATGCCGGTGATCCCAATAATGTGTTCCTTTTGCACAACGGTGGAAGGAATTATGAGGTGATCGTGTATAGAGAAACCGGAAGTATTGAAGTAAATCTGTATTAATATTGTGAGGAGAGAAAGGAGGAGGGCAATGAAAAGTAATAAAGGATACACACTTGTAGAACTCCTTGTGGCGGTTGCCTTGTTATTGGTCGTTATGGCAGAGGTTGGTGCGTTGATGATCAATAGCCAGAATCTGTATAGCCACGGGTTTTATGAGGTGAATCTGCAGGAAGAATCGCAGCTGGTAATTCAGCAGATTGAAGATCTGTTAATGGGGGCAGCGATAGATGTACAGTATGAAACCAAGACCTATAATGGGATTGATTCGGATGTACTTACTATTGTGACTGCGGAACCGAGATTAAGTGCAACTGGCGTGCCGACCGGTGATTATGATGAAGTGACATATAAGATCGGCTTAGCTTTTGATGTTCAGAGAAGTGACGGTACTTTGCCCGGAGGCGGCGTTGTACGACCGAGTGATGATTTCGGTACGGAGTATCATAAGTTTGATTCATTAGTAATGTCCAGACAGGTGGGAACCGGAGATGCGACATATTCGACTATGGCAGAAGGTGTTAGATCTCTTCGCGTGTATGTTTTCCAAGAAAAGAGTTCCGGTGCTGTAACAGATGAGTATCTGCAGAATTACAAAGACGGTGACTATGTAACAATTTATCTGGAAATGCAGAATGAGCAGTATTCTTATAAAACGGATACTTCTGCACACAGTATTTACCTTCGTAATATGCCTGGTTCCGGCGGAACGCCGAAGCCGACGGTCAGCCCGGTCAGTGGTGGCGGTAATAATGACAAGGTTGTGAATGTACTGCGTGAGCATACTTTTGATCTGCATGATTATGTAGGGGATGATTATGTTGAGTTCAAGTGGAAAGAAATAAACGGCAGTACAGCAAAATATACATTAGGAACATCTACCGGTAAGTTGTCATGTGTTGAATCGCTGAATAAAAACTGGACGGATGAAGTACCGATGGGCAACGCTGTGATTTTGGCAAAAAAAGCCGGGGCGGATTGGAGTGATTCAATTGAAATCCAGATGTATACTGAAAAAGTAACTTTTTCAAATATGCCGTTGTATATTTATGACAATATGACTGCAGAAGCAACAAGCGTTTTCCCAATTACCGGTATTTGTCCTGATGACGCAACGAAAGTTAATATTGTTCCGGTAATGGTTCTTAAGAAACTTCCGGCATCAGCAGATGCGTTTCAATTTGATGATTCCTGGGGATGCGGAAAAGAAATAGACTGTAAAGTAAGCCCTGCACCGACTGAATGGTTTCAGCAAGTTCTTTGGAAGGGACTCCAGATCGATGAAGATGGAAATACAATTGTTAACACTGATGGTAATGCAATTACAATGTCAAACTATGCTGATTCCAGTATGAAAACAGTTGCAATACCGCAGAGCGGAATATTGCATTATTCAACTTATACTCATACAGGCGGAAATACACTTTCTGCAGGAGGAACTTTAGGGGCTAATTATTCACTGGTGACTAATAATGCTGACTTCTTGAATCTGGGTGGTGGAAATGCTACATATCATTATGGTACATTATGTACTCATGATGCAAATTGTGTAGTAATGCATACGACAACACATCTGCCTAACAATGTACCTGAATATTGGCAGAAAGTGGTAGAAGATTGTGAAGGATTTATTGCTTTAAGATTCAAGATGGAATGGGCGCATATGGGTACAAATACCTGTGAGTTTTATGGATATTGGTATCCGCAGCAAAGTGGTACAGCTGCTCAGCATGATAAGATCATGGAAAGAATTGCTACGGTTTACGGTGGAGCTGATGGTACAGAGTACAACTTTGTGGTAACAACACCGACAGCCTATCCGACACCGCCTCTGGGTGCATCCGGAGCAGCAGCAGGATCCAACTTGGAATCTACCGGTGTTAGTCTGATAAGTACTACGGAAGGATTGATTACCATTAAGAATACCGGTACTGCAAACAGTGGTAGCAGTAGTTGGACATTCACGGTAGATGCCGGAATTTCATTGGAGTCTATTAGTTGTTCGACTACCGGTTTTGGTATGAGCTGTAGCGGTAATATAATTACGATTACCGGTTATACTGATATTGCAGCAGGTGATGAAGTAGATCTGGCATTTACTTATACCAAGGCGCCCGAGCCGTTAACAATACCGGACGGTAGCGGTGGATATGCATTGTCCGGAAGAAATGCCTGGGCAGATAATGCACAATATAATGTATCCTTTACTAACCCGACAGGAAACAAGATTTCTTCTATTACAGTAACAATGCATGTTACAGCAGGAACTGTTACAACTATTGGCGGTGGATGTACGGGAACTGTTAGTGGAGATACACTTACTGTAACATTTGATAATTATGGTAATGGTATTCCGGCCGGAGGAACGGTATCTACAAACATTGCGCTTAGTGGTGCAGGAGATATTGAGATTAACTGATGCCACGTAGATGTATTATAATTGGATAAATTAAGATCAAAAGGGAGCAGCCTCGCGCGGCTCCCTTTTTATAATTGTATAAGACATCTTTTACAAAACAAAAAATTCACCATTTTGTTCACACAATTTTACTTGCATTATAATTTCTTTTATAGTATATTGTAGAGCGTGACATCATATTGAGAAAAATACTGCCCGAAGAGAAGGGGCAGAAAGAAGCAGTTGAAGGAGTTAGTATGGCAAAGAACCTGGTCATTGTGGAGTCGCCTGCAAAGGTAAAGACCATCAAGAAGTTTTTAGGAACGAATTATGAAGTGCTGGCAAGTAACGGACATGTTCGTGATTTGCCGAAATCAACACTGGGCATCGATGTAGAGCACGACTATGAGCCGAAGTATATCACGATCCGCGGTAAGGGAGATGTGCTAGCAAAGCTTCGGAAAGAGGTAAAGAAGGCAGATAATATCTATCTCGCAACCGACCCCGATCGTGAGGGAGAGGCGATCAGCTGGCATTTGTATGAAGCGCTGAAATTGGGCGAGAAGAAGGTGCATCGTATCACATTCAACGAGATCACCAAGAATGCGGTGAAAGAGTCCTTGAAGCATCCCAGAGATATCGATATGGACCTGGTAGACGCACAGCAGGCAAGGCGTATTTTGGACCGTATGGTAGGTTATCGTATTTCGCCGTTGCTGTGGGCCAAGATCAAAAGAGGGCTCTCTGCGGGGCGTGTACAGTCCGTAGCACTGCGCATCATCTGCGACCGCGAGGATGAGATCGCTGCATTCATCCCGAAGGAATACTGGACATTAGAAGCGATCCTGAAAGCGGGATCCGGCAAGAAGAACTTTACGGCATCCTTCTATAGCGATGAGAACGGCAAGAAGACCATTGACAGCAAGGCAGAGGCGGACAGGATCGAAGCATTGCTACAGGGGGCAGAATTCGCCATTCAGGAGGTAAAGCACGGCGAGCGTACCAGAAAGACACCGCTGCCGTTTACGACCTCTACGCTGCAGCAGGAGGCCAGTAAGGCGCTGAACTATTCCACGCAGAAGACGATGCGTACGGCACAGAGTTTGTACGAGGACGGTTATATTTCCTATCTGCGTACGGATTCCACCCGTGTATCGGAAGAGGCCGCTGCGATGGCACACGACTATATCGTGGCACAGTTTGGCGAATCGTATTTAAAGGCGGAAGGCGCGGCAAAGAAGGACGATAAGAAGATCCAGGATGCGCACGAAGCCATTCGTCCGACCGATATCTCCAAAACACCGGAGATGCTCAAGGCAAAGCTGCCGAGAGAGCAGTATCGCCTGTATCAGTTGATCTGGAAGCGTTTTGCAGCCAGCCAGATGGCTCCGGCAGTTTACGACACGCTTTCGATGAAACTGAAGGCAAAGGGGATCACATTTTCCGCAAGTGCATCCGGCATCCGTTTTGACGGTTTTATGAAGGTCTATACCGATACGGAGAACGAGAAAGCGGAAAACAGCTTTTTGCTTAAGGATGTGGATGAAAAGACCAAGATCAGTTTTGATTCCCTGGAGAAGAAGCAGCACTTTACCCAGCCGCCTGCGCATTATACCGAAGCAAGCCTGGTACGCGCACTGGAGGAACTGGGCATCGGCAGACCGTCTACATATTCGCCGACGATCACGACCATTTTGGGGCGCCGCTATATATTGAAGGAAAACAAAAATCTGTATGTCTCAGAGCTTGGTGAAGTCGTTAACAAGGTTATGAAGGACGAGTTCCCGGCAATCGTGGATGTGAAGTTTACGGCTACGATGGAAGGCCTGCTGGACAGCGTAGGAGAGGGCAGCACCAATTGGCGGACGATCATCTCCAATTTCTATCCGGACCTGGATGAGGCGGTAAAGCACGCGGAAGAGGAAATGTCGCATATTGAGATCCGCGATGAGGAATCGGATGTCGAGTGCGAGAATTGCGGCCGTAAGATGGTGATCAAGTACGGACCGCACGGAAGATTCCTGGCTTGCCCGGGATTTCCGGAGTGCCGCAATACCAAGCCGTATTATGAAAAGGTCGGAGTGGCTTGCCCGAAGTGCGGTAAAGAAGTCGTCATTCGTATGACGAAAAAAGGACGTCGTTATTATGGCTGCGAGAACATACCGGAATGCGATTTTATGGTATGGAACCGGCCGGTAAAGGAAAAATGTCCGCAGTGCGGCGGTGTGATGCTCAGAAAGGGCAGCAAACTGGTGTGTGCGGATGAACAATGTGGTTACGTGGGGGAAGTAAAGGAAGATGAGTAGTATTGCATTATTGGATAAAACCAGAAAGATAGGAAGACTGTTGCACAATAACCTGTCATGTAAGGTGGTGTTTTCGGACATCTGCGATGTTATACAGGATGTGCTGGCTTCCGATGTATTTGTGTTCAGTAGGCGCGGTAAGGTGCTGGGTTGTTCACAGGCAAAAGGCGTGCAGCGCATCGGCGAATTGCTGGCGTATGAAGAAGGCGAATTGATCGATAAGAGCCTGAATGAGCGTTTTCTTTCGATCCTGTCCACACAGGATAATGTGAACCTGATGACATTGGGCTTTTCGACCGATGTGGCTACGGAGGGAGCACGCTATCACGCAGTGGCATCCCCGATCATTATCGGTGGTGAGCGATTGGGTACTTTGTTCCTATATAAAGATCGCGGCTGGTATGATATGGATGATATCATCCTGGTGGAATACGCCGTATCGGTGATCGGTCTGGAATTGATGCGTTCGCTGACGGAAGAAGCGGATGAGAGTGACCGCCGTGAGCAGGTGGTACACGCAGCACTGGAAGCAATGACCAAGTCGGAGCGTAAGGCGGCATCGGCGATCCTGAGCCAGGTAAAGCCGGGCGAGGAAGCGCTGGTTGTCACCAGTCACGTGGCAGAAGAGATCGAGATCGCCAGATCCGTTGTGGTCAACGCGGTGCGTAAGCTGGAAGGCGCTGGCATTATCGAGACCCATTCTGCCGGCGTAAAGGGAACCCGTGTAAAGGTTGTTAATGATGTGATCTTTGCAACGGATATCGTGCGGAAAAAGCGATAAGAAGAGCAAAAATGTAACAATAGCCCCCGGTCATATCAGGCCGGGGGCATATTTTATTATAGAAGAGGAATATTTTTGGTTGAATTTTTCACAAAAACCACTTGGAAAAAGTGCAAAAGTATGGTAATATTTATCTATCGGCACGGAAGCTGATCGACTTTGAAAAAAGATAAAATTTTTTCAAGAACGGTATTAAGTATTGGGAGATCTCTTCCGATACATATAATACAAGCGGGGTAGAACCCCAAAAACCAATCAACGTGGCAAGGACGCCACTCAAACAAATTCAAGGAGGAATGAGTTATGGTAGTACAGCACAATTTAAGAGCAATGAACAGCAACAGACAGTTAGGTCTTACGACCAGCGCGCAGGCGAAGTCCACTGAGAAGTTGTCTTCCGGTTATCGCGTAAACCGTGCAGCAGATGATGCAGCAGGTTTGGCTATCTCCGAAAAGATGAGACGTCAGGTTAAGGGTCTTACCCAGGCTTCCCGTAATGCACAGGATGGTATTTCCGCAGTGCAGACCGCAGAAGGTGCATTGACTGAAGTGCACGATATGCTGCAGAGAATGAACGTTCTTGCTAACCAGGCTTCCAACGGAACCAATACTTCTACTGACCGTGCATACCTTCAGCAGGAGTTCAAGGCTCTTCAGAGCGAGATCGACCGTGTAGCCAGCACCACTACTTTCAACGAGAAGAATCTGCTTACAGGTTCCTTCAGCGATGTAAAGCTTCAGGTAGGTGCAGAGGCTGGCCAGTTCATCACCGTTAAGATTCAGGCTATGAAGGCTTCCAATCTGGGTGTTGCATCGACCGGTACCAACAAGGTTAGCATTTCTACTTCTGCAAGTGCACAGACCGCAATCACCAGCGTTAAAGAAGCACTCAAGAGTGTTTCCTCTATGAGAGCTGATCTCGGTGCTGTTCAGAACCGTCTGGAGCACACCATCAAGAATCTGGATAACGTAGTTGAGAATACTACCGCAGCAGAGAGCCAGATCAGAGATACCGATATGGCTACAGAGATGGTTGCTTACAGCAACAACAACATTCTGGCTCAGGCTGGTACGTCTATGTTGGCACAGTCCAATCAGGCAAACCAAAGCGTTCTGTCGCTGCTTGGCTAATTAGGAATGTTGCAGATTGTATCATTCAATTGCTCATCGAAAGGCCGTCCGAATGGACGGCCTTTTATTGTAGATGTGTGGTTTTTACGGGCAATTTATGGTATACTTAAATCTGTGAGATATTGGGGGGACGGTAATGGATAAAGAGAACTATGATGCGCTTGTGGTAGTGACATCAAAAGATTTCGATCGTATGCATATGCATCACCGGCGGATCGCGGAAGATCTTCCTGTGCGAAGGGTTTTGTTCTGCGGAAATGAAGCAACCGGAAAAGCTTTGCAGCGCGAGATCGAAGAGGGTGTCTTCCGGGGCTGTGAAGACCGGGTTGGTTTTATTGCCGAAGACGAGATCCTATCCATTGCGGAGGTACGAAGTCTGTGGGAAAGCCTGGAAAGAGAATACCTGCCGGAAGAAGAACGAAATAAGGTAGGGGTGGGCTGGTATTATCAGCAGTTTATTAAATATGCGTATTCCTTTATTTGCAAAGACAGGTTTTATCTGGCCTGGGACGGGGATACGGTTCCTTGCAAAAAGTTTTCAATGTTTTCCGAAAACGGCGTTCCATATTTTGATTATAAGAGAGAAGTACACCAAGAGTATTTTGTTACTATGGAGAGATTGCTGGGACTGAAAAAAGTCATGGCGCCCTCATTTATTGCAGAACACATGCTTTTCCGGTGTGATATTGTTCAGGAGCTGCTTCGCGAGATCGAGGCGAATCCGCAGATCCGGGGGAGGATTTGGTGGGAAAAGATCCTTTATTCCATAAGACCGGAAAAACTGTTTCAAAACAGTTTCAGTGAGTTTGAAACCTATGGTACCTATACGGCACTGCGGCATTTGGATGAATACAGGCTGCGGGAGTGGCATTCCTTGCGTTACGCCGGTTTTTTCTTTGAGATCGATCAGGTGGAGGAAAAGGACTGGATATGGCTGGGAAAGGATTTTGGAGCCATCTCTTTTGAGAAGGGACATCAGGTCCGGCCGGATACCGCAAATCTGATGAATAATCCCAGATATCAGGAAAAACTGAGTGCGCGTCAGGTGTTGGAGATCGTGCAGGAAGAGTTTGAAGAAGATAGTCTGCGTGAGATCTGGGATCAATAATAACTACGGCAGATGCTTAAGTGAGGCAGAGATTATGAAGTATTCCCGAGAGTTCTTTTATGATGAAGTAAAAGAAGGGTTTTATATCAGCAGCATAATGAAGAGCGTGAGAGCGGCACAGCTGGATGTACTGGATCAGATTGCTGCGGTATGCGAGAGGCATAATATCAAATGGTTTGCAGACTGCGGAACGCTGTTGGGAGCGGTTCGTCATGGGGGATATATACCATGGGATGATGATCTGGACATTTGTATGCTCCGGGCGGATTATACACGCTTTCATCAGTATGTTCAGGACGAATTGCCCGAAGGCTATCTGGTTCGGACTCATGAGAATGGGGAACTCTGGCAGATCAAGTTGCACATTGTGAATCGCAGTAAGATGACGCTGGAAAGAAAAGAGTTTGAAGCGACACAGGGCTGTCCGTTTTGCACGGGCGTGGATATCTTTGTTTTGGATTATCTGGCACCCAACCCGGGTGAAGAAGAGGTACGGAAAAAACTGATCCAGTCGGCATTGGCGATCGCAGATAACGGCAGCGCGGAGGAGACCTTTACGGATGATGTGATGGAACTGCTGAAGATGGCTGAGGAAACATGCGGTGTTACGCTGGATCATAGCACACATTTGCGAAGACAGATGTACGGACTGGCGGAAAAACTGGCAGCACTGTATCCGGAGGAAGGCGCCAAAGAAGTAGCGCTGATGCCATTCTGGTCTTATTACAATACACACAGATATCCGATCGAGTGCGTAAATAATATTACACAGATTCCGTTTGAAGACCGTATGATCAATGTACCGGCGGGATATGATCAGGTGTTGAAGATCGAGTACGGGGATTACCTGCGTGTGGTGAGAGGCGGAGGAATGCATGATTATCCGATCTTTCAGAATCAGGTGGAAGAACTGGCAGCGATCGTAGAGATGCCGGATCTGTTTGAGTATATCTTTGACGAAAAGGATCTGATCACGGAGCGTGAGCCAAAGCCGCTGCGGTTACGGGAAAAAAGTTTAAAGATCTGCGAACTGTTAGAACAGGTACAGAAGCATATCTCCGGGGCTATGGAGATGTTTTCGACCGAAGAAGTGATCACGATGCTGGAACAATGCCAGGATAGTGCGATTCAGATCGGAAATGAGATCGAGCAGACCTACGGGGAAGGGTTTGCTACGGTTTCGCATATCGAAAGATACTGCGAAAAACTGTATGAGATCTCACAGATATTGTATGGTGAGGAAGGGGAACTTTCGGAAAGTCTGGGGAATTTGGCAGAAATACTCCGTAATATCCGTGGCAGTATTATGACTGATCTGCGGGATCGGAAAACCATATTGTTTTTGCCGTTTCGTGACCGCTATTGGGATAGCTTTGCACCGATGTACCAAAAGGCGACGGAAGATCCGGACAATGATGTGTATGTGATGCCGCTGCCGTATTATGACAGGGATTTTTTGGGCAAATTAGGCGACCTGCATTATGAGATTTCCGGTTATCCTAAGAATGTCAGACTGCTGGATTACCGAAACTATGATATTAAAGAACACCATCCGGATGTGATCTATACCCAGTATGCTTATGATCTGTTCCATTTCAGCATCACATTGCCGTCGCAGTATTATACTTCGGAATTGAAAAAGTATACGGAAGAATTGATCTATGTTCCGTACTTTAGGATCGGGGCGTTTGAAAACAGCGATGAGAAATTCCGTCAGACAACACGGTACTTTGTAAAGATACCGGGGCTGATGCATGCGGATAAAGTATTGGTGGAATCGGAGCAGATGCGGGATCTGTATATCAGCGAACTAACATCTTTTTGCGGAGAAGAAACCAAAGCAATCTGGGAGAAAAAGATCACGCAGTATACGGAGGAACAGACGGCGGATACCGATAAAAATTTGATTCCCGAGAAATGGAAAGCGCTGCTGTCGGATGCAAACGGAAAGAAGAAAAAAACAGTATTGTATATGGTAACAGTCAGTTCGCTGTACCGTTATCGCCGCCAAATGACGGAAAAGATCGAGCGTGTCTTACAGATGTTTTATGAACGGCGGGATCAGGTGGCCTTGGTATTTCACCCGCATCCCGCGATTCAATATTCCATGGATCTCTTTGACCGGGATACTTGGCTGGATTATCAAAAGATCGTAGCGGAATACCGAAGAGCCGGCTGGGGCGTACTGGATGAAAGTGAAGATGCAACGGATGCGATCGCAGTTGCCGATGCGTATTACGGCGATGCGGATGTAGTGATGCATAAATGCAGGAATATGGGCAAACCGGTTATGATCGGAGATCCGATGATACCGTAGGGTGTGGGCAGGTGACGGATGAAAAGTATAAGCGTGGTAATACCTTGTTATAATGCGGCAAACTATATCGATCGCTGTATGGATTCGGTGGTAGCGCAGACGATGGGATTGGACGGACTGGAGATCATTTTGGTCAATGATGCTTCTGCGGATGATACCATCGGTAAACTGCTGGAGTGGGAAGAGAAATATTCGGAGCAGGTGCTGGTGGTGGATTGCGAGGAGAATAACGGATGCGGAGGCGCCAGAAATGTCGGTATCCAATATGCATCCGGCGAATATCTCTTTTTCCTGGATGCCGATGACTGGATCGAACCGGATGCATTGGAACAGCTGTTATTCTGTTCCGATGGCAACAGGTATGATATCGTCAGCGGAAAAATGATCTTTGACCGGCCGGATGATCAGACCGATCTGCAGGAGATCCGAAACTATGAGGCGTTACATCGCTGTGATCAGAGGTATCAGGCGAAGAAGGTAAATGATCTGTATGTCTGGGAACAAAGGCGCATGAACGAGGGAAATGTCGGAGGAATGCCGACTTCCGTCGGCGCACTGTATCGGAGAAAAAGGATTATCGATCACGAATTGTTTTTCCCGGAGAAAGTAGATTATGAAGATAATTTCTGGAAAGATACACTGAAGATTTATTTCCCGAATATGTATGTGATGGATAAAGTGATCTACCATTATTGCTATAACGGGGATTCCATAACGCAAAAGCGCAATTCGATCAAACTGGATAATCGTCTGTTTATGGAATTGAATATTCTGGAATATTATAAGCAGACGGGAGCGTATGAATATTATCAGGAGGATCTGGAGAGTAATTTTATCCGGCGATTCTATCTAAATACGGTTTTTGTGATCTTCACCAATTATGATTATATTCCGGATATCATTAATTATCTGCGAAAGACTGTAAAGAGACTGTTTCCGGATTATGAAAAAAGCTACCTTATGGATACGCTGAATGTAAGAGAACAGATGCTGATCCGCCTGCTGCAAACCGATGCGGATATAGAGATGGATGAAATGATAAAAATACGCTCGGAATATCTGCAACTGCTTCGGGCAGAATAGGAAGGAGAGGGATCGTGGAAAACGGACCGGAAGAACTGTATCGCCGCATCGCAGCTTTGGAAGAAGAAAATGCACAGTTGCGTGACTGGCAAAAGCAGATGAATATGCTCTGCTCACAAATGCTGGATATGCTGGAAAAGCAGAAGACAGATCTGGAGGAAAAGAGCGGGAGGATGGAGGAACTGTGGAGGTTCGAATCGATCAATCGATGGCGGATCGACAGCCTTCCTTATGAGTTGCGGGATCCGGATTTTCAGCCGGAAGTATTTAAACCGCATTTTCTGACATCCCGGGAAACCAGAAGGCTGATCCGGGAGGAACACCGATCCATTGCCAGACTGGGAGACGGTGAGTTTGCGGCGATCGCGGGAAGGCAGCGCTGGAATTTTCAGGGACAATCCGAGTTGCTGGGCAAACGGCTGAAGGAAGTCCTTCAAAGTAACCGGGAGGATCTGCTGATCGGATTGAATCCGACTTTTTATATGGATCTGAGCAGTCTGCCCGAATTGGATGCGGATGGAGTCAGAGCGTATATGCGCCCCGAAGTGCGCAGACAGCATGCGGCTTTGCTGGATCGTGATCGCTATTATGCGGATGCGCTTTTCCATAATATGTATTCGGAACAGGATGTTGCAGAGATAAAGAGTATCTGGCAGGGACGGGATTGTGTCATCATCGAAGGCGTACATACCGGAAGCGGCGTAGGGAACGATCTGTTTGCAGGATGTCACAGTATAAAGCGTATCCTGTGTCCTGCGGAAAATGCGTTTGACCGTTATGATGAGATATTGAGTGTGGCTTCGGAACAGAGCAGGGACAGCCTGATGCTGCTGGCGTTGGGACCGACCGCTACGGTTCTGGCGTATGATCTGTGTTGCAGGGGGTATCAGGCAGTGGATATCGGGCATACGGATCTGATCTATGAAAAATACCGAAGCGGGCTGCAGGACCTGTATCAGGTCAAGATACCGTATAAGTATTGCAGTGCGGATGAGCGGATCAAAGGCCGTGAGATACCGGGGATCGAGGAGCCGGAGTATCTGCAGCAGGTGATCGCGCGTATCGTGTAGAATTACGGGGGATGTGTTATTGAGAAATGTAAGTGTGATCATACCGACCTATAACAGAGCACAGCTGATCGGAAATGCTTTGAAAAGTGTTTTGCAACAAAAGGGTCAGGGGGAAACTTTTTGTATACAGGAAGTATTGATCATTGATGACGGATCGGTTGATGATACCGAGGCGGTTGTGCGTAAGTTTACGGATGAGCGGGTGCACTTTCATAAACTGGAGAAGAATGGCGGAGCCGGTCATGCCAGAAATGCCGGGGCAGAACTGGCAAAGGGTGCATGGATCGCATTTCAGGACAGCGATGATCTGTGGGAAGAGAACAAATTGCAGACCCAGATGAAATACCTGGAGGAACATCCGGAGTGCTGTCTGGTAACACATCCGATCCGTGCGGAATTGAGCGGCGGGCGTGAGATCGTAACACAGATGCCCAAAGAGGAAGATCAGGTAAGTGTGCTGCTGGAGCGCAATTTTGCGGATACGCCGACGATGGTGATCCGACGCGATACCTTTTTGACACTGGGCGGATTTGATGAAAACCTGAGAGCATTGGAAGACTGGGATCTGGCGCTGCGTTTTGCGATGCAGGATCGGATCGGCATCGTTGATCAACCGCTGCTATGGGCAGATATGCGGATCGAAGGGGTATCATCCAATATGGCAAATTATTATGACGCGCGTTGCAGGATGATCGGAAAGAATCGACAGGCATTGCAGGAAAGAGGATTGTTGAATACGGCAATGGAAAAACTGCTGTTGCACGCACAGGAAAACGGTGTGTTGGAGCAGACCGGTAAAATGCTGGAACTGTATCTGACCGGTCTCGGATGAGAATAGGAAAAGTGTATGGATAATATTACGAAATTGCTTTTGCAGGCGTATGATCTGATCGAGCAGGACAAACAGGAAGAAGCCTATCAGTTGTTGATGCGGGAAACGCAGGAACATCCGGAATGGGTGGATGCGCGTTTTCAGGCTGAACTGCGTTTGCTCACCAGGCAAATGGAGAACCGGATGGCGCTAAACGAATTCGGTTTTTTGAGAAGCATCTCACTGGCCTATCGACTGTGTGAGACGGATTACAGTCAGGTTGGCCTTTCGGTAAAAGAACAAAGCGATATCGGAAACATCCTGCCGGAACGGGATACGATCTGGTGGAGTTGGCTGCAGGGCCTTGAAAATGCTCCGGAGATCGTGCAGTGTTGTTATCGTTCCCTGGAAAAACTGGGCAAAAAGATCGTGATCCTGGATGAGAATACGATGGCGGATTATGTCAGACTGCCGGAGTATATCGAAGCAAAATACCGTGACGGAAAGATCGGCAAAGCGCATTATGCGGATCTGGTACGACTGGAATTGCTGACCACATACGGCGGATGCTGGATCGATGCAACGACATTTATATCCGGGACAAAACAGATATTGCCGGTACTGGAGAACGAAGATCTGTTTTTGTATCGTTCCGGAAATGTGAGCGAATATATCATTTTCGATAACTGGTTTATGCTGGCCAAACGCAAGAGCGCTATACTGGAAGCAACGAAGCAAATGCTGTTTGCTTTTTGGAAAAAGGAAGATAAGGTCAGTCACTATTATATCTTCCATTTGATGATGAGCATTGCGTGCAAGCAGTATACGCAGGAGTATGAGCAGATACCGGTGTTCAGTAACGAGCCGGCGCACATTCTTCAATATGAACTGGGCAAGGCATCGCTGGAAAAGCGCTGGGAGCAGATCCTGGCAATGAGTGATGTGCATAAACTGACCTATAAACTGGAAGATACCAAGCAGGATGGAACTTTTCTGGGGGATATCCTGACAGGAAAAGTACAATAAGCAGATTTGAAAGAACATGTATTACGGGAGATCGGATGCGGGGGCTGGAGTTTTCGGAACAATTCTATGAGCGGGAAACAAGAGACGGATTTGTGGTCGGCGAGGTTATGAAACGCTGCTGGGCAGCAGGTTTGCAGGCACTCGAAGATGTGAAGGAGTTTTGTAAGTCGCAGGACATTCGTTTTTTTGCCGTGTACGGAACGCTGTTGGGAACCGTCCGGCATGGCGGTTTTATCCCGTGGGATGATGATATCGATATCGGCATGGTCCGGGATGATTACATCCGTTTTACGGAACGGTTTCCGCAACTGGCGGAGCATACGGGGGAGGATTATCAGATCTTTAATCCGTATACGCGAGACTGGTATTGTATGAATTTTTCGCATATGGTGAACGGCAGGGATCTTTCGTTTGAAAGAGAACATCTGCAGAAATGGCATGGCTGTCCGTTTCTGGTAGGTCCCGATATCTATCCGTATTATTATATTCCCAGAAATAAAGAGGAAGAAGAATATATTATGGGGTTGTTGGCCAGGATCGATTCGGCCATAGCGCTGAGCAGACAATCCGCAAAGCAGTCGCAGGAAGAGGGCAAGTTTGTAACCGACAGCCGTTTAAATGAAATGCTGGCGTATGCCCTGGTGGAACTGCAGCACGAGACCGGGTATGAGTTTTCAACCGACCGGCCCATCGGCAATCAGTTGGAGATACTGTATGATCAGGTGTGCCGTCTGACTCCGTCGGAAGAAGCGGATTACCTGACACGATATGATGAATATGCAAAAGACCGCAGCAAGAAATTTCCGAAAGAATGGCTGGAAAATGTAGTGGAATTGCCATTTGAAAATATCCGTATGCCGGTTCCGGTGGTGTATGATGAGGTGTTGAAAAAAAGATTCGGAGATCGTTTTATGATGCCGGCGCGGGAGCCGTCACTGCATGGCTATCCGTTCTATGCAAAACAGATGCGTGAAGTCGGCAACAAGATCGAAGAGAGAGAGAGGACCATTCAGACCACGGACCAAAGTAATGTTGCGCTGCAGGCGGACGGCAGATGTGTTGTGTTGTTTTATACTGCAGTGCGTGAAATGATCATCAGCAGCGCAGAGGCTGTGGCAAAGATCGAAAAGATATTGCGCTTCTTTCAAACGCAGCAGGAGCGCTATCTGCTATGGTGGGTGCCGGGAAGATTTATCGAAGAGAAGGATATGGCCATGGATCTGACGGCGCCGCAAATGAAACGGGCTTATGAAAAAATGATTGACGATTATCGAACGGAAGGATACGGAATCTGTGATCTGTCCGGGGATATGGAGCAGGCCGTGAGGTGTTGTGATCTTTTTTACGGAGATCAGGGGATGCTTTCGGAAAAAGCGACAGAAGCCGGAAAGCGGGTATACCTGCAGGATTACGGATGCGATGATACGGATCTTGTGCTGAAATTAATTGACGAGAAACAAGCGGAGGAGCAGTCATGACTTTTCCAAAAGAGTATTTCTACGATGAAGTCAGGGAAGGCTTTTATATCAGCGGAATGATGAAACGCTCTTGGGCGGCGCAGCTGGAAGTACTGGATGAAGTGGCGCGCGTATGCAAAAAGTACGGGATTCAGTGGTTTGCGGATTGCGGTACTTTGTTGGGAGCGGTGCGTCACGGCGGATATGTGCCGTGGGATGATGATCTGGATATCTGCATGCTGCGGGACGATTATATCAAGTTTCACAAATATGCGGTGCCGGAATTGCCGGAGCGGTATGTGACCCTGACCTTTGAAAATGAAGAGTACTGGCAGATGATCACGCGTGTGGTGAATCGCGGCGGCATCAGTTTTGAAAAAGAAGAGTTGGAAAAGTATCATGGCTTTCCTTATGCTGCGGGGATCGATGTGTTTGTGCTGGATTATGTAGCACCCGATCCGGGAGAGGAAGAGGTGCGCCGAAAGCTGGTGAACTCGGTACTGGAAGTGGGTGCGATCGAAGGCATCGATGGGGATGATCCTCCGCAGTCCGGACTGGAATTGCTGCAGATGGTGGAGGAAACCTATCAGGTAAAACTGGATCGAAAGAATCATCTGCGCAGACAGTTGTATCAGATCGGCGAGCGACTGTCGTGCCTGTATCCGTCGGAAGGCGCAAAAGAGGTGGTACTGATGCCGTTCTGGTGTTCGCATCACGATCACAAGTATCCGATCGAATGCGTGGACCGGGTGGTTCAGATCCCCTTTGAGACGACGATGATCAATGTACCGGCCGGGTATGATGCGGTATTGAAAGTGGAATACGGAGATTATCTGAGAGTGGTGCGAAAAGGCGGAATACACGAATATCCGCTCTATCAGATACAGGAAGATTATATCGCGGAAAGACTGGAAAGCGGAAATCCGTATGTATACCGTTTTCACAGGGAGGATCTGAACAAAGAACGGGAACAGTGTCCGCCGCGTATCAAACAACGGGCATCCGAGTTTTGCGGATTGTTGCGGCAGATCCACGGAATGCTGTCTGCTGCAGCCGGAAACAATCCGGAGCAGTGTCTGGACTTGCTGGAACAGAGCCAGGAGGGGATCATCCGCATCGGAGAAGAGATCGAAAACCGGGACGGAGAAGGTACGGTTACGGTTTCGTGTATTGAGCGCTATTGTGAATGTATCTATGAGACGGCGCAGGTATTGACCGGGGAGTCAGACCGGGGGATCGATGCGGTGATGCAGGAAATGGGAGAGTCACTGGATGCGCTGGAAGACAGTATACAAGCGGATCTGAAGGAGAAAAAAGAAATCCTGTTCCTTCCGTTTCGCAGTGATCTGTGGGAAAGCCTGGATCCGATCTACCGAAAGTCGATCGCGGATCCGGATGTGCATGTAACCGTTATGCCCCTGCCGTTCTATGATAAAGATGCCGCCGGCAATCCGGGAGAAATGCATTATGATGTGGCAGGCTATCCGCAGGATCTGAATATAACAAACTATCAGAACTATGATATCCGCGCCGTTCATCCGGATGTGATCTATATACAGAATGGTTATGACGGATTCAATTACACCTATATGTTACCGCCGGCGTATTTTACTTCGGAACTGAAAAAATATACGGAGCAGCTCATCTATGTACCCTATTTTAAATTGGGCGGGTATGAACCGGAAGATCAGAAACTGCGACAGACGACACGGTATTTTATGAAGATCCCGGGAGTGATGCACGCGGACAGGGTATGGATCGAAAACGAAGAGATCCGTCAGCTCTACATCGAAGAACTGGTAAGCTTTTGCGGAGAGGATACCGCACAGATCTGGGAGGAAAAACTGGAAGTGATGGCGATGCAGCAGGAAGAGCAAAACAAAAAAGATATTCCCAAGTCTTGGGAGAGTGTGCTGTATAAAGCAAACGGTGAAAAAAAGAAAACCGTTTTGTTTATGAATGCGGTTTGTTCTTTGTATCAGCATCAGGAACAGGCACTGACCAAACTGAAAGATGTGTTGCGTATCTTTGCGGAGAAGCAGGAAGAGATCGCGCTGATCTGGAGACCGCATCCGTCGGTGGCAATTTCTGCGGATCTGTTTGACCGGCAACTGTGGCTGGAATATCGCAGGATCGTGGAAGAGTACAGATCTGCCGGATGGGGGATTCTGGATGAAACGCCGGATGCGGATCTTTCCATCGGGCTGGCAGACGCTTATTACGGAGATCCGGATCCGGTAATGCAGCGTTGCAGAGTGGCAGGCAAGCCGGTGATGATCGCAGATGCAAGGATCATGTAGAAGAGGAGCGGATGTATGATGAAACTGGTATCGCATATTCAGACGAAGGAGGATGCACTGCTATGTCTTTGGAATGAGGTGGCAGAGTTCTTTTCGGGTACCGAGATCGGAGAAGTACAGTTTCTGAAAAGAGCTTCGGTAAGCGGGATCGATTCGGAACATTTTTCCGATGCGGACCATGTGCTTGATTATGCCGAGGTGCATCGCCTTGTAAGTGCGCATAAAGATGCAGCCTTTTTGTCCGAAGCGGATATCCGGGAGACCGCAGACCGGTATTATGATGAATTCCTGAAGCTGGCTTATGCCAAAACTTGCGGGAACAACGAGTATCTGTTTTGGGATGCGAATACCGTTCCGTGCAGGTATCTTTCGCTTTTCGGAAAGCAGGATCTTACACTGCTGGATATACAAACGAAACCCGGAGAGGGCGAAGGTGCGGTGCTTGGGCGGCTGATCCCGGGATTGGAAAAAAAGATAACGAAAAGTTTTTCGACCGGGCATATGTTGATCCGCGGAGCGATCATGCGGGAGATCCTGGAGAAGATCGAAGCAAACGATGTACTTGCGGGAGATACGGTCTGGGAAAAGATCCTGCGTGCAACGGAAGAAGGAATGCTTACCGCCAACGGGTTCAGTGCGTATGAACTGTACGGGAATTATATGCTGGAATATTACCCGCAGGAATGTCTGTTGCGGGAGTGGAATACCTTCCGGCAGGGAGGGGATCTGCTGGAACTAAGCGAGCAGACCTTTTCGGATCTGGAATGGATCGGCATGGATTTTGATTCGATCTGTTTTGAACGGGGGCATCTGGTACGGGAAGATAATAAAGGGCTGTTTACCAATCCGGAATACCGCAGGAAATTAAGACCGCTGCAGATGTTGCAGGCAGCGCAGGGAGAATATGCAGAGAAGCGGGCCGCAGAAAGGCTCGTGGAACCGCAGGCGGCGATCGCAGCGTACCGGGAGAAGAAAGCATTCGATGAATACCGTATGTATGAGGCGATCGGAGACGAACGGAAGGATACAAACCGGAAACAGGCGTGGCTTTCGTATCAGCATGCATGTTATCTGTGCAAGGACGCTTCGGAAAAACAGCGCTTATCGGAAAAGATGGATTCACTGCAAACAAGTGTTGCTCCGGCAGCGATCGTGATCGTATCCTACCAGTCGCAGAAACTGATCCGCGAGTGCCTGGAGAGTATACGCAGAACTTCCGGTGCGGATGAATACTCTATTATCGTCGTGGATAATGCATCGACGGACGGGGCACGGGAATATCTTCAGAAACAAAACGATATCACGCTGGTCTGTAACGAAAAGAATGAGGGCTTTCCCAAGGCGTGCAATCAGGGCATAGAAGTGGCGGCACCGGGAGAAGATATTTTCTTTCTGAATAACGATACGCGTATGACACACAATGCATTGTATTGGCTGCGCATGGGATTGTACGAATCGGAAGATACCGGAGCGGCGGGATGCGTCGGCAATTATGCCGGTGTAGGACAGATCGTCGAACTGATGCTGGCAACACCGGAGAGTTATACCGGCTATGCCTGTCTGCGAAATCAGCCGATGCAGGATCCGTATGCGGATGCAAAGATCCTCTGCGGATTTGCCATGCTGGTACGAAGAAGTGTGATCGATGCATACGGCGGAATGGACGAAGCATTTACGCCCGGTTATTATGAAGATACGGATCTGAGTCTGCGGATCCGTTCCAAGGGATACCGTCTACGGATTTGTCATAATAGTTTTATCTATCATGCCGGCGGGCAGAGTTTCAACAAGAGAAAAGATCTGGATGAATTTACGGATCGGAATCTGCTTTTGCTGGTCAACCGCTGGGGAACGGATTTTATGGAACGATAACGATCGGGGTATTGCAAATAATATTTTGCGGAGGGGTTCATGAGTATTAACGAGAAGGTTGCAAATGTACTGTTGGAGGCGATGGAACAGATCGACAGGGAAGATTACGGCTCGTTTGTATCTTCACTGAACCGGATGATGTCGGAGCATCCGGAAGCAGTGGATGCCAGGATGATCGCGGAATACAAAATGATCGAGCGGCTGGTACAGTACAAAAAAGAACAGACCGAGTGGTATGATCTGAAAGCGACACGGTTGATCTACGAATATCTGGAAGATACTTACGCAAAGGATCTGCCGGAGTTTGCTGTCGGGAAGGGACTGCCGGATGCAGATGTGATCTGGTGCTGCTGGTTTCAGGGATTGGAGCAGGCACCGGAGGTTGTGAAAAAATGCATCGCATCACTGGAGCGATTCGGAAAGGAAGTCCGGATACTTACGGCAGATAATTTTTCGGAGTATGTAACGATGCCGGAATCCATGGTTCAAAAATGGAAGGAAGGCGTGATCAATAACACGCATTTTTCGGATCTGCTGCGTATCGAACTGCTGGCGGAAAGAGGCGGGCTTTGGATCGATGCGACGGTGTTCTGCTCCGACGCAACGGATATTTTGAGCGTGTTGGAGGGAACGGATCTGTTTGCGTATAGTTTTGTCATGCGTGTGGATCCGACCAAACATATTTTGTTTGACAGTTGGTTTTTGTATGCGCCCAAGAGCAATATCCTGATACAGGAAACCAGAGAAATGCTGCGCCGGTATTGGGAGAATGAAGACGGTCTGTTGCATTATTTCCTGTTCCATCTGTGTTTTTCAAATTGCTGCAGACGGCATTTGGATGCGTGGGCAGAGATCCCGGTATACAGTATGGAACCGTGTCATGTCCTGCAACAGGAAATGCTGGGACCCTATTCCGAAAAACGCTGGAGACAGATCATGAAGATGAGCGGGATCCATAAGCTGACTTACAAATATGATACAGATACGGATGTCACAGGAAGTATGCTGGAACACTTATTGAGATCGTGAGGTGCAGACTATGGCAGAACAGTTTTTGGAAGAGATCTATGAGGATGCAATGATCATCGAACAGATCCGGGAGTATGTGGAGTATACGCTGTCGGGAAGAGAGCGGGATGCAAGACGGATCTACAATCAGGCGGCACAGGGAATCGAGCGTATCCTGCCGGGGCTGCAGCAGGAACAGCCGCAACTGGCGGAGCAGATCGTTACGGCAGCGCTTGCGATCCGGGAGCATTTTGCGGATGTGTCCGACGCGGTAGCCATCGCCGAGAGCAGGCTCCTTCCGGCATTGTTTTCGTATATGCAGTTCTTTACGGGGATCGAAGTGGAAGAGGGACTGTATTGTCTGAAGAGTGCGGACAGTGGTTTTTTGACGATACGGGATCTCGAGAGGAATATCACTTTGCACAGCACCTATGACCCGATGTGGGAGGCGTATGGTATCGCCCGTTCGGTTTTTGCGCCGGAAAAAGAATGCTATCATATCCTGGGGATGGGCCTGGGGTATCTGCCGTATCAGTTGTGGAATCTGTCGGAAGGTGCCGTTCGTCTGGTGATCTATGAAGAGGATCCGGTGATGATCGAATATGCAAAGGCATACGGTGTGCTGGACCGGATCGATGACAAATGTGTGGAGCTGGTGCATTGTGCGGATCCGAAGAAACTGGCGGAAACTTTTCTGCAAAATATCGAAACGGCAAAAGATGCGGTAGTCTATATCTCACCGCAGAAGAAGGAGATCTATCGCAGTGTTTGTGACGGCAGAGTTGCAGTGGCGGCAGCCAATTATGAACTGGATCGCAGTATGCGGTGCCGCACGGCGATCAATCTGCGGATGAACAAACAGCATAAGCAGATCAGCTTTGCGCAGATAAAAGAACGCTTTGGTCAAAAAGAGTGGATCGTAGTATCAGCAGGACCTTCGCTGGACGATTCGCTGGAGTTTTTGCGAGAGAGGAAAGGTGAATACGGGATCATTGCGGTCAATACCGTGCTGCGCAGACTGTTTCGGGAAGGCATCCGTCCGGATCTGGTGGCGGCAGCAGATCAGTATGTGCAGATGCGGGAGCATATCGAAGGGATCGGCGAGCAGACGGATGGGATACCGCTGGTTGCGGAGCGACGGCTGAACTGGCAGTACCTGCAGCAGTACCGGGGACCGGTCTGCTTCGTGCGATCGGAGGATGAGGAGAATGCTTCGGAAGAGGTGTGGAGCTTCAGTGGCAGTGTAGCAGGACTTGCGCTGGAAACGGCAGTAAGACTGGGAGCGAAAAAGGTTTACCTGGTGGGGCAGGATCTGGCGTATCCGGATGGCAAGACCTATGCGGAAGGTATGCCGTATCACGCCGATGCGGAATCCAGAGGAACGGTATTGGTTCCGGCAGTGCACGGGGGGATGGTCCCGACCAGTGAGGCATTTTGCTGGTTTCGAATGGGACTGGAAGAACAGATCGCCCGCTATGATCAGGTAGAGTTTTTTAATCTCTCAAAAAACGGTGCGTTGATCCGCGGCTGTAAAGAACTGCCGGAGGAAAGAAAAGAGCCGGCAGAAGAGCCGGTGTATGATACCTATATCGTTATCACACCCAAGGATTTTGAACGACTGAAAACGCAGTACGGCTGGATGGTAAAAATGCTGCCGGGGGGCAGACTGATCTTTGTAGGCAGCAGCAGAGTCGGAGAACTGGTGGAAGAACTGGGACTGGGAGAACGCGTCGGTTTTCTGAACGAAGACAGCCTGTTGCCGTTCCGAAGCGTATGGGATGTGCTCAACGACCATATGAGCGGTCTGCTGAACGGTGAGGAAGTTCCTCGACCGGCTGTGGGATGGTATTATCAGCAGTTTTTAAAACTGGAACTGGCGGAGCAATGTAACGGCGAGTATTACATGACCTGGGACGGAGATACCATTCCGTGCAGGCCGGTAAAGATGTTTGCCGAAGATGGCAGGCCGTATCTGGACAATAAGAATGAGTATCATGAACTGTATTTTAAGACGATGGAAAAACTCATTCCGGGATTGCATAAAGTAGTGCGTTCCTCGTTTATTTCCGAGCACCTGATGTTTCATGCACCGACGGTAAAAGAGCTGAAGGCGGCGATCGCGGCGAACGCGGCGCTGGAAGGAAAGAACTATTGGGAAAAGATACTGCGTGCGATCGATCCGATGGAGATCCATCAGAGTGCGTTCAGTGAATTTGAAACTTACGGTACATTTGTAGCACTGCGGGATTCGGGAAGATACAAGATCCGCAACTGGCATTCCTTCCGACTGGGCGGGGAATTCTTTGATCCCAATACCATTTGCGAAAGAGATTATGTATGGCTGGGGAAAGATTTTGACGCGATCTCTTTTGAAAAAGGACATAGCGTGAAAGAAGGCAACGGAAATCTGTTTGATAATCCGGAGTACCAGAAAAAAATGTCTGCCAGAAAGATGCTGGAGGTAGCGCAGGAAGGTGCCGGAGGCGGATACATCGAGAGCTGGGACGGATCCGCGGTAGGAACGGATCCGCTGGCGTAAGAGGGCTGTTGGGTAATGAATATTCTGGTGATGGACTGGCCGGCATTTGGCAGCGAAACAATGAAACGGACACTTGCGGAACTGGGGCATACCGTGTCGGTATTTGATTTTCCCTATGACAGTCCGGAAGTAAAAAACGGAGAGGATCTTTGCAGGCGGATCGCAGAACGGATCTTGCAGGATGCTGCGGATATCGTCTTTTCATTCAATTATTTTCCGGTGATCGCAACGGCGGTGTATGCGTGCAGAAAAAAATATGTTTCCTGGGTGTATGACAGCCCGGCGATCCATCTGTACTCCATGACGGTTTTTTTGGAGACAAATCATATCTTCCATTTTGATTCTCACGAGGCAGAGCGGATGAAGAGGGAGGGCGTACCGCATGTTTATTATCTGCCGCTGGCGGCCGATACAGAGGCGTATGACCGGATCGTACCGGGTGAGGAACACAAAAGAAAGTATGCAGCCGAGGTTGCGATGCTTGGCTCGTTATACAGCGAGAAGTATGGCTATTTTGATAAATACGCCCGTTTTGACGAATATATCAAGGGATTTCTGGATGGCGTAGTGAATGCGCAGGAGCAGATCCATGGCGTGAACTTTTTGGAACAGACGCTGACGCAGGATATCATGGAACGATTGCTCAGGACCGTTCCTTTGATCGCGGAAAAAGAGGATAGTTACGATACCCCGGCGTGGGTGTTTGCCAATTACTATCTGGCGATGCGGGTGACGGAGCAGGAACGCAGACGGATGCTGGAGAAGATGGCGGAGCATTATGATGTGGCGCTGTATACCGGAAGTGATGCGAGCGGCCTGCGGAATGTCAGAAATATGGGCAGTGTGGAATATTACCGGGAAGCACCCTACGCCATCAAATGTGCCAAGATCCATCTGAATGTGACACTGCGCAGTATTCAAAAAGGCATCCCGCTGCGGATCCTGGATATCATGGGTTGCGGCGGTTTTGTGCTGTCGAACTATCAGGAGGATCTGTGCAGCGAGTTCGTACCGGATGAGGATTTTGTTTATTACGAAAGTATGGAAGATGCGGTAGAGAAGGCAGGGTATTATCTGGAACATGAGGATGAGCGCCGGCGCATTGCGGAGAACGGTTATCGTAAGGTGAAGGAGTATCACAATTTCAAACAGAAGTGTTGTCAGATCCTGCAGATGATACAGAGTGCAGACGGAATGGTTTGAGGCGGAAATATATGTCGGAGTTTTCGGTAGATGATTTCAGGGATGAAGTGCGCTGCGGTTTTTATATCCCGACTGCGGTAAAACAGGCATGGGCAGCCGAATTGGAAGTGCTGGCCGAGATCGACAGGATCTGCGAGAAACACGGGATCCGTTATTTTGCTGACTGGGGAACGATACTCGGGGCGGTGCGTCATGGCGGATTTGTGCCATGGGATGACGATCTGGATGTCTGTATGCTGCGGGATGATTATATCCGTTTCCGACAGGTGGCGGATGCGGAACTGCCGCAGGACTATGTGATCCATGATTATGCTCGACAGGAAGATCACTGGCTTTTCCTGGCGCGCGTCGTGAATCATCAAAAGATCTGCTTTGCACCGGAGTATCTGAATGCACATCACAATTTTCCGTGGCTGGTGGGCGTGGATATCTTTGTAAAAGATTATCTGTATGAAGATCCTGTGAAAGAAAAAGAACGGGATGATGAGATCATGCATATTCTGGCAGTTGCGGACGGGATCGTTGCAGGTAGTATAAAAACAGAGACCGTTGCGCAGTGGCTGCAGAAGTTTCGTGAGAAGTATGGGTTTCAAATGGTTGCGGAATCGGATCCGAGACAGCAGGGGATCGCTCTCTATCGTCTGGCAGAAGAGCAGATGGCGCGGGTAGCTCCGGAAGAAACCGATACAATAGGACAGATCTTTCCGTTTATTCTGAAGGGCGGACAGGGACAACCGAAGAAGTATTATGAAGATATCCTGCGGATTCCGTTTGAGAATACGACGATCCCGGTGCCGGCGAGTTATGATACGATCCTGCGCAGCCGATACGGTGATTATCTGAAGATCCACAAGGTGTGGGGCGGCCATGGTTATCCGTTTTTTGAAGGACAGAAGGCGGAACTGCTTTCCCATGCGGATTTTGCTTTCCCGGAATATCGGTTTGACCGCAGTCTTATGCAGGCGAGGGATGTATCGGCGTGGCAGCAGCCGCATCGCAGGAAGGTGCTGTTTTTGGCAGCAGGACCGATGTGGTGGGAAGGACTGGCGGACCGGTATCGGCAGGAAAGGGAACAGCCGGATACCGATGTGGTAGTGATTGCGTTGCCGGTGCTGTTTAAGAACTGCTGCGGAGAGATCGCGGCATCCGATGCGGAACTGGCATCCGCGGCGCGGGAGAGTGAATATCCGGAAGATCTGATCATGGCGGCCTGGTATGATGTTCAGATCGAGAAGGAACTGCCGGATCGCGTGTATATCCAGGATGTATATGACGGGGAGAATCCGTGCCTTTGCATTCCGCCCATGTTTTATGCATCCTATGTGCGAAACTATACGAAAGAACTGATCCTGATGCCGCCGTTCTGTGCGGATGATTTCGGACCACAGGATCGTAATGATGTGTACGGAATGAAACACTATGTGACCTCGCCGGGCGTGGCTTGTGCGGACCGGGTGCTGCTGCAGAGCGAGACGATACGACAACGCTATCTGGAAGCGCTCACGGATTGGGCAGGAGAGGACACACGGGCGTATTGGGAGCATAAGCTGCAGGTACCGGACAGGAAAAAGGAGAAAATCTCTGACCGACAGGCAACAGAAAAAAAGACGATCCTCTTTATGATCGGTGCCAATGAGGCGGCGGAATATAAAGAACGGGCTGCGGATCTGCTGCAAAAGAAGCTGGATGTTTTGCAGGAAAAGGCAGATACTCTGGATGTTTTGATCAGTCTGTATCCACCGGAGCCGGAAGCCTGGGAGCTGTGTCTTAAGGAGGTTGCACAGTCGTTTTTGGCGCAGGTTGAAAAAGCGCTCGACCGGTGCGGCTACTGTGACCTGCGGGAAAACAGTACCCGCGAGATCGTATCGGAATGCGATGCCTATTACGGCAGTGCATCCCCTTTGGTTGTCGAATTTGTGCGGGCCGGAAAGCCGGTTATGATCGCAGATTATAAATGTTAATGAATAATAACATTTTGCCCAAAGCGTATGGGGGATTTTGGACAGTATGCCGAAAGCGGGCGGATGTCACGAATCATCATAGCCGCCCGGCCGGGATTGTGCTATACTGTAATTGTAGGTACAGTTTGTCGCATACAGGGACTGATCGGATACCGTTGTGTTAAGTACTTGCCGTCCCATTGAGGGGAAGGCGACCGAATGCCGGATGAGGTGTTCATAAGAGATATTTAACACCATTGGGATAGATCCGGGATCAGAGGAGGTGGAAATATGAGTAGCATTAATAGCATAGGACAACCGGGGAGCGACTATCTGTATAGTTCTCTTTCGAGCGGAAGCAGAGTGAACAGGGCTGCCGATGGCGCAGCACAAATGGCCATCAGTCAGGAGTTTGACCGTCAGAACGGCGGATACGAGGTGGGTACACGCAACCTGCAGGATGCGCGAAATGCGGCCAATATCGCAGACGGCGGCCTGAGCAATGTGGCGGATTCTCTGCAGCGAATGCGGGAACTGGCAGTACAGGCTGGAAACGGACTGCTGAGCGATGATGATAAGCAGTATATCCAGGCCGAGATCGACCAGCTCAAAAAGGGTATCAGCGATATGACGGACAAGACCGACTTTAACGGTATCCCGTTGCTTCAGAATGAAGACGGCAAGGTACTGTTGATCAATTCGGATACCAACGGTACGCAGATGGGGCTGAGCCGTCCGGATACCGGATTGGAGGCTCTTGGGATCGCGGATTTTGATGTGACCGGAGACTTTGATATCAGCAAGCTGGACAAAGCGCTGGAAGCCATCGGAGGCAGCCGGGCCACCATCGGTGCGGAAACCAATGCCTTTGATGTGGCCATCGATGTGAATGGTGTGAGCAATTACAATACTTATGCGGCAAAGAGCACCATGATGGATACGGAATACGGTGACTATGTATCCAAACTCAAGAATCAGGCGGTGCTGGAGACCGTGAATGCCCAGATGCAAAAGAAGCGCCAGGAAGACGCTGCCAACCGGATGATGGGTATAATGGGGAACTGAAAATGCGTGAATCCCAACGATAAGAGGAGACGGATCGAGGCTGCACTTATGTGCGGCCTCGTTTTACAAGATTTTGCTTAAAATCCTGATGCGAAGTATGAAATATGATGCATCAGGATTTTTTATACTCGCAAACGCAATTATCCGCCTTTTCCTATTCCGGATATCCGCGCGTTTGCTCGTTATTCGTTTTACCTATTGGCAGTGATTTATGTTACTGCGTATATATTGTTAATATTCCGCGAAAACACAAGATATACTTGATTTTTCGGAGCATAATGCCGAAAAATATGATATAATAAATTTATTATTTATTTTTTGGAGTAGTTTTCATTATAACCCGGTGCCATGGAGGGTGACTGTATGAATGTATCCATTCAAAACAATATATTGGCGATGAATGCGGAACGCATGGTGGGGATCACTTCGGGGAAGAAGTCGAAATCTACGGAGAAACTGTCTTCCGGATATCGCGTGAACCGGGCCGCTGACGATGCTGCCGGGTTGGCTATTTCTGAGAAAATGCGCAGGCAGATCCGGGGACTGGATCAGGCGTCCAGGAATATTATGGCCGGCGTAGGGTATGTGCAGACAGCAGAAGGAGCGTTAAATGAGGTAGATGAGATGTTGCACCGAATGACGGAATTGTCGGTGCAGGCGGCCAACGACACGAATAGTGATCAGGACCGTGAATATATAGATATGGAGTTTCAACAGATCAAAGGTGAAATGGGCAGGATCTTTGACACCACATCTTTTAATGAACAGCTCATATGGGAACCGGATCCGGATAAACTGGTGCAGGTGGGCACGGAACAACAGAATACGATCGCATATCGGGCGACAAGCAGCGGAACAGACACTACCTATGCAAATAAAGGAGTGCTGCCTTATCAGAGTATCAAACTGGTGGCGGATGAAGAAGGGATTAAGGCAAGCTGGAAGGGATATGACGGCAACAGTTATGAGACAACCAAGGCGGACTGGGAAAGTCTGCAAGCGAATAATTATTCCTTCTCTTTGGAAAATTATATGCCGGATAGTATAAAAGACGGTAGTGGAAATCCGCCTTTTAACTATACGGTAAAGTTCACGCCCAATCAGTATGCCACGCAGGATGATATTATTGCGGCGATTAACCAGACCAGTATCAGCACCGGAGCCGGTTCGTACGCCAGATTGCAATTTGAGGATGCTGCGGGGAACGGGATCGCATTACCGGCAGGAGTGTCTATCTCGAATAGTGTTTCCCTTTCTTATGCGGCAGCGTATACTTCATCTGTAAACGGGAGTCATGATCTGGATGCACCGGATGATACATTTATAGAACCGGCTCCGGCGAAGAATCTGGTTTCTTATCCTGCAGCAACTACGGTAGAAGAGGCACGAAACAGTACGGATTCTTGGACTTTTAAGTTTAATATGACCGGGATCGGCGGGGTTACGGCTTCGTGTACGGGAATCAGTTATTATTCCAATGACAGGGCGGCAGATGACGAAAACTATTGGTGGAAGTGGAATGACGCCTGGTTGGACAATCATACGCGCTATGAGCCGCATTACAGTCAAAGTACGATATCGCGTTCTGTGGGAAAAGCTTTGGGCGGTGTTATGGATGCGCTTACGGGCGCCAAAGGTTCCGCAACACCGGGGTTATTGCGCTCTGCTAATGGTGGTGATGCCGACAGCGGTGGTTACATCACCATGTCATTCCGGGCAGATGCAGATGCTGCGTTCAGTTCCGGCAGCGTATCCGGAAAAGACAGGCTGTTTTCTTTCGATATCACTATCCGTGTGGATAGCAGCGATACAGAAGAGTCGGTGCTTGGAAAAATCAATTCCTTCCTAAATGCCAATACCAGACTGGATGTTTTTTCGCAGTCGCCGAAGGGGGATGAGAGCGTAAGTATCTATAGTCCGAGTACTTCACACAAGATCGAAACACCGGTGTATGATTATGATCATTACAGGAAGCATATTCCGATCCAGGCAGGTGTTGAGGCAGGACAGATCATCGACATCAATTATCCGATCCTGAATCTGAACAGTCTTGGTCTGGTACAGAGCAATACGCTTACACGGGAAGATGCTGAAAATGCGATCGAAGAGGTCAAGGAGGCACTGGCCACGGTCAATGGTGAACGGGCAGAGTTTGGAGCGTGGCAAAATCGACTGGAACATGCGTACAATATCAATCAAAACAGTGCGGAAAACACTCAGTATGCAGAGTCGCAGATCCGGGATACGGATATGGCGACCGAGATGGTGGAATATTCCAACCAAAACATTCTGGAACAGGCAGGGGTATCAATGCTCAGCCAGGCCAATCAGCAGACACAGGGGATTTTGAGCTTATTGCAGTGACTTGTATAGTTGACAGGATCCTGAAACTGAGTGATTCATTTCCAAAAGGGAGGAATATAGAAAAGTCGGATGTGGAAGTGACCGTTCATATGTATAATATTCGACCTCTGTGCCGAAGCAATATCCTGGATGGATGCAAGCCACTGATAGAGTATT
>CAMJAP010000012.1 GCA_946403625.1 uncultured Lachnospiraceae bacterium
ATTTGCTTATGAATCATCCAAAATGTTATTTTGGGTGATGATCTTTTTGAATATTGAAAACAGAAATTCGGGAGGTGGAGAATGGATCTGAGGATTTTAAATTGGCACAGGGAAAGTATTGAGGCGAAAGACACTTTGCTTGTCTATGCATGTTGTTATAAAAAGAAACTATCACTATATATCAGAAAATGCGAAGTTGATACCATTGACACAGTAGGTAAATGATGATATTTTTTCTCTATACGAGGGACAGCAAATGAAATAGGCGTAAAATTACCAAACGGAAGGATAAACAGGATAGTGCTATGAATTTAAAGCAGATGAAATATGTGCTGGAAGTAGCAAATGCACCATCTATTCATGAAGCGTCGACGAGATTGTTTATATCCCAGCCGGCGCTTTCTTTGAGTATTCGTGATCTGGAGGATGAACTGGGAATTGTTATTTTTGACAGGACCAATAAGGGGATCAAGCTTACAGATCAGGGCAGGGAATTTGTTATTTATGCAAAAAGAGTAGTTGGTCAGTATGAAATACTGGAGAACCGGTATTTTTCAAAAGACCAGGATAAAGAGATTTTTTCGGTCTCAACGCAACATTACAATTTTGCGATCAAAGCGTTTACTACGGTTATCAAAAAACATAATCCGCAAAAGTATCTGTTTTCGGTTCATGAAACCAAGACAAAAGAGGTACTGGAAGATGTCAGGGATCTGAAGAGTGAAGTTGGGATCATTGCTTTTTCGCGTGCAAACGAGCAGATGTTGAAAAAACTGTTTAAGGACTATCAGCTGGAATTTACGCCGCTGATGAAGAGAGATACTTTTGCTTATGTATGGAAAGATCATAAATTTGCCGGAAGAGAAGAGATCTCATTGGAGGAATTAAGGGATTATCCCTGCGTTTCCTTTAATCAGAATGAAGAAGGGAATTATTATCTGACGGAGGAAGCACTGGCGGATTATGAATTTGATAAAACGATAAAATCCGATGACCGTGCTACGACGATGGAGATCCTTGCGGATCTTGGTGGATATTCGATCGGGACGGGTGTTCTTGCTTGGGAAGATGCGATATTGCAGGGGCTGGTATCGATCAAACTGAAAGAAGAAGATCCGTTACTGATCGGTTATATTATTCGTAAAGGCCATTCTTTATCTTCGTACGGAAAGGATTATCTGGAAGAATTGCTCAAGTACAAGGAATTATAAAAGTACATAAAAAGTTGGTGTATATGTATGCTGCATAAGAAATCTTATGCAGTTTTTTATTGGAAAGAATTGGCTATAAGTGACATTTATTGCTCACGATAATTTAAAACGATTTTTCAAGAATAAAATCCTATGATAGAATTTCGAATCACAAAAAAGGAAAATGATCAGACAGAAACGGAGGAAAAAGTTATGAAAAAAAGGATCACAGCAATTTTATTAACCGGTATACTGACAGTTTCGTCACTGTCTGCATGTGGTACGGATGTCGCGAGTGCTAATGCTGCAGATGCCGAAAAGAAAGAAGCAATTGAACTGACCAATGTGTCTTACGATCCGACCAGAGAATTGTATGCAGCATACAATCAGGTGTTTGAAGCGTACTATGAAGAAAACTTCGGGCAGAAGATCACAGTTACACAGTCGCATGGCGGTTCCGGTAAGCAGGCGCTGGAAGTAGCGAACGGTCTTGAAGCGGATGTGGTAACACTTGCATTGGAAGGTGATGTACAGGTGGTTGCAGATGCAGGGCTGATCGAAGATGGGTTTACTTCGGAGTTTGATCTGGACAGTTCCCCTTATACTTCAACAATCGTTTTTCTGGTTCGGTCCGGAAATCCGAAGTCGATCTATGATTGGGATGATCTGATCCGCGAAGATGTAGGTGTCATCACACCGAATCCTAAAACATCAGGAGGTGCAATGTGGAATTATCTTGCAGCCTGGTACTACTTTGAACAGCAGGGACAGAGCGAAGAAGAGATCTTGGCATCGATCAGGAAACTGTACGGTAATGTAGTGGTTCTGGATTCGGGTGCAAGAGGAGCTACCACCTCATTTGTAGAAAATAAGCAGGGCGATGTCTTGCTTGCCTGGGAAAATGAAGCATTTCTTTCGTTGAAAGAGTATCCGGGAGAATACGAGATCGTGGTTCCGTCCGTATCGATCCTTTGCCAGCCGACAGTAGCGGTGGTTGATGAAGTGGCGAAAAAACACGGAACAGAAGCAGCTGCAAAAGAATATTTGAGCTATCTGTATTCGGAAGCTGCGCAGGAGATCGAGGCGCAGAATTTCTATCGCCCGAGTAATAAGGAAGTATACAACAAGTATGTATTTTCAGCAGAATCCAATACCATTACGGAAGTACCTGCAGACGGAAAGTGGATCAATGACAATATCACACTTACCAACATAGAGCATTTCGGCGGATGGGCAGAAGCAAGAGCAAAACACTTTGCGGATGGTGCGAACTTTGATCAGATTTATGAGCAGTAAGAAACAGAAGTAAGATCAAAGGAATTTTTCAGAATAGTTAAGATCATAAAAAGTTTTTGACACTGTGCCTTGGATCCTGCGATTCGAAGGCACAGTGTTGTTTACCGGAGGGCGATGGCGATGAAGAAAAAAAGTATAATACCGGGTTTTGGATTATCATTTGGAATTACGATAACGATCCTGTCCGTGATCGTTATCTTGCCCATGTGTTCTCTGGTAGTATTTGCATCAAAACTTTCTTTCTCGGAATTTTTGTATACGATCAGCCGTCCGCGTATTATGTCGGGATATTTCGTAAGTATATCGACCGCTTTTTTTGCATCGCTGATCAATGCGGTGATGGGATTGGTTCTTGCCTGGGTGCTGGTAAGGTATGAGTTTCCGGGAAAACGGTTTCTGGATGGTATTATCGAACTGCCTTTTGCATTACCGACGGCAGTCGCCGGTATATCCCTGACGCACATGACAACTACTAACGGATGTGTAGGAAAGATCTTTTATGATCTGTTTGGTATCCGTATTGCATATACACGGCTTGGTATCACGATTGCCCTGATCTTTATAGGGATCCCGTTTGTGGTGCGTTCGATACAGCCGGTTTTGGAAAAGATCGATCTTCAATACGAGGAAGCGGCATATATCCTCGGAGCAGATCGTAAGACTACTTTTCGTAAAGTGATTTTTCCGGAGATACTGCCGGCTTTAATCTCGGGGTTTACACTGGCATTTGCCAGATGTATCGGAGAATACGGAAGTGTCGTGTTTATCGCAGGTAACACACCTTATGAAACAGAGATCGTACCGTTGCTTATTATGGCGGAACTGCAGGAATTCGATTACTCCGCAGCCACATCGATCGCACTGGTAATGTTGTTCATAGCCTTTGTAATATTGTCGGTGAATGCGATCATTCAAAGCAGAGTATCGCGCAGGGTGAGTGGGATCTCATAAGGAGGTTATTGAGATGGAGATACGAAAAGACAGCGGGATCATGAAATGGATTTTGATCGGGATCAGTTTTCTGTTTCTCGGTGTATTTCTTTTACTTCCGCTTTTTTATATTATCGCAACAGCTTTTCGCGATGGTATCGGAGGATATCTCGTTGCGGTTACGGATGAATATGCGATAAAAGCAGCTTTGCTGACACTTAAGGCTACATTGATCTCTGTTTTGATCAATACTTTTTTCGGTCTTGCAGCGGCCTGGTGTCTGACGAAATTTGCTTTCAAAGGAAAGAAGATCCTTTCGACATTTATTGATCTGCCGGTGACCGTATCACCGATCATTGCCGGACTGATCTATGTTCTGACATTCGGAAGACAGGGAATTTTGTATAAATATCTGGATCCGTATGGCATTCAGATCATTTTTGCGGTTCCCGGTATCGTACTTGCGACGATATTTGTTACCTTTCCGTTTATCTCCAGAGAGTTGATCCCGGTACTGACTGCGCAGGGCACAGATGAAGAAGAAGCGGCAGCATTGATGGGAGCGAAGACTTTTACGATCTTTCGTAAGGTGACATTGCCGCATATTAAATGGGCACTATTATACGGCGTTGTTTTGTGTACGGCCAGAGCGATGGGAGAATTCGGAGCAGTTTCGGTATTGTCCGGTCATCTGCGCGGGAAAACCAATACGCTTCCGTTATATATAGAATTGTTGTATCAGGGGTACGATTTTACAGGTGCATTTGCAGCTTCCTCTATTCTTGTGATCATGGCGATCATCATACTGATATTGAGACTGCTGTTGCAAAACAAGGGTAAGAGAGAGGTATAAGAGATGAGTGAACAGATTGAAAACGCAAAGTCCTATGTGGAACTGAAAGATATCAACAAACATTTCAGGGATTTTCATGCATCAAAGGATGTGAATATTTCCATACCGAAAGGAAAACTGGTGGCACTGCTGGGGCCTTCCGGAAGCGGAAAGACTACAATATTGCGAATGATCGCAGGTTTGGAACATCCGGATTCCGGAGAGATCTGGATCGACGGAAAAAAAGTGAATGATGTTCCCGGAAGTGAAAGAGGCGTAGGATTTGTCTTTCAGAGTTACGCATTGTTCCGGTATATGACGGTATTTGAAAATATCGCCTTTGGATTGCGATTAAAGAAAACACCGGAAAATGAGATCAAAGAAAAAGTCACAGAATTGCTTAAATTGATCAGTTGTGAAGGTTTGGAGAAACGATATCCGAGCGAATTGTCCGGCGGACAGCGTCAGAGAGTTGCTTTTGCGCGAGCGCTTGCACCGAATCCGCAATTACTGCTTTTGGATGAGCCGTTTGCGGCAATCGATGCCAAAGTCCGTTTGGAGCTGCGTACCTGGTTAAAGGAAATGATCACCAAACTCCATATCACAAGCATTTTTGTTACCCATGATCAGGATGAAGCAATCGAGGTTGCAGATGAGATCATTGTGACGAATCAGGGCAGGGTGGAACAGTCCGGTAGTCCGCAGGAGTTATACAGCCGTCCTGCAACACCGTTTGTTGCACAGTTTATCGGCAATTCCGTTCCGGTAAAAAATTTCGAGAGGTTCAAGCATTTTGAGCGTAATGATGATGATGTAACGGCAATCCTGCGGCCGGAGTTTGTAAGTGTATTTAAAGAGGGAGAACATGTACAATACGCAAATTCTGCAGAGCAGGCCGTGGTGGAAGATATCATATTCCGGGGGAGCAGTCTGGAAATAAGATTTCGCTTACATGAGAACTTGATATCGGCGTACCGCAGTATCAATGAGGCGCCGATCGAGATCGGAGAAAAAGTAAATGCCTTTATATACAGGATGTTTGTGATCAAAGGAGAAGAAATATCGCTTGTGAATAATCTGTCGATCAAACAGGAATCAGTGATCATCTGACCGGAGGAAATCAATTTGGAGAAAAAGATTGTAGATACAGATGTATTGATCATAGGAGGCGGGACCGCCGGCTGTTATGCAGGGATCAAACTCGGAGAAAGCAGTGATCTGAATATTGCGGTTGTGGATAAAGCGGCGATCAAAAGAAGCGGATGTCTTGCAGCCGGAGTCAATGCGCTGAATGCCTATATTACGGAGGGGCATAAACCGATCGACTATGTCCGGTATGCATCCAATGATGCAAACGGGATCGTGCGTGAGGATCTGCTTCTTGATATATCGGAGAGACTAAACCATGTTACTGAGGATATGGAGAAACGTGGACTCACGATATTAAAAGATAAAAACGGTAAATATGTTTCCAGAGGATGGAGAAACTTAAAGATCAACGGTGAGAATATCAAACCGATACTGGAAGCAGAACTGAGGAAGCAGAAAAATGTAACCGTGTATGAGCATATCAATATTACGGATCTGCGATATGACAATCGTATAAAGGGAGCATACGGTTTTGGAATTCAGGACGGCTGCTATTATGTATTTCGTGCAAAGGCAGTGCTGGTAGCAACGGGAGGTGCAGCGGGCATCTATCGCCCGAACAATCCGGAAAGAATGGCACATCAGATGTGGTACAGTCCGTTCAATACGGGAGCCGGTTATAGTATGGGAATATTGGCCGGCGCAGAGATGACGACCTTTGAGATGCGTTTCATAGCACTCCGGTGCAAAGATACGATCGCACCTACCGGAACATTGGCGCAGGGCGTAGGAGCAAAACAGCTGAATTCCGAAGGTGAGATCTATGAGGAAAAATACGGACTTACCACTTCGCAAAGACTGTGGGGAACCGTAGTGGAAAACCTGGAGGGACGAGGGCCATGCTATCTGAAAACAACCGGTATAGACGCGCAAAAGGAAAAAGATCTTTATCATGCCTATTTGAATATGGCACCGCTGCAGACATTAAAATGGGTGACATCAAAAGGACCTGCAACGGAAGATGTTGAGATTGAAGGTACCGAACCATATATTGTCGGCGGACATACGGCGAGTGGATACTGGGTGGATCGTGAACGAATGACTACTCTTCCGGGGCTGTTCGCTGCAGGAGATGTGGCCGGAGGGGCACCGCAGAAGTATGTGACCGGAGCACTTGCAGAAGGTGAGATCGCTGCGGAAGGGATCCTTCACTATCTGCAGGAAAACGAATACAGAAAGAGTAATGAAGAGCATCTCATAAAACAGTCTGAAGAAAAGCAGAAAGAATATGAAAAACATTTATCCGCGGATGCGGCAGAAGAGGGTGCCATACGGTATGAAGTAAAAGAGCTGGAGATCGCTATGCAAAAGATCATGGACGAATATGCAGGAGGGATCCGGACCAATTACCGATATACGGCACATGGATTGGATACAGCAGATCAAAAGATCCGGGAGTTGATCGGAATGTTGGATCGAACAAGGAACAAAGATACTTACGATCTTTTAAAACTATATGAACTGAGAGAACGGCTCATTGTATCACATGTTCTGATCGCGCACCTGAGGGCCAGAAAAGAAACAAGGTGGCATGGATTTCAGGAGAATGCCGATCATCCGGAGATCCTTGAAGAGTATAACTGTTATATCAATTCTGTTTTGGAAGAGGATGAGATTAAGATACAGAAACGAGATTTGATCAAGGTGGAAAACAGATGAGTATAGTGATCGACAAAACAAAATGTGTGGGTTGCGGGAAGTGCGTTCATATCTGTCCGGGAAATGTGTTGCGGCAGGATGTGCAGAAAAAGGCATATCCGGAAGATCCGTCGGATTGCTGGAGCTGCGTATCGTGTATGAAAGAATGTCCTGTGCAGGCGATTTCAATACTTCTTCCTATGGAGATCAGCGCCGGCGGGGGAAGGATGAAGATTCGCCGGGACGGAAATATTACTGCGTGGGAGATGGAAAAGACAGATGGTGAAAAGATCGTGATCACAACGGATACAAATGAGGCAAATAAATACTGAGGAGAGTGGAAGTATGGGAAGAAATCTGACACATTTGGATGTATTGGAAGCAGAAGCAATCTATATTATCCGGGAAGTAGCGGCAGAGTGCGAGAAACCCGTGATGCTCTATTCCATAGGAAAAGACAGTTCGGTGATGCTGCATCTTGCAATGAAGGCATTTTATCCGGAGAAACCGCCTTTTCCGTTTCTGCATATTGATACCACATGGAAATTTAAAGAAATGATCCGGTTTCGAGATGAAACAGCAAAACGATATGGGATCGAGATGAAAGTACATATCAATGAAGAAGGCGTAAAACAGGGGATCAATCCGTTTGATCACGGATCATCCTATACGGATATTATGAAAACCCAGGCGCTTAAGCAGGCGCTGACGGCGGGGGGGTATACCGCCGCATTTGGCGGAGGCAGAAGGGATGAGGAAAAGTCCAGGGCAAAAGAAAGGATCTTTTCTTTCCGAAACAGTGCGCATGGATGGGATCCCAAGAACCAGCGGCCGGAGATGTGGAAGCTGTATAATACCAGGATCCATAAAGGAGAGAGTATCCGGGTATTTCCGTTATCCAACTGGACGGAGAAAGATATCTGGCAGTACATCAAACGGGAGGACATACCGATCGTACCGTTGTATTATGCCGCGGAACGTCCGTGTGTCGAGAGAGACGGCCAGCTGATCATGGTGGATGACGAGAGAATGCGACTGTTGCCGGGAGAAGAGGTTCAGGTGAAAAAGATCCGTTTCCGTACACTTGGCTGTTATCCTCTGACCGGTGGATTTGAATCGGATGCCGTGACGATCGATGAAGTGATCGATGAAACGCTTTCCGCGGTGGACTCCGAAAGAACCACTCGTGTGATCGATTCCGACAGCGGAGCCGGAAGTATGGAGCGAAGAAAGAAAGAGGGGTATTTTTAGGATGAGAGATCTGCTCAGATTTATAACATGCGGAAGTGTGGATGATGGTAAATCTACCCTGATAGGACATATCCTGTATGACTCGAAGCTTTTGTATGCCGATCAGGAGAAAGCGCTTCGACTGGAATCCAAAGTCGGCAGCAGAGGCGGAGAGATTGACTATTCTTTGTTGCTGGACGGTTTGACCGAAGAGAGAGAACAGGGGATCACTATCGATGTTGCCTACCGGTATTTTACGACGGATGTAAGAAGTTTTATCGTGGCAGATACACCCGGACATGAAGAGTATACCAGAAATATGGCGGTAGGTGCATCGTTCGCGGATCTGTCGATCATTCTGACGGATGCCGGGAAGGGAGTACTGGCACAGACAAAACGCCATGCCCGAATCTGTTCCGTCATGGGGATCCGGTACTTTGTATTTGCTGTAAATAAGATGGATCTGGTTCATTACAGTGAGGAAGCATATCGCAGGATCGAGAAGGATATTCTTGCACTCCGTGATGAATTGAAACTGGAAAATGTGATCGTTATACCGGTATCGGCTACCGAAGGAGATAATGTAACGCACAACTCTCCGAATATGCCATGGTATACCGGGGATAATCTCTTACATTATCTCGAGAATGTCGATGTAAGAGAAAAAGAAAAGGAAAAAGGTTTTTACCTTCCGGTACAGAGAGTCTGCAGACCGGATCATCTGTTTCGGGGATTTCAGGGACAGATCGAGAGCGGAGAGATCCATGTAGGCGATGAGATTACAGCGTTTCCGAGGAGAGAAAAAGCACATATTAAGAAAATTTTTATCGGTGACCGTGAAGCGCAGGAAGCTTTTCAGGGACAACCGGTGACATTACAGCTGGACCGGGAGATCGATGTGTCGAGAGGCTCTGTCATAGAAAGAGACTCTGCGATCAGCGTTGCTGATTCGATCACGGCTACATTGATCTGGATGGACGATCAGCCACTGGTAAACGGCGGTAACTTTTTTGTAAAACTCGGAACTGCTCTGATCCCGGGGGTGGTAGCAAAGATCCTGTACAGTATAGATGTTAATACAGGAGCCTTTCGAGAGACAGATCGCCTGGACAAAAACGGGATCGGAGTTTGCAAGATCTCGTTTACGGATCGGATTGCAATAGACCGGTTTAAGGAACATAAAAGCCTGGGTGAACTGATCCTGATCGACCGTGTAAGTTTTATGACCAGCGCATGCGGTGTCGTGGAGCAGTTCGAACAGGATTCCTCCCTCGATGGGGGAAAAGTCAGTACAAAGACCAGAAGTGCCGCTATGGGACAGCAGGCGGTAACGGTGGTCTTCCGAAAGGAAGACGGTATCGACAGAAATCTGTTAACCGAGGCGGAAAAGAAACTGATCCTGGAAGGCAGATATTCCTATCTGTTGGAGGATGACGGAAACATTGAACCGGAGGAACTGGCACATATCATCGATCATCTGAACAGGGCAGGTATTGTTGTATTGTTATCCGATGCAAAGAAGGACAGGAATGCATATCCGTTTGCAGAGGAAACGCATGTAGTGGTTTATGCAGGAGAAGAAAAAGACAGGGACAGCATTGTATCATTTGTAAAACGGATATCGTCCTATGACTATGATCTGTCAGGCGAAAAGTCTTATATATGATAGAAACGGAGGAATAAAAAATGGGTACAGACTATGCTACTTTGAAAAAAGGCGGTTTTATGAAGCAGAAGCAAAAAGATCATTTTTCGCTTCGTTTATCGGTTGTGGGTGGACAGGTAACTGCAGAACAGCTTGTAGCCATCACGGAAGTTGCAAAAAAATACGGCAGAGGATATATACATCTTACTTCCAGGCAGGGTGTGGAGATTCCGTACATTAAGCTGGAAGATATTGATGCGGTAAAGGATGCCCTGGCAGAGGGCGGTGTGACTCCGGGGGTATGCGGTCCGCGTGTGCGAACGATCACCGCATGTCAGGGATCTGCGGTGTGTCCGAACGGTTGTATCGAAACGGAAGATCTGGCAAAGGAATTGAATGAAAGATACTTCGGAAAAGAGCTTCCTCACAAATTCAAATTCGGAATCACCGGATGCCAGAACAACTGTCTGAAAGCAGAAGAAAATGATCTGGGCATTAAAGGCGGTGTTCGGGTATCGTGGATTGAAGAAAAGTGTATTAACTGTGGTGTATGTGCCAAGGTATGCAGAGAAGGGGCACTTCAGATCAAAGAGGGCAAGATATCGATCGAGCAGGAAAAATGCAATTACTGTGGCAGATGTTCTTTCAGCTGCCCGACGGATGCGTATGAAACAACACCGGGATATTTGGTGAGTTTTGCAGGTTTGTTTGGAAACAAGATCAGTAAAGGTGTTGAGATCGTACCGTTTATCGAGGATAAGAAAGTATTATTTCGTATATGCGATGCAGCGCTGAAGTTTTTTGAAGAGAATGCAAAACCCAGTGAACGGTTTAAGTTTACGATCGATCGTGTAGGAAAGGAAAAATTAGATGAAGCAATTTGGGAAGCGTACCGTCAGGATAATTGATGCGGTATTAATAGGGATGATCGTTTTCTGTGTCGGCTGCGGAGCGATCAGAGGAAATGAAGAAGAAGTTTCTGGAGAAACGAGTATTGCTAACGCAGGTGCAGAACTGCCGAAGATCGGATCGGAAACGATTTCTCTGACGGAAGAATCGGGTATATCTGAAGAAACGGAAACCACGGAAGCGGAACAGAGAGTTATCGCACTGTCAAAATCAAATGCGGAATTATGGCTTCTGGCAGGTGGTACCTTAGTTGCAACTTCGGATGATGCGATGAAACTGGAGGGCATCTCGGAAGATACTGTATCTCTCGGAGATATGGATCACGTGAGTCTGGAAGCAATCGCAGCTTTGGAGCCGGATCTGCTGATCTTATTTTCGACCGATCCGGCGCAGAAGGCTCTGGGAGAAGCTGCCGAAGCCGTGGGGTTATCTGTATATTATACGAACATTGATAATTTTGCGGATTATGAAAATGTAATGCTGGAGCTGACGAAGAAAACCGGGCGAGATGATCTGTATAAAACGAATGTCACGGATGTAGCGGAAGAGATCGAGCGGATCGTCAGGGATGTTCCCGTAGATTCGGAGGGAGGGAAATATCTTCTTCTGCATGTATCCGCAACAAAGAGCAAGGTGGAAAAGGACGACTATTTTGCCTGCGAAATATTTGACCGGCTGGGGTTGGAAAATATCGCGGCAGATGATAGTGCATTTGATGAACTGTCGATCGAACAGATCGTAGCAACGGATCCGGATTATATATTTGTCGTCCCCAGAGGAGATGAAGAAAAAGCGCTCAGTTCTTTTGATGAGCTGTTTACCTCGCAGCCGGCATGGGCAGGTTTATCGGCTGTACAGAACGGACACTACTATCTGTTGTCTAAAGATCTGTTTGGTCTTAAGCCGAATGAAAATTGGGCAGACAGTTATCAGGAAGCATACAGGGTTTTATACGGAGAATAAATGCGTAAATATATTATACCTTTGATAATTCTGGCTACTGTATCTGCATATGCTTTGTTTGCCGGGAATAATGCGATCGGCACGGCGGATATCCTGTCGGTACTGGCAGGGCACGGTACGGCAAGTCAGCAATTGATATTATATCAGGTAAGATTACCGCGTATCATCGCGGCGATCAGCAGCGGAGCGGCATTATCCGTAGCGGGATATTTATTACAGGGCTGTCTGGACAACCGGATCGTCTCTCCCGGTATCCTGGGCATCAATAACGGAGCAGGACTGTTTGTCCTGCTTTCCGCTTTATTATTCCCTTTTCACTCCGGAGCAAAATGTATGATGGCTTTTACCGGCGCATTACTGGTCACGATAGTTGTCAGTATGCTGTCTGTCAAAACCGGTATGTCTAAGACATCCGTAGTTCTGTCCGGTGTGGCGATATCGGCATTATGTGTATCCGTGATCGACCTGATCATTTCCCTGAAACCGGAAACCGTAGCAGATCGCGCAGCTTTTCAGATCGGCGGCTTTGCGGCGGTACAATTCAAGATCGTATTGTTTGCGGCACCGATGATCGTAGTCGGACTGATCGTGTCACTGATCACGGCCCCGGCGATGGACATCTTAAGTCTTGGCGATGAAATGGCATACGGTCTGGGACTCGGAGTGAAGCGATACCGGAGTATCACGGTGTTGTGTGCAGCGGTTTTGTCGGGAGCGTCCATCTGCATGGGCGGACTGCTCGGTTTTGTCGGTCTGATCATACCTAACTGTGTGCGAATGCTGTATAAGGGAAAAAGCAGGCAGGGTATGATACTGTGTATTATCTGTGGTGCGGCATTTTTGCTTTTATGTGATACCATATCGCGTCTGATCGTGTTTCCTTATGAACTGCCGTGTGGTCTGGTGTTGAGCATGATCGGTGCACCTTATCTGATTTGGATTCTGATAAAGAAAAGAAAGCGACTGGGAGCAGATTGATAAACATTAAAGATCTTACAATAACATATTCCTATGGGGACCCGTTTCACATTCCTTTCCTGTCTTTTGCAAAAGGAGAGGTTACATCCATCATCGGAAAAAACGGATGCGGAAAAACGACACTGCTTCGTACGATCGCGGGAATGCTTCCGTACAGCGGAAGTATCCGGATCGGAGAAAAAGAGTGCAGGGAGTATCGCGGGATGGACCGATCCAAAAAAACGGCGTATCTTCCGCAGATGATCAAAGCGGTAAATATGGATGTCCGGACACTGGTCGAACATGGAAGATATCCATGGCATGGGAATTACCGCAGACTGTCGGCGGAAGATAAAGCATACGTATCGGAAGCTCTTACGATCACGGGAATGAATGAATACAGGGATCGTGATCTGACGGAACTGTCCGGCGGCCAGTTAAGAAGGGCATATCTTTCGATGATCATTGCGCAGCATGCGGAAATGATCCTTCTGGATGAACCGACAACATTTATGGATATCGAAAGCCAGGAACTGTTTTACCGGATCGCCCGACAGCTTGCGGCAAAGGGATGCGGAGTGATCATGACCTGCCATAATATCGAGCAGGGTTTTTCTTTCAGTGATCGTATCGTGATCATGGAAGATCGCTGTGTAAAAAAGACAGGTACTCCGAAAGAACTGGTAGGCGAAAAAGAAGAGTTTCGAAAGATGTTCGGAGCAGCGGTCAAAGAGAGTAAAGATGCGGAAAGTCTTTATCCGTATGTATTGATAAAATGAGGGTTGTGTTATGTCTTATTTTCCGATGATGATCGAACTGGATAACAGAAAAGTACTGGTGATCGGCGGCGGAGAGGAAGGGAAAAAGAAAACAGAAGTGCTTTCTTCCTTTGGAGCCCGTATTACATTGATCGCTTTAGATGCAAGGCAGGAAGCGAAAGAACTGGCAGAGCGATATGAAGAAAGAGAATTTGAAGATTCGGACATCGAAGAGGACGAATATACGCTGGTCGTTGCAGCGACGGATGACAGAAAGCTGAATGAAAAGATCAGTATCCTTGCCAAAAGAAAAAAGATACCGGTGAATATCGTGGATGATGCGGAATTGTGTACGTTTATCTTTCCGGCGATCCTGAAAGAAAAAGATGTGGTATGTGCAGTTTCCAGTGGAGGCAAGAGCCCTTACATTACGCAATATATAAAAGAGCTGCTTGCAAAGATCCTGCCGAAAGGGATCGGAGAGATCAACGACCGGATGGGAGAATACAGAGTGCAGGCAAAAAAAGAGATCGCGGATGTCGGTAAACGCCGGAGATATTTAAAAAGCAAACTGGAAGAAGAACTGAAAAATACAGAGGGATCACAGAGTATAACGGATGCGATCAGTTGTGATTATAGCAAACGATAAAATAATACAGTAATCAGAAGTATTGACTTGACGAAAACGATAAATTATAATTCCCTTTGTCAGGTGAACAAACCGGACACAAAAACATACAAAGAAAAGGAGGGCAGTTTGATTATGAGAACAGAAACAAAGAAAATGAAAAGGATGCAGATGATGCGAATGTGTAGTTGTATGCAGATGATCAACTGCGCTGATTTTTATATGTATCAAGATAGGCGAATGCGATAGATTCCAGTAGGATAGTAATGTCAGGATCCGGGATCGTGTGTTTGCCACACGCCCGGATCTTTTTTTGCCCTATTTAAGGAGAATGAAATGGCAGAGATCAAAAAAATATCAGATGAGGATCTTGCAAAGATCCGGTCGTTTATAGAATCCATAAAATACGGTTCCATAAACATCATTATCCAGGACGGCAAGATCGTTCAGGTTGACAAAAACGAAAAAATCAGAATCTAAAAGGAGAAAAGAAAATGGGAAAATTATTTACTTCAGAATCCGTAACCGAGGGACATCCGGATAAGATCGCAGATCAGATTTCCGATGCGATCCTGGATGCACTGCTTACGCAGGATCCGTATTCCAGAGTAGCAGCAGAGACAACGGTGGCAACAGGACTTGCGCTGGTGGTAGGTGAGATCACAACAAAAGCTTATGTGGATATCTCAAAGATCGCAAGAGATACGATCAAAGAGATCGGATATGTGAATAATGTGGATGGTTATAATGCAGATTCCATTGCCGTACTTACATCCATTGATGAACAGTCAGCAGATATCGCATTGGGCGTAGACAAAGCTTTTGAATCAAAGCAGGCAGGCGTTACGGAGGATTTCGGAACCGGTGCCGGAGATCAGGGTATCATTTTCGGATATGCAACGGATGAAACACCGGAATATCTGCCGCCGGCCATTTCCTTTGCACACAGACTTACGAGACAGTTGGCAAAAGTCAGAAAAGACGGGACATTGTCTTATCTGAGACCGGACGGAAAATCCCAGGTAACCGTGGAATTTGCGGAGGATGGACATACGGTAAAGAGAATACATACCATTGTTATTTCAACGCAGCATGCAGAAGAGATCACACTGGAACAGATCCGTAAAGATGTGATTGAGTATGTGATCAAGCCGGTGATCCCTGCGGAATTGTTGGATGAAAATACCATTTACTATGTAAATCCGACCGGGCGCTTCGTGATCGGCGGTCCGCAAGGCGATGCGGGACTGACCGGACGAAAGATCATTGTGGATACTTACGGAGGAACCGGAAGACACGGCGGCGGTGCTTTCTCCGGAAAAGATCCGACAAAGGTGGATCGTTCTGCAGCATATGCAGCCAGATGGGTTGCCAAAAACCTGGTAGCAGCCGGTGCGGCAAAGAGGATCGAGATCGAACTGGCATATGCGATCGGTGTGGCAAAGCCGGTATCCATCGCAGTAGATACATTCGGAACCGGTGTAAAGAGCGATGAGGAGATCGTCGGTATTATTGAAAAAGTGTTTGATTTAAGACCGGCGGCAATCATAGATGCATTGGATCTGCGCAGACCGATCTATAAGCAGACGGCAGCGTACGGTCACTTCGGAAGAACGGATGTCAAACTTCCGTGGGAAGAACTGAATAAAACAGAAGAAATTAAAAAATACCTGTAAGTTTTAAGAACTGACTGGAAAACCGGAGGTTCAAGATCGGGGCAGATGCTTTGGTCTTGAGCCATTTTTATTGAAGAAAAGGAGAAAAGAAATGGCCGAAAAGATCGGAAAGCATATTGCAATTTATGGAAAAGGTGGGATCGGGAAGTCAACAACCACTTCCAATATAAGTGCAGCACTGGCGGAAGCCGGATATAAAGTAATACAGATCGGATGCGACCCGAAAAGCGATTCGACAAATACCTTACGCGGAAATAACTATCTGCCGACGGTTCTCGACAGTCTTCGGGAAGGAAACAAGATCCATCTGGAAGATATCTCGGTGAAAGGTTTCGGTGGTGTGCTTTGTATCGAATCCGGCGGACCGGTACCGGGAGTCGGATGTGCGGGACGCGGTATTAACGCGTCGGTATCGTTGCTGCAGGAATTGCATCTTTTTGAGGAATTTAAACCGGATTTTGTACTGTATGATGTGCTCGGTGATGTTGTATGCGGAGGCTTTGCCGTACCGATAAGGGACGGGATCACGGACAGGGCATATGTCGTAAGTTCTTCGGATTTTATGGCATTATATGCAGCCAATAATCTGTTTAAGGCGATCAATAAATATGCACCTACGGGAGGAGCCAAACTGGGCGGTGTGATCGCAAACAGTATGAAGCCCGGTTATCATAGGGAGATCGTGGAGGATTTTGTGGAAAAGACCGGAACGAGCATCGCCGGATATGTCAACCGGTCGATCGATGTACAGCAGAGTGAGTTGTACGGAAAGACGGTGATCGAGGCAAAACCGAAGAGTGCGCAGGCGGATATCTACCGGAATCTGGCAAAGTATATTGCAGGAAATGAAGATCTGGTAGTTCCGAATCCTTTGGGAGCTGCAGAATTGAAAGAATGGGCCAGAGACTGGGGAGACAGGATTTATGATATCGAAAATGGCGTAGTAAGTGTTGCAGAAGCAATTTAGAGTAAGGGGAGATGAGAAAATGAGTTTTTTGGAAGATCGAAGGGCACTTACCAGAGAAAAACGACTAAGCTCTCTCAGCCATTTTAACGGTACCCTGGAAGCGCTGATCGACGAAGTATCCGGTACGGATATCCGGCAGAGGATACGCACGTTTTCGCAGATTCATGCGGATGAGATCATATATGCATTTGATGTTTTGTCAAAGATCGAGGACGCGGAGATCATTGTGAACGGCTCGATCGGCTGTGCCGGGATAGGACTGGCGGAAACAGATGAAAATTATACATGGTACGGAACCAATCTGGTAGAACGGGATACGATACTGGGTGGAGAGGAAAAATTAAGAGAAGCGGTTTTGCGGGCGTTTGAAGAAAAACATCCCAAAGCGATTTTCATCATCGGAACACCGGTAGTCGCGATCAATAACGATGATATCAATTCGGTCATACTGGAACTGGAAGAGGAGCTGCATATACCGGTCATCAGTATATATACGGACGGATTCAAATCAAAGAATCCGGTGAGCGGTTACGATATCGTGACACACAGTCTGCTGAAATATCTTGTGGATAAAGAGGCCGAGGAGAAAGAAGATTTTATCAATGTGATCTCCTTTTCGGAGAATGTAGAGGATATTGCTGCTGTTGTAAAAATACTGAATGCATTGGAGATCAGTTATCGTGTGATTCCGAGATTTTCAGAGATCGACGAGATCCGTTCCATATCTCGGGCAAAGGCAACGGTAGTGTTAAATCCGGAAGAAGGGGAATATCTGGCAAAGGAGCTGGAGGAAGTATACAACATTCCCTATATCCTGAGTGAACCGCCGATCGGCTATCGGGGTACCAAAAACTTCATATTGAAACTGGCTGATTTTCTGAATATCGGAGAAAAGGCGGAAAGCTATATCGAGGAAGTCGAAGAAGAACTTGCAAAAGGGATCAAAAAAGATCTGTTGGAAGGGCAAAAGGTGTTTGTGGATGCATCACTTTCCAAAATACCGTCTTACACCAGGTTCCTCAAAAATCTGGGAGCAGAGATCGTCGGATTCGGTGCGCCGTTTGTAGATCTGGAAAACAGAAAAAATCTGCAGAAGCTGGACTTTCTGCCGAGAAATACACCGGTGGTGATCGGTAACGGGCAGTATTTTGAAAAAGTAAACGCCATAGCGAAACAGAAGGCAGATTTCTACATAAGCCAGTATCCGGGAAATGCTTTTGCAGTCGATGAAGGAGCCGTTGTTGTGTCAACCGTGAATCGGGTGACCTATGGATTTGAAGGTGTGCAATCGCTGCATGATTCTTTTCTGAGAGCATTCAGACGAAAAGGTAAGCTGCAATCAAACAGTAATTACAAGACCGGCTGGAAAACGAAGAGCGGTAACTGGTATGTAAAGCAGGAGGTGAGCTGATATGTCAGAAGTGATCAAAGAACCGAGAAACGGATGTGCTCTCCATGGTGCTTTGCAGACGGTGCAGGAGATCAAAGGTGTTGTTCCGGTGATCCACGCAAATGCAGGATGCGGAGTGATCCATTATCTTGCAAATAAAGGTACATCCGGAGGGAATAGTTCTTATTCCGGATTATCGATACCCGGGACGGCAATACAGGAACGGCATGTGATCTTCGGAGGAGCATCAAGACTTCGAGAGCAGATCAAAAACACGATCAAGGTGGTAAAAGGAGACCTGTATGTGATCTTAAACAGCTGCGAATCCGCAATGGTAGGAGATGATGTGGATGCGATGACGCGGGAGATCGTAGAACAGGGAGAACCGGTATTAGATACACTGGTTGCCGGATTTAACGGCGGACCATATTACGGATATGAACATGTGATGGCAGATATCTTTCGGACGATCGACGGAGTAAAACCTTCGGAAAAAAAGACGGATCCATATCTGGTAAATATTTTAGGGATCATTCCGGGAAAAGATCCGTACTGGCAGGGCAATCTGGAAGAGATCAAAAGAATTCTGGAGGGTATCGGATTAAAGGTAAATGTTTTCTTCGGACCTTATGGCGGAGTCAGAGATCTGATCAATGCGAAAAATGCAGCTTTGACCATCAACTTTTCCAGATGGGGAGAATTGCCGGCGCGTATCCTGGAAGAGTGGTATGAAATACCGATCCTGCAAAGACCGTCGCTTCCGTTGGGAACAGAGCAGGTTTTGGATCTTGCAACGGCGGTTGCAGAAACGATCCATATCGATGAAGAAAGGATCAAGAGCTTTTTCGGAAACGAAGAAGTCTATGAAAACGATCTCCTGCTCAGGGCCAGAGAGGATCTCATCGAATATGATAATTCCCAAACGGCGGTACTGGTCGGTGATGAGGAACAGGTCATCCGGCTCGGACGATTCTTAAATGATTTTTTGGGAAAAGAGATCAAAGCGGTTATCCTTACCGATGCATTGAAAACCGATGAAGAACATGTTACGGACAATCAGGAATTACTGAAAGAGATCACCGACAGCATATATATCACATCAGATCAGAAAAAGATCGAGGATATCATAAGATCCGAAAAACCGGAAGTGATCTTCGGAAGCTCTCTGGAGAAGAGGATCGCAAACCGGCTGGAGATTCCGGTCGTAGAAACATCCTATCCGGTATTTGAAAAATTGATTCTGAATAAAGCAGATGCGGGGATACGAGGAACGATCAGCTTTATGGAAGAATATATAACTGTTGTCAATCAATATGAAGCAGAAAAAAGAAAACAATTGTTATCCTATGTAAAGGGAGAAAAAGGAGGAAAATTATGGCAAGAGCAATCACAAAAGAGGAGTTATTCAAAGAAATTGACCTTAGTAACACAATCGCAAACGAAGGAATCTTTATCAGCCCGGATGTAATCGCAACGCTGGATTTTGAAAACAAAGTGCAGGAACAGATGCGTACCTGCTTTGATATGAACCATGAGACCTATGTTAAGACAAAGCTGCCGACATCCATTCGTTTGTCCAGCAATTTCCGTTTGGGATTTCCGTATAAACACGATTCCAGATTTTCCGTAGTCCATGAAAACGGTAAGTACTATCTGCTGAATGGAGATGAAAAGATCGATGAAGTGACCTTTGTTGAAAAACCGGCATTTTACAATCATAAAACATCCGACGGTGTCAATATGAAGACCATTGCCAATGAGATCGGAAAAACGAAAGTTTCGGTTGCATACAGCAATGAATGTGCGCTGAAGGATAAAGGTCTGGATTGCAAGTTCTGTAACATCAATGCGACCAAGAGCCGGTTCGCGGATCTGCAGGGGATTTCCTGGAAGACACCCAGACAGATCGCGGAAACCTATGCGAAAGCGAGAGAAGAGGGATACGAATCCATCACGATTACCGGCGGGTTTGTCCCGGAACGCCGTGAAGTGGAATACTACATCGATGTTGCCGAAGCGATCCGTGATGAAACCGGTCTGGAAGATTTCGGCGGAACGGCCTGTGTAGGCGCACCCAGCGATCTGACGGTGATCGAAAAATATAAAGAAGCGGGATATCGTGCGATCTCAACGAATTTGGAAGTCTGGGATGAAAATTTCTTTAAGACGATCTGTCCGGGAAAAGATCAGATCTGCGGCGGACGCCAAAACTGGATCAATGCTTTGAAAAAAGAAGTAGAGGTATTCGGAAAAGGAAATGTACGATCCTTCTTTGTAGCGGGTATCGAGCCGAAGTCGACGCTTCTGGAAGGTATCGAGTATCTGACAGAACTGGGTGTTGTGGCAATTCCGCTTCACTGGATCCCGAATCCCGGTTCTGCACTGGAGGGACACAGAGCACCGACACCGGAATGGTATCTGGATCTGTATCAGAAAACCTACACGCTGCTTAAGAAGAACGGGCTGACACACTATGATCTGTATAAATCGGCAAATGTAGAGAATTCCATCTTTGATTATTTCTACGATCTGGATGGTGATCATCTGAATATTCCGAAACATGAAGCGGACAGAGTACATTTTGTCGAAGAAGAAAACCGGTCAGGTGCAGCAGAGAAAAAGACAGCATAAAATATAAACCGTCTCCTGTTTTCGGACAGGAGACGCTTTCAAAAAAGGAGGAAAAACTATGAAACAGAGCATAACAAAAAAGATTTTGGCAGGCGGTACAGCGGCTATATTTGCACTTTTCACAACAGGATGCGGAAATGCACAGGCGCCGGTGGCATCTTCCGGTACGCCGGCAGTAATAGAGGCAAACGCAGCAGATAAGGAAGAAATAACGGCAGAGAATTTCAGTCTCGATAATGTCGGGCCGTTTACGATCCGTGTCGGAGTAAACTCTGGTGACGGTAACCAGTATCTGAAAATACTGGATGATCACACATCCTTTTTAAAAGATCGTGGGATCGATCTGCAGACAACAGAATTCGCTGCCGGGATCAATACGATCGATGCAATTACCACAGGACAGCTGGATGTCGGCCTGTTTGCGGATTATGCCGGAGTAAATCGCATCGGAAATACCTTGAAAGATACAGAGCTCCGAGCGTTTGCGATGATCAATAAAACGAATAATAATTATTTATATGTAAATCCGGAAACGATCAAAGAGCCCAAGGATCTGGAAGGGGCAACGGCGATCTCCATGGCCGGTGTGGTTGTTGAATATGATTACGGAAAATTGTTTGAGATCTATGATGTAGATAAGTCAAAAGTAAATATCGTAAATGTTTCCAGTGCGCAGGAAGCTCTTGCATTAGCTGCTTCAAACGGTGCAGACAGTTATTGGGCAAATGTACAGGTGGCGCCGAAATTCGAGGAAGCCGGTTGGACTCCGCTCTTAAGCATTGGTGATGTAAATGCGACTATGTATACGTTTTTGGTTGCCAACCAATCCTATCTGGATGAGCATAAAGCCGAAGTTGCCAAATATCTGGCGGTCAGCGAGGAAGCATTTGCGTATATTGAGGAGAATCTGGATGAATTCGCCGGATGGGTGGAAACCGATCTGGGACTGAAAAAGGATCTGGTCATTTCCGGATGGAATGCAGTAAATCTTGTGTACACTTTCCCGCAGGAAGCATATGAGGATCTGCTCAGTGTGGAAAAATGGTGCTATAACAACGGTAATTTTCCTACCGATTATGATTTTACCGGATTTATCAATACCGATGCGCTTTCTCTGGTAGATCCGGAAAAGGTGACCTGGCAGGCAAAATAGGAGGTGGTTACATGAAGGGATTAACAACGAAAGTGATCAAGAGCGGTCTGATCTCATGGGTAGTTCTGTTTGGAGTCTGGGGTATCGTTTCCCTGTTTTATACGGATTCCTTTTTCCCAAGCCCGATCGAAACCTATCGGGGGTTTCGGGAGATCGTGTTAAGCGGTAAACTCCGCGAGGATATCAGTATCAGCGTCTGGCGTGTTCTGTTGGGATGGAGCAGGGCTTTACTGATCGGTATCCCGCTGGGATTACTGATCGGACGTTTCAAATTTGTAAACTGGTTTATCGAACCGTTTATCAACTTCTTCCGTTTTGTACCGGCGATCGGATTTCTGACATTGTTTCTGATGTGGTTTGGTGTTGGAGAAGAATCAAAATTGATATTGATCACCTATGCTTCCATATTTCCCATCATCATAAATACGGTGGCAGGTGTAAAAGCGATCAATCCGGTGAAATATCAGGCGGCGGAATCTCTCGGTGCAAACAAGTTTCAGTCCTTTGTGACTGTTACGGTTCCCGGCGCGGTTCCGAACATTTTGACCGGAGCAAGACTCGGACTGAGCACCGCGATCATTTCGATCGTAGGTGCAGAGATGCTGGCTGCAAACAGCGGTCTGGGATATCTGGTTTATACATCCAGACTGTACTACAGAACGGACTGGATCTTTGTAGGTATCGTAACTCTCGGAGTACTTGGATTCTTTGCAGATAAGTCACTTCGGTTTATCGCAAAGAAATCGCTGAAGCATTACGGTGTTACGGGATAAGGAGGCAGGTATGAGTGAAAAAACAAAAATCAGTATAGAACATGTTTCCAAGAGATATGATGTGGGTAACAAAGCGCTGTTATTTACAAAAGGAAACTATGCGCATGATAATTTTGTGGGGCATGAAACGGATTATGTTCTGAAGGATGTGAACCTTGCGATCAAAGAAGGGGAATTTCATATCTTTCTCGGAGCCAGCGGATGCGGTAAGACTACACTGCTCAATATCGTAGCAGGATTTTTGGATAAAACATCCGGATCGGTACAGCTGGACGGAAAAGAGATCAAAGGACCCGGCGCAGAAAGAGGTGTGGTATTTCAGAATGCCGATCTCGCGATCTTTCCCTGGCTTACGGTTCAGAAAAATGTGGAATACGGTCTGAAGATGAAGGGGATAAAAAAAGAAGAGAGAAGGAAAACGGCCCTGGATGCGATCACACTGGTAGGCTTGAAAGGTCATGAGAAGAAATATCCGGATGAACTGTCCGGAGGAATGAAACAGAGAGTGCAGATTGCAAGAAGCATCGCAGCCAATCCGGAAGTACTGATCATGGACGAACCCTTTGGCGCGCTGGATGCGCAGACCAGACGGACGCTGCAGGATGAGCTGATCAGTATCTGGAAAAAAACGGGCAAGACAATCCTGTTTGTTACGCATGATATCTCCGAGGCGGTATATCTGGGAGAAAACATCAGTATCTTTTCCGTGGCACCGGATGCGACGATCGTCGAAACGATCCCGGTTCCGTATCTGTATCCACGTGATGTGAACAACAAGAGGATCGGTGACTTTGTGAAGTCTACGACGGAAAAACTGGAAAAAGCGATCAGTGCATCGAGAAAAGAGCATGAAAGACGCGGGCAGGTGCGAGCTTTTAAGGAACGCGGAGAAGAGGAAATTGTAACAGAAGAAAAGCGTGATAAGGACAGTGTAGCTGTGTGAGAAAGGAGAAAAATTATGGCAGACTGGAATACGATCAGGGATTATATATATGAAAATAAAAGTCTTGTACTGGCAACGGTGGATGAAGCGGGAAATCCGCAGATCCGGCATATCGGAGGTTACACGATCGAGGACAAGGATATCCTGTTCCAGACGGTTGCAGACAGTAACAAGGTGAAGGAGATTGAAAACAACGATCATGTAGCCCTGCTTTTTCAGCATGAGGGACAGACGGTTCCGAAGAATATCACGGTATACGGAAATGCGGTTTTATTAAATGCGGAAGAAGCAGGAAAAGCATCGGAACGGATCCGGATCCGCAGACCGCAGATCCAATATGATCCGCAAAAAAATGTAATCTTCAGGGTTCGGATTCGTTCCGTTAAGATCCTGGATTTTGCAGCGGAAAAGAAAACAGTCATTTTGAACGAAATATGATTTTTCCGACATGATGTTCTGCAGAGAACTATAAACAAAAATTATCACTGTGGATCAAAAATTATGATCAAAGTGGCATTGACACAGTAGGCAAATAATGATAATGTATTAATGTTTATAATTTTTGGTGGGGAAAAAGATGAAAAACGCAGCAGTCAATTTCAACAAGGATATGTGGTGTCGAATGCAGGACTACCGGGCAGTTTTTTTGTCGGGAGTGTTGGATTGTGATCGTATACCGTTCATAAATGACTGATCTGACACACAGACTATATTGAAACACTACTTGCCCGGGAGCCTCAGAAACTGATAGCCTCCGGGTTTTTTATACGGGAGACGAAAAAAGCATAGAGAAATACGGAAATTTATTTTTTTACCCAAAATACCTATTAACCTAGTATGCATTAGACGAAGCATGAATGCAACAGTAAACAGAGGAGCCGATATATGGAATTCAATACAAGATTACTACATGGAGGAGCGATACCCGTCAATCCGGGAAGGGAGATACTTCCTCCGATCGCTCAGGTAACGGCTTTTCGTTATGGGAGTATGGAAGAACTGGAGAGTGTATTCCAGCATAAGAGTATGGGATATGCCTATTCCCGCATCGGTAATCCGACACTGACCGCCTTGGAGCAGAGGATCAACGAACTGGAAGGCGGTGTCGGCGCAGTCTGTTGCAGCAGCGGAATGTCTGCTATTACCAATGCATTGCTGGCTGTCTGTAACAGCGGCGATGAGATCATAGCAGCGAGTCGTTTGTACGGTGGATCGATCGATCTGTTCCACGACCTGGAAAAACTGGGGATCCATACAGTGTTTGTAAGGGAACTGACGGCAGAAGCATGCCGCGAGCGGATCAATGAAAAGACCAGAGTGATCTTTGGTGAGTTTATTTCCAATCCGTCTCTGCAGGTGCTGGATATACCGGCACTTGCGGCAGTTGCACACGAAGCAGGGATACCGCTGTTTGTGGATTCCACGACGGCTACACCTTATGTAGCCAATCCCCTTTCCCTGGGGGCGGATGTAGTCATACATTCCACTTCGAAATATATCAACGGCGGTGGCAATTCCATCGGCGGTGTGATCGTAGACGGAGGGAAGTTTGCCTGGGACTTTGAAAAGCATGCCGCATTACGCGAGTTTAAGAAATACGGAAAACGGGCTCTTTCCGTAAGACTGCGGACAGACATCTGGGAAAATACGGGAGGCTGTATGGCCCCTATGAATGCTTTCTTAAGTTATATCGGTCTGGATACCCTGGGGCTTCGGATGGAGAAGATCTGCAAGAATGCAGACCGCCTGGCAAAAGCACTGGCGGAATTGCCCGGCATCGAAGTAAATTACCTGACGCTGGAAACCCATCCGTATCACCAATATGTGGATAAAGAGTTGAACGGATACGGAGGCGGGATCCTGACCTTCCGCACAGGATCGAAAGAAAAAGCGTTCCGTATCGTGAATGCACTGAAATATGCACTGATCGCAAGCAACATCGGAGACATCCGAACGCTGGTGATCCATCCGGCATCTACTCTATATATACACGAAGCTGCGGAGGAAAGAGAAGCTGCCGGCGTATTCGATGATACCATCCGCGTAAGTGTGGGGATCGAGGATGCAGAGGATCTGATCCGCGATTTTACGGAGGCGATTGCCGCTGCCGAAACAGGAGCAGAGTTATGATCCGCGAGATCGGGATAGCAGGTGGTGCATATACACAGATCTGTGAGGAAGCCATACGCGCCTATCCGGAAGAAGGCTGCGGTGTCCTGTTTTCCGGGGAAGATCCCCATCGGGTGGACTTCATAAAGGCAATGAAGAATACGGCAGAAGATAAGGAAAACGGGGATCGTTTCCATATCGATCCGCTTGACCTGTTCCGGACAGAACAGGAAGCTGAGCGGGAAGGCCGGCAGATCATCGGTTTTTTTCATACTCATCCGGACCGGAGGGCAGTGCTTTCGCAGACGGATGAACAATATATGATCCCGGGAATGCTGTATATCATTGTATCGCTGAGCGGCGGCAGGGTGACAGAGATCCGGGGATATAAAAAAGAAAAAGAGATCATGGAAGTAGTGTTACGGATATAGATCCGAAAACATATAAAAGTAAGGGGAGGAACAGAAAGTTGAATGTTTATATTTCGGCGACGCTGCGGAACTTCTTTGGTAAAAACGCGCGATTGGAGACAGCAGCCACAAGTATCCGGGAGATCCTGAACTGGCTGAAGGATGAGTATCCGGAATCGGAAAAAGTTTTGTTTGATGAAAACGGAAAACTGAGAAGTTTTATCCGCATTTATGCGGGGGAGGAAAACAGAACCGCAGAAGACAAATGGGATACGGTTCTATCGAAAGATTCGGAAGTATTACTGCTTCCGGCGATCGCGGGAGGTGCACCGGAAAACGACAGCATCATTCCCGAGGAAAGAAGAAAAACAGTTTCGTTTGATGATAAAGAGATCGAACGCTTCGGACGGCATCTGATGCTCCGGGATATCGGAGTCAAAGGACAGAAGCGTATCAAGGCTGCCAGAGTGGTGATCGCAGGTGCCGGTGCATTGGGATCGGCTGTGATCCAGTATCTTGCGGCAGCAGGTGTAGGTACCATCAAGGTGGTGGATTTTGATGATGTGTCGCTGGAAAATCTGCAAAGTCAGGTGATCCACACGACCAGGGATCTGAACCGGCCGAAGGTGGCATCCGCTAAGGATATTGTAAGGAACATAAACAGGAATATAAATTTCGAAGCCGAGAATACAAAGCTTGAGGCCGAGAATATTGTAGATATTATAGATGGTTACGATCTGGTGATCGACTGCACCGACAATTACAAGGCGAGATATCTGATCAACGATGCCTGCGAATTGTGCGATATACCGGTGGTATTCGGCGCGATCTACCAGTTTGAAGGACAGGTGGGAATCTTTAATTACAAAGACGGTCCATGCCTGCGCTGCTTTTTCCCGGCACCGCCGCCATCCGGACTGGTGCCGACATGTGCGGAAGGAGGAGCCATCAGCCCGCTTCCCGGCATCATCGGAAGCATACAGGCAAATGAAGCATTGAAACTGATCATCGGCATCGGTGATCATCTGGCCGGAAAGGTGCTTACGGTAGACAGTCTGTATCTGCGTTTTAGGATCCTGGATGTAAAGAAGGATAAGGAATGCCCGCTTTGCGGAGCGCATCCGACCATCAAGGGCGTGCAGGATTTCGATTACGATGATTTCTGCGGACTCAAGCAGAAGGAGGAAGAGATCCCGATCGAAGGCTTCACGCCGGAAGAACTGGCAAAGAGGATCGAGAACGGGGATGCGATGACGATCGTGGATGTACGCGAACCGCACGAGAGGGCGATACAGAAATTCCCGAATGCGCTGGTGATCCCGATCGGACAGCTGGCCAGACGACAGAACGAGCTGGATCCCGAGATCGATACGATCTTTGTCTGCAAGCAGGGAATGCGAAGTGTGTTGGCGATCAATACGCTGAGAGAAGCCGGATACAAGGGCCCGATGTACAACTTAAAAGGCGGTATCGACGCAATGAAGGACATCATGTTCTCGCACGAAGGAGCATGGTTGTAATAGTGAAATAAAGTCGCAGTGGCTTTATCATATAAACATTTTTTACCAGTAGGAGGAAACGAAACAATGGCAAAAGAAACCGAAAAGACAGAAGGCATCAATGCATTAAGCGCAAAAGCGGCCTATAATCTGGCCAATGTCACAAAGACAAAACCGCAGTATGGAGCTCTGACACCGAAGTGGCTTACGAAATTTTTGGAGTTCAAGGGACTGGAGACCGGTCTGTTCCGTGTAAACAAGGTAGTGGAAGGTGAGACCCCGCTGGATGTACTGTGCAGCCAGACCAAGAAGACGGATATCATCCCGCAGGGATATATCGAGTACGAGACACAGCCGCGTGAGTATGTGCTGAATTCCATCTCTACCATCATCAATGTAAATACCGCTGTAGAAGATGTTTACAGCGCGCCGTACGATCAGGTTCAGGAGCAGCTCGGTCTGGCGATCGAATCCTTAAGAGAGCGTCAGGAAAGCCAGCTGATCAACAACGATGATTACGGTCTGCTCAAGAACATTGCGGATTCCCAGAGAATTCAGACGAGAAACGGCGCACCGACACCGGATGATCTGGATGAGCTGATCACCAAGGTTTGGAAAGAGCCGTCGTTCTTCCTGGCACATCCCCGTGCGATCGCTGCATTTGAAAGAGAGTGCACAAAGAGAGGCGTTCCCCCTGTAGTTGTTAACATTGCAGGCGGCAATTTCCTTACCTGGAGAGGTATTCCCATTGTTCCGACCGACAAGCTTCTTGTAGACGGTCTGAAGAATCCGAAGTCCCAGAACGGTAAGACCAACATCCTGCTGATCCGTACCGGTGAAGCAAAGAGAGGTGTGATCGGTCTGTTCCAGGCAGGTCTTAAGAATGAACATTCCAGAGGTTTGTCCGTAAGATTCCGTGGTATCGATGATAAGGGAGTTGCATCTTATCTTTTGTCTTTGTACTGCTCGGCAGCTATTCTTGCAGATGACGCTATCGCAGTTTTGGAAGACGTGGAGGTAGGTGAATACTATGACTACGATTGAGCAACTTGCCGGAGTTCCCTCAGCAGCGGAACTTGACGTGTTGGCGAATGCGTGGTTTCCAGATTTAACAGAAAGTGTATATGGTGTATCGCAGCAGGAAGTATCCGAACCTGCAGTGCCGGAAGTGAATGCAAATGATCTGGTTCAGGGTTACGGCACTGCTCCTTTGGGAGAGGTTCCGAGTGGTGGTTTCGGTTTGCCGCAAAACAATTCGGTGCAGAATTACGGAAGCATTCCGGAAAGCGGAGCCGTACAGAATGCCGGCAGCAGTACGCCCGGGATCGATATTCCGGAATTCGACTGGGAGCATCCCTTCGCGTATGGCGGAGGCTCTGCCGATCCGTGGCTTAAGGATGTGGAAGGTGCAAGTGCACCGGAAGCGGAATTTATCTCTGCGAACAGTGATATTCCTGCAGTGGCGGAAACGAACAGCAATACCGCATATGCACCGGTGGTACTGTCACAGACACAGGCTGCAGAGCGTGGGCGGACCATTGATGCACCGACTTCTTTAAACGGAGACAACGTAGACAGGAAGGAAGAGAAGGATGCACCGTACTCTTCAAGAGACGAGTCCATCCGTATCGGATCCAAAACGCTGGCACAGATCCGCAGTGACTTCCCGATCCTTTCGGAGAAGATCAACGGAAATCCGCTGGTATGGCTGGATAACGGCGCAACAACACAGAGACCGCAGGTGGTCATCGATCGCCTGAAATATTATTACGAGCATGAAAACTCCAATGTGCACAGAGGGGCGCATACGCTGGCTGCGCGTTCGACGGATGCGTATGAAGATGCGCGTGACACGGTAAAAGATTTTATCGGTGCACCGTCCCGTGACGAGATCATTTTTGTCAGAGGTACGACCGAGGCGATCAATCTCGTTGCAAATGCGTATGTAAAACCGACGCTTACACCGGGAGATGAGATCATCGTTTCCATTCTGGAGCATCATGCAAATATCGTACCCTGGCAGCTGATCGCAGAAGAGACCGGAGCAGTGATCAAAGTGATCCCCTGTGATGAGACCGGACAGCTGATCCTGCATGAGTATGAGAAACTGTTTACAAAGCGTACCAAATTTGTTGCGGTAACGCACGTATCAAATGTGCTCGGTACGGTAACGCCGGTGGCAGAGCTTACTGCGATCGCACATCGCCATGGGGTAAGGATTTTGGTCGATGGTGCGCAGTCGGTTGCACATATTCCGGTCAGCGTATCGGCGCTGGATGTAGATTTCTTCGTCTTTTCCGGTCATAAGATCTTTGCACCGACCGGTATCGGTGTGGTCTACGGAAAGCGTGAATTGCTGGAAGCAGCCAGACCGTATCACGGCGGCGGCAATATGATCGCGGATGTGACCTTTGAGAGAACGATCTACAATCCGATCCCGAACAAATTTGAAGCGGGTACGGGCAGCATTGCGGATGCGGTAGGATTGGGTGCAGCATTGAAATATCTTTCCGACATCGGTATGCCCTGCATTTATCGTTGGGAGCATGAACTGCTGACCTATGCGATGAAAGAGATGAAGACCGTAAAGGGATTGCATCTGATCGGTACGGCATTGAACAAATCCTCGGCGCTTTCCTTCCATTTGGACGGATATTCCGATGATGAAGTCGGTGCACGACTGGATTCTTACGGTATCGCAGTTCGTACGGGACATCACTGTGCGCAGCCGGTACTGCGGAGATTCGGTTACGAGGGTTCGGTTCGTCCGACGATCGCACTTTACAATTCACCGGACGATATTGACGCGATGGTGAAAGTATTAAAAACATTTGCTTAAATTGACAGACTGTCGGGAAACATCCGGTGTTTCTTACGGTATGTTTTCCGACAGGATACTGTTGCAGGGGAAAAAGATCACTGCAGCAGAAAGGGGCGAAAATGGGAAATATAATCAAAGAAGATGAGATTGACAGGATCGTCCGGGATGTCTATGCAGATCTGGATGGGAAGAAGAACATCGATGCGATCAGCATCTATAACAAACCTGACAAATCCGAAGTCCGGGAACTGGTAAGAGATCTGTTCCGTGTGATCTATCCGGGATATTACCGTGACCGGTCCGTTAAAATATATAATCCGAAAAATACCTTTGCCGTGACCGTAGAGGATATCTTTTATCATTTGAACAAGCAGGTGACACTGGCGCTGGATTTTTGCACCAGACGAGGAACGATGACGGCAAAAGACCGTGAAGAAGAAAGTTATCGAGTATGTAAACTGTTCTTCGAAAGGATCCCTGTGATCCGGGAATATATCGAGTCGGACTTGCTGGCAGCTTATGACGGAGATCCGGCAGCAGGCTGTCTGGAAGAGATCATACTGGCGTATCCGGGACTGGTGGCGATCACGGTTTACCGCATCGCACACGAACTGTATAAACTGCAGATACCGGTACTTCCCAGATTGATGACAGAATATGCGCATTCCGAGACCGGGATCGATATCCATCCGGGGGCAGAGATCGACAAATACTTTTTTATCGATCACGGAACCGGCATAGTGATCGGTGAGACCACCGTGATCGGAAAGAATGTAAAGATCTATCAGGGAGTGACGCTGGGTGCGCTCTCGACCAGAGGCGGACAGAAACTCTCCGGCAAGAAGAGGCATCCGACCATCTGTGATAATGTAACGATCTATGCCGGCGCTTCCATACTCGGGGGCGATACGGTGATCGGAGAAAACACCGTGATCGGCGGCAATACTTTTATTACCAAATCGATCGATGCGAACACGATCGTGAGCATGAAGAGTGTGGAAATGGAGTACCGCACAAACGGAAAAGACCGTCATACGGAAGAAGTAGGTCAATCCGATGAATGGTACTATATGATATAAGTAAACAAAAATGGAGGAAAAAACAATGAAGATCACAGTAGCAGGAGAAAAGAAGGAAGTGGCAGACGGTATCACCGTTGCAGCACTGATCGAGCAGGAAAATGTAGAAACTCCGCAGTATGTAACGGTTTCCATCAATGAAGAGTTTGTTGAATCCGGGGCATTTGCGGATACCGTAATCAAGGAAGGCGATGAGATCGAGTTCCTTTACTTCATGGGAGGAGGCGCGTTTTAATGGCATTTACGAATGAACAGCTGGAGCGTTATTCCAGACACATCATTTTAAAAGAGATCGGTGCCAAAGGTCAGAAGAAACTGTTAAATGCAAAAGTTCTGATCATCGGCGCCGGCGGACTGGGTGCACCGGCAGCGTTGTATCTGGCAGCAGCAGGTGTGGGTACCATCGGTATCGTGGATGCCGATGTGGTCGATCTTTCCAACCTGCAGAGACAGGTGATCCATACGACCAATGACATCGGAAAGAAAAAGGTGGAATCCGCAGCGGAGACGATGCGTGCCATCAATCCCGATGTGACGGTCAATACCTATTATGATTTTGTCAGCAGTGCAAATATCCTGGATCTTATCAAGGACTATGATTTCATCCTGGATGGTACGGACAACTTCCCGGCGAAGTTTCTGATCAATGATGCATGCGTGATGGCAAAGAAGCCGCTTTCCCATGCAGGTATCATTCGGTTCAAAGGACAGCTGACAACGATCATCCCGGGGGAAGGTCCCTGCTATCGTTGTATCTTTAAGAATCCGCCGCCAAAGGATGCGGTTCCCACCTGCAAGCAGGCCGGCGTGATCGGCGCTATGGGTGGTGTGATCGGTTCCCTGCAGGCGATGGAGGCAGTAAAGTATATCACCGGTACCGGCGAATTGCTGGTAGGATATCTGCTTACCTATGATGCGCTGAAGATGGAATTCCACAAGATTAAGCTGCCGCCCAGAGGCAAGGGATGCGCCGTATGTTCGGATGAGCCGACCATCACGGAGCTCATCGACTACGAGCAGGTAGCATGTGATATGCACAAATAAGAGGACACATCATGAAAATTACGATCAACAAATCGGACTTTGACAGAATTTATGAGCATGCCCTTTCCGTTCGGCCGGAAGAGGCATGCGGTCTGATCGCGGGAGTGGATAACGAAGACGGTGTTCGTGAGATCCGAAAGGTCTATATTCTTACCAATATCGACCACACCAACGAACATTTCACCATCGATCCGAAGGATCAGCTTGCCACGATCAAAGATATACGCGCGAACGGATTAAAGCCGTTGGGCAACTGGCATTCCCATCCGGAGTCACCCTCCCGTCCTTCGGAAGAAGATAAGCGACTGGCAAATGACAGCAATGCCAGTTATCTGATCCTTTCGCTTCAGGAGGAAGGCAATCCGGTATTGAATGCATTCCATGTCGAGAGCGTGGATGGGGAAAAGACCGTACGAAAAGAAGAACTGATCATACAGGAGGAGAAATAAAATGGCAGAGATTGATTTTGAAGTAGATGACAAAGTGGACATTACCGATGTCAATTGTCCGGTGACTTTTGTAAAGACCAAGGTAGCTTTGGAAGAACTGGATGAGGGACAGATCCTGCAGGTGCACTTAAACGACGGCGAACCGGTACAGAATGTTCCGAGAAGCATCAAGGAAGAAGGTCACGAAGTATTAAAGCTTGTGGATAACGGCGACGGAACCTATGAGCTGTACATCAAAAAAGTCGGCGACTGAAAAATTTTGAAAAAACATTATAAAACCTATTGACATACTAGGTAAAGGTGTGTATTATACTCAAATATGAAGTGATCACAAAGTGACACGGAAAAATCTGATCGAAAGGAGGACGACGAGATGAGAGCAAATATCGAAATGATGAATATGGCTTGCATGTGCTGTATGTGCCGAATGCTTAACTCCCAGGCAAGTGATATGGTCGGGTGTTTGACTCATTTGTCGTTCACCCACAGAAAATGATCCGTCATTTCGGAGATATGCTGACCATTGCCTGGGAGCAAGCTTCCGGGCTTTTCTTTTGCCCGGAAGCATTTCGAGAATAACTGATGATAATCTGTCGATCAAAAAAGGGAGGAAAATTATGAAAAAGAATCTGTTAACAAAACTGGTTGCCGGTATCGTGACCACGGGTCTCAGTGTAGGAGCACTGACCGGATGCGGCACCACAGGAAGCGTAACCGCTGCTGCAGGGAATGATGCAGGGAATGATGCAGGGAGCACCGAGAGCAAGATCTATCGTACACTCGATGAGATCAAGGCATCCGGAACGGTAAACATCGGTGTATTTTCCGATAAGAATCCGTTTGGATATGTTGATGAAAACGGTGAGTATCAGGGATATGATGTTTACTTTGCAGAGCGCATCGGCCAGGATCTGGGAGTGGATATCAATTATGTATCTACAGAAGCTGCCAGCAGAGTAGAGTATCTGGAGACCGGAAAGGTAGATATCGTACTTGCAAACTTCACGGTAACGGAGGAGAGAGCACAGAAAGTTGATTTTGCGCTTCCGTATATGAATGTTGCACTTGGTGTGGTATCCCCGGAGGATCACGTGATCGAAAGTCTGGATCAGATCAAAGCGGATGAGCAGGTGATCGTTATCTCCGGAACAACGGCTGAGACTTATCTGGAAAAGAATTATCCGGACATCCAGCTGCAGAAGTTTGACACTTATGCGACTGCGAAGACTTCTTTCGAAAACGGAACCGGCGTAGCATGGGCAAATGACAATACCGAAGTGATCGCATACGCGATCGAAAATGCAGGTTATGTGGTAGGTATTCCTTCCCTGGGAAGCCAGGATACGATCGCTCCGGCAGTATCGAAAGGAAACGAAACACTGCTGAACTGGCTGAACGATGAGATCAAGACACTGGGAGATGAGAATTTCTTCCATGCAGACTATGAAGCAACGCTTCTGGATACTTATGGTAAGGACTATGAGGATACGCTGGTAGTGGAAGGCGGAGTGGTAGCAGGAGCTGTCGCAGCTGCAGCCAGCACCGCAACAGAAGCAACCGGGGATCTTGACATCGTACCTGGTAACGGTGAGGTCATCAAGATCGCCGCATCCGCTACACCGCACGCCGAGATCCTGGAGCAAGCGGCAGAGATCCTTAAGGATTACGGATACACCCTGGATGTAGTTGAGTTTGATGATTATGTACAGCCGAATCTGGTTGTGGAATCCGGTGAGTTTGATGCGAACTATTTCCAGCATGTTCCTTATCTGGACAGCTTTAATGAGGAGCAGGGTACCCATCTGGTCAACGCAGGCGGCATTCACTACGAACCGTTCGGCGTATATCCCGGAAAGAAATCTTCTCTGGCAGATGTAGCAGATGGAGATTCTGTTGCAGTTCCGAATGATACAACAAATGAAGCAAGAGCTTTATTGCTTCTGCAGGATAACGGACTGCTTACCCTGAAGGACGGAGCAGGCCTGACAGCAACCGTAAACGATATCGTGGAAAATCCGTATAACCTGAAGTTTGTAGAGCTGGAAGCAGCACAGGTAGCCAGAGTCGTAAATGAAGTGGAATATGTAGTATTGAACGGTAACTATGCATTGGAAGCAGGCTATTCCGTAGGAAAAGATTCGATCGCATATGAAGCCAGCGATTCGGTTGCGGCAAAGACCTACGTAAATATCATTGCCGTAAAGGAAGGCAATGAAAACCTGGATAAGATCCGCGCCCTGGTTACTGTTTTAAGATCCGAAGATATTCAAAAATTCATAGAAGATACTTACGATGGTGCCGTAGTATTCTTTGAATAAATCTTCCTTGGTGGTATTCGGGAGAGCGGTCAAAGCTCTCCCGAATATTTTTTTAACGACATCATATCTGAGGTGACTATGAGCGAGATCGAAATAAAAAATCTTACAAAACAGTTCAAAGTAAAAGACAGTACGGTAACCGCATTGGATCATATCAATCTTTCGGTTGAGAAGGGTGATATCTTCGGTATCATCGGAATGTCGGGAGCCGGAAAGAGCACTTTGGTAAGATCCATCAATTATCTGGAACAGCCGAGTGAAGGACAGGTTCTGATCGACGGTGTGGATCTTGCGGATCTGAATGACAGAGAACTCCGGAAAAAGAGAAGTGAGATCGGAATGATCTTTCAGGGATTTAACCTGCTGGAGCAGAAAAACGTCATCGATAATGTCTGCTTTCCTCTGGAGATCTCCGGAAAAAAGAAAAAGGAAGCAAGAGAACGGGCAAGAGAGCTGTTGAAAACCGTATATCTGGAAGAAAAGGAAAAGGCGTATCCTTCCCAGTTATCCGGCGGGCAGAAGCAGCGTGTCGCCATCGCCAGAGCATTGGCGACCAATCCAAAGATCCTTCTTTGTGATGAGGCCACCAGCGCACTGGATCCGCAGACGACGGAATCCATCCTTCAGTTACTGAAGGAGATCAATGAGAAATACGGGATCACGATCGTGATCATTACACATCAGATGTCCGTGGTAACGAGGATCTGCAAAAAGGTAGCGATCATCGAAAACGGATTCCTGGTGGAAGAGGGGCCGGTAGACAGAGTCTTTGAGGCGCCGCAGTCGGATGCGGCAAAGGAGCTCATCCTGGAAAAGAAGAAGGAATACCTGCCGGTAGAAGATCTGAAAGCCGATCGGAAGATCCGGATCGTTTTTGAAGACAATTCTTCATACGAACCGGTAGTGGCAAATCTGATCCTGCATTTCGGAAAACCGGTTAACATACTGAAAGCAGATACCAAAAATATCGGCGGAAGAGCAAGAGGTGAGATGATCCTGGGGCTGCCGGATGGTGAAGAGATCCAGGATCAGATGATCACCTGGATCCGTGAAAGAGGTTTGACGGTAACGGAGGTGGACGAGGATGTTTGACGAAAAAGTAATAGAGATGCTTCTTGTGGGAATAAAAGATACCTTGTATATGACACTGGCCTCTACCTTGTTCGGATATGTAGTGGGACTTCCGCTGGGTATTGTTTTGAATGTAACAGGGAAGAATGGATTGAAGCCGAATTCCCTGATCTACGGGATCGGAGATTTTATCTGCAATATCATAAGGAGTGTACCTTTTCTGATCCTGCTGATCCTTCTGATCCCCTTTACAAGATTTGTGGTGGGACAGAGTTACGGATCTTCCGCAACCATCGTTCCCCTCGTGATCTGTGCTGCACCTTATATCGCAAGAGTCGTGGAGGCATCGCTTAACGAGGTAGATGCAGGAGTGATCGAGGCAGCGCGTGCTATGGGGGCCAGCAATGCACAGATCATATGGAAGGTGTTGCTCGTGGAAGCAAGAGTTTCTCTGCTGAACGGATTGACGATCACGACAGGAATACTGCTGGGATATTCTGCAATGTCCGGAACAGTCGGTGGCGGCGGTCTGGGAGACATTGCGGTGAGATACGGTTATTACCGCTGGCAGACAGGGATCATGGTAGTAACGGTTCTTCTGCTGATCATCATCTTTCAGATCATTCAGCATATCGGAGCCGGTTTTACAAGGCGTATCGATCACAGGAAACGATAGGACGGAGATATGAATACAGAGGTAGTCAATTCCTATATCCCGATATATGTGAAGGCTTTTCTGCTGACGTTAAAGATCGGTTGGGTCGGTGTGGTACTTGCATTTATCCTGGGGATCGCAGGGGCATTTGTATTATACTTTAAGCTTCCGGTACTTTCTGCTTTGACCAGAGCATACGTGGAATTGTTCCGGAACACACCGTTACTGGTACAGCTTTTTTTCATCTATTACGGATTGCCGGTACTGGGGTTTAAGATCAATGCAGAAGTCTGCGGTGCAGTCGGACTGGGGCTTCTGGGCGGAAGTTATATGACAGAGAGCATACGGAGCGGACTGGATGCTGTGCCGAAGATACAGACGGAAAGCGCGGTGAGTCTGGGAATGAGCAGATCACAGACCTTTTTATCGGTGATTCTTCCGCAGGCATTTTCGATCAGCATACCGGCACTCGTTGCAAATGTGATATTCCTGCTGAAGGAAACCAGTGTCTTTTCGGCGATCAGTCTGATGGACCTGATGTTTACCGCGAAAGATCTGATCGGGCTGTATTATAACACTACGGAAAGTCTTTTCCTGCTGGTAGTGTTTTATATCATCATGCTTTTGCCGGTATCCTTTGCGGGAAGCATGATTGAAAAAAAGATGAGATTCAAAATGTTTGGGGATGGAAAGCATGGGATTTGAAGTATTGCTAAAAGGGAAAAATCCGGTACGCCTGTTGGCGGGACTGGGAGTTGCTTTACGGATCAGTCTGATCTCCGTAGTGATCAGCATTCTGCTCGGATTGATCATCGGTACGCTGATGACGATGAAAAATCCGTTGATCCATGCGGTTTCCAGGATCTATCTTGAGATCGTCCGTATCATGCCTCAGATGGTGCTGCTGTTTATCGTGTTTTTCGGATTTACCAAGATGACGGGACACAATCTGTCTGCAGAGGTATCCTCCGTTATCGTGTTTTCTTTTTGGGGGACCGCGGAGATGGCCGATCTGGTGAGAGGATGTTTAACCAGTATTCCGGCCATCCAATACGAGAGCAGTAAGGCGCTTGGTCTTTCAAGGGTACAGACGTATCGCTATGTGATCATTCCGCAGATCATACGAAGGCTCCTGCCGCTATCGATCAATCTGATCACCCGAATGATCAAGACCACGAGTCTGATCATGATGATCGGGATCGTGGAAGTGCTTAAGGTGGGACAGCAGATCATTGAAGCAAACAGGAAAACATCACCGCATGCGGCATTTGGTGTTTTTGCAGCAATCTTTATCTTATATTTCCTGGCATGCTGGCCGATCAGCTGTTTGTCAAAATATCTGGAAAAACGCTGGGAAAATTAGGGATGGGAGCAAATAAGACAATGGAAGAAAAAGAGATTTTGAAGGTGGACCATCTTACAAAGAAATATGAGGACCTTACCGTTTTGGAGGATATCAGTTTCAGCCTGAAAAAAGGGGAAGTGGTTGTGGTCGTAGGGCCATCCGGCTGCGGTAAGAGTACGCTTCTGCGATGCATCAACGGTCTGGAAGAGATACAGGACGGAAAGGTAAGTATAGAAGGAAAAACCGGAATGGTGTTTCAGAGTTACGACCTGTTTCCGCATCTGAGTGTGCTGCAGAATCTGATGCTTGCCCCGCTAAAGGTACAGAAAAGAAAAAAAGAAGAAGTGCAAAAAGAGGCAGAGCAGTTGCTGGAACGGGTGGGTTTATTGGCGAAAGCAAAGCAGTATCCAAGACAACTATCCGGTGGACAGAAACAGAGAGTCGCCATCGTTAGGGCATTGATCATGCATCCGGAAGTACTTTTGTTTGATGAAGTAACTGCAGCCCTGGATCCGGAAATGGTCAGGGAAGTATTGGATGTGATCATGGATCTTGCAAAGCAGGACAAGACGATGCTCATTGTCACTCATGAAATGGCATTTGCAAGAGCGGTAGCAGACCGTGTGATCTTTCTGGATGGCGGTTCCGTGATCGAAGATACCGATCCGGAAAATTTCTTCGGATCACCCCGTACCGAACGGGCAAAGAGATTTTTGCGGACATTTGAATTTGAATCCGTGAATGCATCATAATAAAAAGTTGTATCAGTAGGAAAAAAGGCTGCATGGGAAGAGAATTTCGTGTTCTCTGAGCATAGCAGTTTTTTTATTATACAGATAACCTGTTTGGAGACAGAAAACGGGAGTGATAGATTTTGATTAATATTCACGATAGATATTTCGTAATTTTCAGGTGTAAAAATAGATGTTAAGATTACTTTATGCCCGTAAGCACAGATAGACAATCTGAAAAAAAGAAAATGCCGGAGGAGCATTCATGAAAAGTGTATTAATAGTAAGTGCGCTGCCACAGGAGACCGAATACATTTCCGATTATGTCAATGAACAGGAAAACTGGAAACAGCTTGATGAAAACAACTATATAAATGCGGATCGTACACTGAGTATTCATGTCAGAGTACTTGGAGTCGGCAAGGTGAATGCAGCGTTTCAAACGGCAGATGCGATAAATGAAGTCAAGCCGGATCTGATCGTAAATATCGGTGTTGCCGGCGGATTGGCAGATGATCTGGATGTAGGTTCTCTTGCTATTGGTACCGATTATGTTCAAGTAGATCTGAAAACACTTTTGCCGGAAAATGCTCCCGTCATTGCACCTTCCGCGAAAGAACTGGTTGATTCACTTTTGAGGGTAGCCCGGCAAAGTGGGATCAGCTGTAAGGCCGGAAAGATAGCTACCGGTGACTTTGTTCTTTACGAAGAAGAAAAACGGAGAAACATAAAAGATGAGTATGATCCGATTGCCTTTGATATGGAATCTGCAGCGATCGCGCAGGTGGCTACAGCAAAGGGAATTGATTTTGTATCGATCAGAAGTTTTTCGGATATGGCGAATACAAAAACGGTCGGACAGTTTTCTCAGAAGAAAGAATTGGACGAAGATCGGAAGAAGCTTCTTAGAAAGGTATTCAGGCTGCCGGCAAAGCTGATCGTGGATTACTTGAATGAATCGGAAGGGTAGGTGTTAACTATCAAGAGAGATATGACAGAGGAAAATGTAACCGCTGCGTTACTATGGTTTATTCTTCCGCTGACGGCGGGAAACATCATTCAGCAGTTATATAACATTGTGGATATCTTTATTGTGGGGCACTACTTGGGAAGGAGTGCCCTTGCTTCTGTGGGTGCGGTATCCAATATTATTTTTTTGTTTAACGCCGTTATGATCGGATTAAAATCCGGCATCGCGGTGATTTCCTCCGGAGATTACGGGAGAAAAGATTATATCAGTTATCTGAAAAGCATCCGAAGCGCGAAGCTTTTGATCGGCATTGGGATCGCGGTCACACTTCTGACGGGGCTTGTCGGCGGGAACCTCATACTGAAGTTTATACAGGTTCCGGAGGAAGTATGGGATTCTTCGATTCTGTATTTTAAGATCATTGTATTGGGTTATCCTTTTTTGTTCGTGTTTAATTATGGAAGTGCCATTATGCAGTCGATCGGAAACTCAAAGATCGTGTTTTTGTCTTTGGCAGGCAGCACAATGGTGAATGTGATATTGGATGTGGTGTTTGTAAGAATATCAGGTTATGGAGTGGCAGGGGCAGCTCTCGCAACTGTGATCTCACAAATGATTCCGGCGATCATCCTTTTGTTTGCTCTCAAAACTGATGCTGTCATGCGGGAGATCAAAAAACAGGGTAACCGGTCGGTATCCGGTCCGTCTGTCACAAAGATCAGGGAAATATTACAGGTGTCGCTGCCGGCTATGCTGCAACAGGGGATATTGGCAATAGGTGTCGTATCGATTACTGCGCTGATCAATAAATGCGGCACGGAGATGATAGCCGGTGTGACGGTAGCGGGTAAGATAGAAGGCATTGTTACTATGCCGGTAGTCACTATAGGTGAGGCTCTTGCAGTTTTCACAGCGCAAAACATCGGGGCCGGGAAATGGGAAAGAGTGCAGGAAGGCTTGAAGAGCGCCATTAAAATATGCGGTGTGATGGGGATCGCGCTTTCTGTATTGGTAGTCTGCAAGGGGAAGTTTCTCATTGGCCTATTTCTGGATCAATACAATGATATGATCATAGAAAAAGGATATTGTTATATGATGTCCATCATGGTTATGATATTTTTTATGATTCCTTTCAGATGTTTTATCGGGGTAGCCACCGGAATGAAGAATATGATGGTAGTGCTGGTCAGCTTTGGTCTGAATATCCTTGGACGCGTTACCAGTGCATATATTCTTTTCCCTGTCGTAAAGGAATATGCGATCTACCTTGCGAATCCATTCAGCGTATTGATCGGAACGATCACTGTTGTCCTGTTATATACCAGAGAAGCACAGGCGAAAACTGCGTGTCCGACGCAAACATAGAGCGGAGCATAGAGAGTTATCAAACACTTTTCGACAGACTGTTTGATATGTTTCGGTCAATTTTGAAAAGAATGTTCATTAACCCTTCGGGGGTATGGCATTCTTTTTTTTTGTGTGTTAATGTCTCGTTATCGAGCAGACAGGGGCAGACAAGGGGACGGTTCTTTTGTCTGACAGGATTATTTTAAATCCAAATGATAAACGATTCATTGTCAGACAACAAGAACCGTCCCCCTGTCTGACACGCGTCTGAAAGAAAGGAGCAGCAGCAAATGAGAAAAGAGTATCCGCTGACCGCAGCGCAGAATATGCATTATCAATGGATCCGGGAATACAAGACACAGCAGGTGTCCGGTGTGAGTATCGTGGCATCGTTAAAAGCACCGCTGGATTTCGGACTGTTGAAAAAATGCATTCAGTTGGAGATCCAAAGATACGGTTGTATGCGGCTGCGTTTTACCAAGCCGGATGAGAAGGGCGAGATCCGGCAGTATCTGATCAAACATGATGCCAGAGATATTCCGCTGAAAGATATGAGCGGTATGAGCCTTGCCGAGGCGGATGATGTGATGCAGAACTGGGCCTATCAGACACTGGATGGCGACAACCGTCCGATGTGCGAAGTGGTGATGGTAAAACTCCCGGAGGGATTCAACGGTTTCTTTGTACATATGGATCACCGTCTGATCGACAGCTGCGGTCTGGTAGTGATGGTAAACGATCTGATGTCGTTGTACACCCATTACCGGTTCGGTGCAGAGTATCCTGCAGATCTGGCAGATTTTGAAAGCGTACTCACAAACGATCTGCAGAAGGCAAATAACGAAAAGCGTTTTGCAAAGGATAAAAAGTTTTGGGACGATCAGCTGGATGCGCTGGGAGAACCGCTGTACTCGGATATTCAGGGGCCTTCCGTTTTGGAAGAAGCCAGAAAGAAACATAAAAATCCGAAACTGCGGGCAGCGGATATCGAACGCAAGCAGTTGTTTGTAGCGGTGAAGGATTACATCTTAGAGCCGGAGCCGACGAAAGGACTCATCGACTTTTGTATGAACCATCAGCTGTCGATGACCAACCTGCTTTTGCTGGGGATCCGGACCTACCTTTCCAAAGTAAATAACGGACAGGAAGATATCACGATCGAAAACTTTATCTCCCGCCGTTCCACACACGATGAATGGACTTCCGGCGGCAGCCGTACGATCATGTTTCCATGCCGTACCGTGATCACACCGGATACGGAATTTCTGGCAGCGGCTTACGAGATCCAGAATGTGCAGAACCGCATTTATATGCACAGCAATTACGATCCCGCATTGATCCGCGAAGAGATGAAGAAACGATACGGCACACCGGAGGATACGACCTATGAAAGTTGCTATCTGACTTACCAGCCGATGCCGGTGCATGTGGACAATCCGTTTTTGCAAAACATTGAGATGCATTCCAAATGGTTTGCCAACGGGGCCGCGACCAAAAAGATGTACCTGACCGTATCGCATACTCCGGAAGGCGGTATGAACTTTTCCTATCATTATCAGACCGCGTGCCTGACGGAAAAGGATATGGAACTTTTGTACTACTATATGATGCGCATATTGTTTACCGGCATTTCAAGACCGGATATCAAAATCGGGGAACTGATGGAGATCGTATAAATCTGAAGGAGGAGAAAATTATGAACAGAGCAGCAGAATTCAAAAAGATCGTAGCACAGTATTGCAGCGTGGCAGCAAAGGAGATGAAGGACGAGATGCGTTTCCGTGAGGACCTGGGTTTCAGTTCCCTGGATTTTATGTCCTTCCTGGGTGAACTGGAAGATACCTTTGATGTGGAGCTGGAGCAGGAAAGCGCCGTACAGGTACGCACCATCGGCGACGCATTGCAGATGCTGGAAGAACTGGCAGCATAAAAGAGACTTCGGAGGACTGGGGATATGGGAACGATCCGTGAGCTTTGGGATACGGCATTACAAAATTATGCAGAGGTAACGGCTGTCAAATGGCTGGAGAAAAAGGAGATCAGAGAGCGCAGCTATAAAGATCTGGGTGCGGATATTGCGTTGCTCCGAAAGGGATTGCAGGCGGAAGGCTTTTCCGGGGCGCACATTTCGCTGATCGGCACTTCTTCCGTGGAATGGATCGGCAGTTATCTGGGCATCACGACCGGTCAGAATGTGGCGGTGCCTCTGGATGCGGGATTGCCGGCAGAGGATCTGATCGCGCTCCTGCAGGATGCGGAAGCGCAGGCGCTGTTCTTAAGCCCCAAGCGAAAGGATTTGGCGGAGCAGGTCAAAGCGCAGTGTCCGCTGGTTCGAAAGATCTGGCTGCTGCAGGAGACAGAGGAAGAAGGATTTGCCACTCTGGCGGAACTGAAGGCAGCCGGTGAGACGGCATTGGATGTGGCAGGCCGCAAGGCAGATGAGATCGTTACCCTGATCTATACCTCCGGAACCACGGGCAAGAGCAAAGGTGTGATGCTGAGCCAGAACAACCTGTGTTCCAATGTGGAGGCCATTGACTTCACAGTAGAGCCGGGCAGTGCAGTACTCAGCGTACTTCCCATTCATCACGCATTCTGTCTGGTGATGGATTGGCTGAAAGGATTTTCGCTGGGCGCAACGCTTTGCATCAACGATTCCTTTATGCATATGGTGCGGAATATGAGCATCTTTAAGCCGGAAGTGATGCTGATGGTGCCGCTCATGATCGAGACGATTTACAAGAAACTGGCCGCTGCCGGACCGGATGTACCGCCTGCGGTTTTGGCCGAGAATGTGTTTGGCGGCAAGTTGCGCATCATCTTTACGGGCGGTGCTCATCTGGATCCGTTCTATATTGAAAAGTTTGCGGCATACGGTGTGCAGGTTTTGGAAGGGTACGGAATGTCGGAATGCTCTCCGGTCATTTCTTCCAACACACCGCAGGATCACAAGGCCGGATCCATCGGAAGACCGCTGCCGAATGTGCAGGTGCGTTTTGAAGACGGCGAGATCTGCGTGCAGGGCAGCAGCGTGATGCAGGGCTATTACCATATGCCGGAAGAGACGGCAAAGACTTTAAAAGACGGCTGGCTGCACACGGGTGACAAGGGCTATCTGGACGAAGACGGATTTTTGTTCATCAACGGTCGTGTGAAGAACCTGATCATCTTATCGAATGGGGAAAATATTTCTCCGGAGGAGATTGAAGGGAAGCTGGCATTGCATGCGCTGGTGGGCGAAGTGATCGTGACCGGCGAGAACAACGGTCTGACGGCGCGCATCTATCCGGATCAGGATGTGGTGCAGGTAAAGGCGTTAAGTGAAGAGCAGGTGAAAGCCGGCATTCAGGAAATGCTGGATGAATATAATAAGAAGCAGCCGACCTACCGGCAGATCACGGGGCTGGTGATCCGGAAGAATCCGTTCCGCCGGAATGCGACGGGAAAGATCAAGAGGACAGAGGCGGAGATTGACGAGTAGCCCCTCATCCGCCCTTCGGGCACCTTCCCCCCGGAGGGGGGAAGGCAAGATCGTATCGAAGCGGGTAAGATGTCCCGGCTCAAATCCCCATCCCGAGGTATGGCAATATGCCGGATAAAAAGATGCGGGACAGGATGTCCGCCACTTTTTCGGCGGGGGTGGCGAAGTCCTCGGCGGTCCATTTGTGGAGCACACCGATGTTGCTGCCGATGGTGCCGGCGATCAGATAGGAAAAGGTGACGCGGTCCACGGACGCATCCGGTACGGTCTGCGTCACATCGGTTACGTATTTGTGAAACATCATAATGGCTTTTTCGAAAAAAGCGTCCCCTCTCGGGCTTTGCAACAGGTTGGCCAGGAAGGGATTCTTTTTTGTATAGTTGCAGATCGCCAGGAAGTAGGAGTAGCAGCGGTCTTTGTCGTTTTGCGGATGAAAGCTCTCCATCAGTTCAAAGATGTCCGCGATGGTCTTGTCCTCGGCAGCCGCCATCAGCGCCGGGATATTCTCATAGTGGTTGTAAAAGGTGCTCCGGACGATACCGGCCTTTTTGATCACGTCCGAAACCGTGACCTTTTCCAGATCTTTTTCCTTTAATAACAGAAAAAAGGCGTCAAAAATGGCATCCTCTGCTGTGCTGTATCGTTCGTCCTGCTCGTTCATTTCCACTCTCCCCGGGCATATTTTGCATCTATTATAGCAGAAAATCACCCAAAATGGCTCATAAAAGCATCAAAAAATGATATTTCCCCTTGTATCGGAGGAAAGAATGCTATAAAATATACAGAACTATGGTTTACTTTATTTAGAGAGGATACAAAAATATGGAAAACGACATGATCGAGATCCGCTGGCATGGCCGTGGCGGACAGGGCGCAAAGACCGCGAGTCAGTTGTTGGCAGATGCGGCATTTATGTCCGGTAAATATGTGCAGTCCTTTCCGGAGTATGGTCCGGAGCGTTCGGGTGCACCCATCACGGCATACAACCGTATTTCCACGGAGAGATGCTCGGTGCATTCCAACATTTACGAGCCGGATTTTGTGGCAGTAGTAGATGAGACCCTGTTGGAAAGTGTGCATGTAACGGCAGGTCTGAAAAAGGAAGGCGCTATCATCGTGAATACCGCAAAAACGCCGGATGAGATCCGTCCGCTTTTGCAGGGCTATGAAGGCCGTGTATGCACGATCGATGCAAGACACATCTCCATCAGCAATCTCGGTGCGTATTTCCCGAACACACCGATGCTGGCCGCTGTAGTAGCAGTGAGCGGATGTGTGGATAGAGAGCAGTTCTTAAGCGATATGGAAGGTTCCTATCGTCACAAGTTTGCAAAGAAACCGCAGGTCGTTGAGGGTAACTTGAAGTGTCTGCGTCAGGCTATGGATGAGGTGAAAGGATAATGAGTAAAAAAGCAGCAGAGATCAATGAACAGATCCCCTGGCAGGATCTGACCACCGGCTGTGAGATCTACGAGCCGGGAACCAGCCGCCTTACCAAAACCGGAGAATGGCGCAGTCGCACACCGGTATGGGTAGAGGATAAATGTAAGCAGTGCGTACTGTGCGCACCGTTTTGTCCGGACGCATCCATTCCCGTAAAAGATGGCAAGCGTGCCGACTTTGATTACGATCATTGCAAGGGATGCGGCATCTGCATCAAGGCATGCCCGTTCGATGCGATCCAGTGGAAGGAGGAAGAGGTATGAGTATCCGCGAGAGACTTTCGGGTAACGAAGCCATTGCAACCGCAATGCGCCAGATCAATCCCGATGTATTTGCGATGTTCCCGATCACACCGTCCACCGAGATCCCGCAGTATTTTGCACAGTATGTGGCAGACGGAAAAGTAGATACGGAATTTATCTGTGTGGAAAGTGAGCATTCTTCCCTTTCCGCATGTCTTGGTGCAGAAGCAGCCGGCTGCCGTGCAGTAACGGCGACTTCTTCTGCCGGTCTTTCCTATATGAATGAGGTGCTGTATGTAGCAGGCTCTTCCCGCTTGCCGGTAGTACTGGCAGTGGCTTGCCGTGCATTGACAGGACCGATCAATATCAATCACGACTACTCCGACTCTATGGCAGAGCGTGATTCCGGTTTCATCCAGATCTATGGAGAAAACAATCAGGAAGTATATGACAACTATCTGATGGCACATCGTATCGCGGAGCATCCGTCCGTACGCCTGCCGCTGATGGTTTGCGAGGACGGTTTCATCACCTCCCACGCGATCGAAAATATCGAGATCGAAGAAGATGATAAGGTAAAGGCATTCGTCGGCGAATACCAGCCGGAGAATTACCTGTTGAAGAAAGAAAATCCGCTGGCAGTAGGCCCTTACGGAGTGTCCGGTTACTATATGGAAGCTCGTGTGGCACAGGCACAGGCGATGATCAATGCAAAGCAGGTGATCCTGGATGTGGCAGCCGATTTTGAAAAGACCTTTGGCCGTAAGTACGGATTTTTCGAAGAATACCGTATGGAAGATGCCGAGATCGCAATGGTGATCATGGGCTCTTCTGCAGGTACGGCAAAGGCAGCCGTGGATCAGTTGCGCAAGAACGGTGTGAAAGCCGGTCTGGTAAAGATCCGTGTGTTCCGTCCGTTCCCGGGTGAGGAACTGGCAAAAGCCATTGCACATTGCAAGGCAGTGGCAGTGATGGATAAGAGCGAAGGCTTTTCCGCATGCGGCGGTCCTCTCTTTGCAGAGACTTCCGGTGCGATCATCAACCTGGATCAGAGACCGAAGATGATCGATATCGTATTCGGTTTGGGTGGTCGTGACTTTACGGTAGCTGCAGCGCTGAGTGTTTATGATCGTCTGGCAAAGATCGCAGACGGTGGTGAGGTCGGCGCGGTTTATACGCATATGGGTCAGAGGGAGAAATAAAAATGGCTTACAATTTGAAAAATGAAATGAATAAAGAAGAGCGCTTCCACTCCGGACACAGACTGTGTGCGGGATGCGGCGCAGGTATTGTCTGCCGGGCCATGATGCGTGCGGTAGATCCGGAGGATAAGGCCGTGATCTGTAACGCTACCGGCTGTCTGGAGGTTTCCTCTTTCCAGTATCCGTACACGGCTTGGGAAGATTCCTACATCCACACGGCATTTGAAAATGCATCCGCAACGGCTTCCGGTGTGGAATCGGCATACAAGGTAATGCAGAGAAAAGGCAAGATCGATCCGAACACCAAGTTCAAGATCCTGGCAATCGGCGGTGACGGCGGTACTTACGATATCGGTTTCCAGTCCTTGTCCGGTGCCCTGGAGCGCGGTCACGACTTTACCTATTTCTGCTATGATAACAACGCATACATGAACACGGGTACACAGCGTTCTTCCGCAACACCGCGTTTTGCAAATGCGACTACTACTCCGTCCGGTATCGAGTCGGTTGGTAAGAAGCAGACACAGAAAGACCTGACACAGATCGTGGTAGCACACGGATCACCGTATGTTGCACAGACCACACTGTTCGGCAATATGAAGGATTTCCACGAGAAGGCACACCGTGCGATCTATACCGAGGGCGCAACCTTCGTAAACGTACTTACACCGTGTCCGCGCGGCTGGCAGTATCCGGCAGAAAACCTGATCGAGATCTGCAAGGCAGCCATCGACACCTGCGTATGGCCGCTTTACGAAGTGGTTGAGGGTGAGTATCGTCTGACCTACGAGCCGAAGAAGAAGCTGCCGGTAGAAGAGTTTATGTCCAAGCAGGGCCGTTTCAAACACTGCTTTGCAAAGGGCAACGAGTGGACTCTGGAAGCAGCGCAGGAATATGTTGACAAGAAGTGGGAAGAGCTGCTCGCAAAGTGCAAATAAGTAATAACGGAATCATAAGGTATATCATAACGGTGGCTTGAGAAAAGCCACCGTTTTTGCTAGAATTTTACATGGGTGAAAGGGGGTATCTATGCACAGACTATACGAAACCGATGAGATCAGTGTTTTTTGGAATTCGGACAAGTGTCGCCATGCAAAGATGTGCGTGACGGGATGTCCGGAAGTATTTGAATTCGGCAGACGGCCATGGATCGATCTGAGCCGTGACGAGCCGTCCCGGATCTGGCAGGCGATCAGCCGTTGTCCGTCCGGAGCACTCGGCATTACATACAATCACTCGGTGCGGGTGGAGCTGGATGAAGCCGGTAGCCGCAGCGTGGCAATCCTGGACGGGAAAGAGATCGGGGAGTGTGATTATGAAGATGAAGGGGACAACTGTGTCATCTATCATACGCATGTCCTGTCGGAATACGGCGGTAAGGGCATCGCAAAGCGCTTAGTCTACAAAGTGATCGAGGCCGCGGAGCGCAGAAAAAAGATGCTGGCACCGACATGTTCTTATGCGATCAAGGTTTTGGAGGAGTAGGGGAAACGAATGAATATTCAGAAAAATGTAAAAGAGATCATGGAACGCTCGATTGCAAACGGCGAGGAAAACGGCGGCGTATTCATGCTGTATAAGGATGGAGAAAAAGTCCTGGAACAGTGCGCCGGATACGCGGATGTGGAAAACAAAAAAGTCTTCCGGACGGATTCGATCTGCCGCATTTATTCCTGCACCAAAGTGATCACTTCACTGGCATCCGCCATCCTGATGAGCAGAGGAAAGCTGGATACTTTCTGGGAGGTATCCCGGTTCTTTCCGGAATATGCAAAACCGTATTACGTTCGCGGCGGAAAGAAGCTGGAAAGCCGCCCGGTTATGATTCGCGATCTGTTGAATATGACTTCCGGCATCGCGTATCCCGGAGATCAGCATGAGGGTGTGGAAGCAACCAACGAACTGTGGGGGCGACTGGATCAAAGCATTCGTGATGGAAAATGCATGAGTACGGAAACCTTTGCGCGCGAAGTCGGAAAAGTACCGCTTATGTTTGAAGCGGGCGCGGAATGGATGTACGGTGCATCCGCGGATGTGCTGGGCGCGATCATAGAGAAGGTATCCGATATGGAGCTGGCAGATTTTTATCAGAAAGAGATCTTTGCGCCGCTCGGAATGAACGATACAGATTTTTGCGTACCGAAAGAAAAACGAGACCGCCTGGCAGTGCTGTACAAAACGGCAGGAGAGCATCCGCAGCCGATCGATTTTGTAAATCTCTGCATCTATGATTTTGAAGAGCGTCCGGCTTTTCAGTCGGGCGGAGCAGGATTGTTTTCTACGGCAGAAGATCTCGGTAAACTGGCGAATGAATTATCGACAGGGAAAGCCGGTATAGCAAGCCGGTTTAAGATTGATTTTATGCGCTCTAACGGTCTGGAGGATCGGCTCAGAGTATATGCCAACTGGGGATCTTTGCAGGGGTACGGATATGGTAATCTGCTGCGCTGTTTGGAGGATCGGAACAAGACCGGGCTATTGGCGCCGACCGGATGCTTCGGATGGGATGGCTGGACCGGGCCGTATCTTCTCATCGATCCGGACCACCGGATGGGGATCATGCTATGCATCCAGCGTACGGACGGAGGCAGCGGTCAGCTTTCCAGAAATCTGGTAAATGC
>CAMJAP010000013.1 GCA_946403625.1 uncultured Lachnospiraceae bacterium
GAGGGGATGCGCCGGTGGAACAAACTTCTTGCGAAGGCACCGCGAGAAAACTGTCTTTACCGGCCGGCTCCGATGGAGACAGCTGACCGGAAACTTACAAGCTCCGGGAGCGGGAAGCAGAAACATATAAAGGAATCAAAAGGAAATGAGATTAAAGTCATATTTACGGGGAATCGGAATCGGGGTGGCAGTAACGGCCCTGATCCTGCATTTCTCCGGAAGCGGAAAAAACGGAGAGATGAGTGATGCACAGATCCGGGCGAGAGCGGCGGAACTGGGTATGGTGGAGCGGATGACGCTGGCAGAGACCGGAGGAACCCAGGAAGGGGAGAAGCCGACGGCACCGCCGAGAACGACGGAAGCACCGACCGAAGTGCCTGCGGAACCGACACCGGACGGAAATGAGGCGGAGCCGACCGAAACTCCGGAAACTACGCCGGAGGTGACGGAGAGTCCGACCGCGGAAGCAACGGAAACGCCGACACCGGAACCGACGGCAACACCGACGCCGGAACCGACGGCAACACCGACACCGGAACCGACGGCAACACCGACGCCGGAACCGACGGCAACACCGACACCGGAACCGACGGCAACGCCGACACCGGAACCGACGGCAACACCGACACCGGAGCCGACAGAAGCTCCGACACCGGCAGCCGCAAATGTGACTTCCGGCTTTGCAATCAATACCGAGGATGCTATGATCACGGTACGTTCGGGCGAAGGCTCGCTTACCGTGGCGCGCCGTCTGGCGGAAGCGGGAGTGGTCACCTCGGCCAAAGAGCTGGATGATTATCTGTGCAAGCACGGATACGACCGCAAGATCTGCACGGGGGCGCATGTGATCCCGGCGGGAGCGTCTTATGAAGAGATCGGAAAGATCATTACGACACGGACCGATCGTTGAGAACAACGGAACAAGACAGGGAACGGAAAACGGAGTGCGGCGAAAAATTTGCTTGCATTCCGTTTCTTGTTATGATAAAGTATGAATGTTGCAAAAAATCAGCACGCACGGAACCGTTTAGGTGACACTAAAGTGTTTACCCGTGCGGAAGTCAAACCCAGACGGAGGTAAATCAAAATGGGCGTAATTTCTATGAAGCAGTTGCTGGAAGCCGGTGTTCATTTCGGACATCAGACCAGACGCTGGAACCCGAAGATGGCACCGTACATCTTCACAGAACGTAACGGTATCTACATCATCGACCTGCAGAAGTCCGTAGGTATGGTGGACAGCGCTTACAATGCAATCTCTGACATTGCAGCACAGGGCGGTACCGTACTTTTCGTTGGTACAAAGAAGCAGGCTCAGGAGGCTATCAAGTCCGAGGCAGAGCGTTGCGGTATGTACTATGTAAATGAGAGATGGCTGGGCGGTATGCTTACCAACTTCAAGACCATCCAGTCCCGTATCAAGAGACTGAAAGAGATCGAGCGTATGTCTCAGGACGGTACCTTTGATGTTCTTCCGAAGAAGGAAGTTATCAACCTGAAGAAGGAATGGGATCGTCTGGAGAAGAACCTGGGCGGTATCAAAGAGATGCAGCGTATTCCGGATGCTATCTTCGTAGTAGATCCGAAGAAGGAGCACATCTGCATCAGCGAGGCTCAGACACTTGGTATTACACTGTTCGGTATCTGCGATACCAACTGCGATCCGGAAGAGCTGGATTATGTGATCCCGGGTAACGACGATGCTATCCGCGCCGTAAAGCTGATCGTTTCCAAGATGGCAGATGCTATCATCGAAGGCAAGCAGGGCGAAGAGAACATCTCCGCTGAGGAAGCTGAGAGCGCAGCTGCTGAGGAAGAGCAGGCAGCAGAAGGCACTGTATAAATCATTGTCTTAAGAGTGTTTTAATCGGAATGCCTGACGAACGCGGTTCATCAGGCATTCTTTAAAGAAGAACAGAATGTGGTGAAATCACCGATTACGATAATAAAACAGGAGGAAGAAAAAATGGCAGCAATTACAGCAGCAATGGTAAAAGAACTGCGTGAGATGTCCGGTGCAGGTATGATGGAGTGCAAGAAGGCTCTGACCGAGACCGATGGTGATATGGATGCAGCAGTAGAAGTACTGAAGAAATCCGGTGCGATGAAGGCAGAGAAGAAGGCAAGCCGTATCGCAGCAGAAGGTCTTTGCGCAGTAGCAAAGGCAGAAGACGGCAAGACTGCAGCAGTTGTTGAGGTTAACTCCGAGACAGACTTCGTTGCAAAGAACGAGAAGTTCAAAGAGTTCGTATCCCGTGTAGCAGCTCAGGCACTGCAGAGCAACGCAGCAGATATGGACGGCTTTATGGAAGAGAAGTGGATCGATGACGGCGCAAAGACCGTTAAGGAAGCACTGAACGATATGGTGCTGACCATCGGTGAGAAGCTGGATATCCGTCGTTTCAAGAAAGTACAGAGCGCAGGCCTGGTAGAGTCCTACATCCACGGCGGCGGTAAGATCGCTGTTATCGTAGAGGCAGAAGGCGATGACAAGGCTGAGGTTCGCGAGGCTATGAAGAACATCGCAATGCAGGTTGCAGCTATGAGCCCGCAGTACGTACAGAGAAGCGATATCTCCGATGAGGCTATGGCTAAGATGCGTGAGATCGTTATCGACAGCTCCATCAACGAGCCGGATACACTGCCGAAGCCGATCCTGCAGAAGCTGCTTGAGAAGGCAGTAGCAGAGAAGCTGTGGAGCGAGGAAGACATCAAGGCTTACGAAGAGCAGAAGAACAACAAGTACCTGTTCAACTTCCTGTCTGATGCAGCAAAGGCTACTCTGGCTGCAGAGGCTATGAAGAACAAGGATGCTTACCTGGCTGACAAGATCTTCGGTGGTCTGGTAGAAGGCCGTATCTCCAAGCAGGTGAAGGAAATCTGCCTGTTCGATCAGGTTTATGTAAAGGCTGAGGACGGCAAGCAGACTGTAAAGGCTTATGTGGAAGAGGTTGCTAAGAAGGCCGGTACCGCATTTGCAATCAAGTCCGTGATCCGTTTCGAGACCGGCGAAGGTATCCAGAAGAAGGAAGAAAACTTTGCAGAAGAAGTTGCAAAGCAGATGAACGGATGAGTTTCAACCAAGAACGATCTGACGGCTGCGGTTTCCGCAGCCGTTTTTCAAAAGAAAATTTATTAACGGATCGCAGAAGGCTGAATGTTTGTCTGGTATCCGTTCTTTTTTGGGGACTGGCAGCCCATGCGTATGTATTTTTTCACAATACATTTTCGCATGATTCCCTGGCAGAGTTTAATGCGGCGGTCTTTGGCAATGAATGGAAGATGCAGCTGGGACGCGTATTTGTGCCGGCGTATCGTTTTTTGTTCCGCGGTGATCTGAATCTGCCGTGGCTGATCGGTGTACTGTCCCTGATCTTTTTGTATGGTGCGGTCTATCTGACGGTGCGTATTTTTCATATTCACAGAAACATCATTATGTTTTTGCTGGGCGGCATCTACGCGGCAAACCTGACGGTATCGGCCACGGCAGCGACCTATATCAATGATCTGGACAGCAATATGATGGCGCTCTTGATGGCGGTGCTGTCCGTGTTTCTTTGGAAAAAGACGAAGCGCGGCTATCTATGGGGCATGGTACCGTTGTGTATTTCACTCGGGCTGTACCAGAGCTACATTTCAACGGCCATTACCCTGATCCTGCTCAGTATGATCTTGAAACTGTTAAAGGGCGGGGAATTCAAGACGGTTGTCCGTAAGGGACTGTTAGCTTGTGTGATGCTGATCGGTGCCGGAATACTGTATCTGCTTGCAATGAAACTGTTATTGATGTTCAGCCCGGTGAAACTCAAATCGGATAATTACAATTCCGTGACCGGCTTTTTGTCCCTGCAGTTTTCGGCATTGCCGAAGCTGATCGGAAAGGATTATCTGCGTACGGTTTATCGCATTGTTGCAACGGCATCTTCCTATCCGCAATGGATGGTCATCAGTGTACATGCGGTTTTATTGCTTGTGGGCGGAATGAGTTTTGTGATCTCGCTCTCCAATCCGAAAGTGGGAAAGAAGGAGCGGATCCTGGCGGCGGTACTGCTTTTGCTGGTTCCGATCGCTATGAATGTGGCCTATATCCTGAGCGGCGGAATGAGCCATGAGCTGATGCACTTCGCGTTCAATCTGATCTATGTGTTCCTGCTGCTTTTGGCGGATCGTATGGAATGGAACCGGCGATTGCTGCAGTTTCGAGCGAAGAAGGTCCTGGCCGCGCTCATTGTTCTGATGACATTTTTTATCCTGTGGGGAAATGTGCGTCTGGCCAATACACTGTATTTAAAGAAGAATATGGAATACGATGCCAACCTGGTCTTTTTTACCGGGGTGGTGGATCGTATGGAGCAGACGGAAGGCTATGAGATCGGAAATACGCAGGTGGTTTTTGTGGAATTGCCGGTGATCCAGTTGGAAGATGCTCCCGGTTTTGAGAGTGTCAGCGCGATCGCGGGAATGTGGAGGAACTACGTTCCTTACGGTACGGATCCATGGAGTTATCAGGCGTATTTCAAATATGTGCTGCTCAATCCGGCCAGAATGGCGGAGCAGGAAGTCTGGAGCGAAATGCAGGACGATCCGCGTGTGGAAGAAATGCCGATCTATCCGGCTATGGGAAGCGTGGCTATGATCGATGATGTGATGGTGGTGCGATTCGGCAGAAGGACCAATTGATTACCGGCCGTTTATGGGCTAAAATAACAAGAGAGCAGGTAGTGTTTTTGACAAAAGCGGAGGTGACAGTATGGGGTTATTTGACCGTTTCGGAACCAAACATTCGGAACTGGAGCAACTGCTTTTCAAAGTGGAGAGCAACATCGCCAACAATTATAAGGATGCGGCGCAGGAAGCATTCGTGATCTTTGAGCAGCATTGTGCCGAACTGGATGCTGCAGGGAAGCTGAGTGCCAAGCAGAAAGCGCATTACCAGGAGATCATCGGAGATCTGCGGGTACGCCTGAAAGGCTTTACCCACAAGGACCAGAAGCCATACTGGACCTGAGATCCGTTCCCATTGACACCTATTTGGAAAAAGCATAAAATAAAGGAAATGTCCCAGCGGCATTTTTTTGTGATGGAATGCGACAAAATAAGGAGAACCTGATGAAAAAACATTGGAAGAAACTGCTGATCCTGGTTGTTGTGACGCTGCTTACCTGGTGTCCGAGTCCGGCGCCCCATGTATATGCGGGGGGTGTTCCTACCGGGGATGATGCGGTCGAGATCGTGATGCCGGACGGAACCGTTTTTGATCCGGTATATTATGCCCAGTGGAATCCGGATGTGGCGGCAGTGATGGGAACCAGCCGTTTTCAGTTGTATAAGCATTATATCGAGCATGGCCGTGCGGAAGGCCGTGTCTTTCATGAAAAGGTGATCAATCAGTATGCGGGAGCAGACGGCTATCTGTACCGCGATGAGATCGAGCCCAACGGTGTGACGATGCGGACGATCATGGATCCGGCAACCGGGCAGACCGTGCAGGAAGTGATCCAGCCGCAGCCTATGACTTTTCTTTCGGCAGTATCCACACATTACAATACCCGTATCGCGCGTGCGACCAATGTACAATTGGCATCCAATCGCATTCATAATACGATCCTGATGCCGGGACAGGAGTTTTCCTACAGCAAGACAATCCTGCCGCGTACCAAGGCGAATGGCTACGTGATGGCAACCGTATATCTGAATCATCAGCATGCGCAGGGCATCGGCGGCGGTATCTGTCAGGTATCGTCCACAACCTATGCAGCGCTTTTGGATGCAGGGATCCCGGTGACCGAGCGGCATGCACATTCTCTTCCGGTCACCTATATCGGAAGGGGCAGGGATGCAACGATCGCCAGCCCCAATCTGGATCTACGTTTTAAGAATGTATATGATTACCCGCTGTGCATCCAGTCCTTTTATGCGAACGGGGATGTCACGGTAATGCTGGTAGCTTTGAAATAAGGAGATGGAGTAGTGATGGAGATCAAGCGTAATGTTTTGTTAAATCCCGGGCCGGCAACGACCACGGATACGGTGAAGATGGCACAGATCGTGCCGGATATCTGCCCGCGGGAGCAGGAGTTTGCTTCCCTGATGAAAGGGCTGCGTCAGGATCTGTTAAAGGTGGTTCATGCGGATCCGGCAGAGTATACTTCCGTACTTTTCTGCGGATCGGGAACCATCAATATGGATGTGTGCCTCAATTCCCTCTTACCGGAAGGAAAGAAGATTCTGGTGATCAATAACGGTGCCTATTCGACCCGTGCCGTAGAGATCTGTGAAGGCTACGGACTGCCGCACATCAATCTGCAGTTCCCGGTGGATGAACAGCCGGATTTGAAGAAAGTGGAGCAGACACTGAAAGAAAACAGCGATATTGCGCTGGTGTATATCACACATAACGAAACCGGTACCGGACTGTTAAATCCGATCCGGGAGATCGGCGCGCTGGCACATCAGTACGGTGCGATCTTTGTGACGGATACCACATCCACGCTGGCCATGCGCCCCATTGATGTGGCAAAGGATAATATTGATTTCTGTATGTCTTCGGCACAGAAGGGGCTGATGGCAATGACCGGGCTTTCTTTTGTGATCGGTCGCACCGATATCATCAAGGCATCCAAAGATTATCCGAGACGTTCCTATTACTGCAATATGTATCTGCAGTATGAGTATTTCGAAAAGACCGGAGAGATGCATTTTACACCGCCGGTACAGACGATCTATTCGTTGATCCAGGCGCTGAAGGAATACTTCGCAGAGGGCGAGGAAGCCAAGTGGGCCAGACATACCAGAGTGTTCAATGCGATCCATGAAGGTATCGAAAAACTGGGCTTTCGTGATATCATCAAACGCGAACTGCAGGCCGGTCTGGTGGTTTCCGTAAAATATCCGGACGATCCGAACTGGGATTTTACCAAGGTGCATGACTATTGCTACGAGCGCGGATTCACCATTTATCCGGGCAAGATCTCCACGACCGATACCTTCCGTCTGTGTGCACTGGGAGCGATCGATGAAGCGGATATCCGCGATTTCTTTAAGGTATTTGAAGCGGCTTGCAGGGAGTATCAGATTCAGATCCCGGCAAAGTATAACGACTGAAGGGGGAATATATTTTGAAAACTGTTTATACCTGTTTTTGTACGGATATCATTCACGAAGGCCATTTGAATATCATCAACGAGGCACAGAAGTACGGTGAACTGACCGTGGGCATTCTGGATGACAAGTCCAGTGTGCGTTATAACCGTTTTCCGACCAAGAGTTTTGAAGAGCGTCGGGCGATGGTGGCAGCGATCCCGGGCGTGGCAAAGGTGATCACCCAGGACGAGATCTTTTATGATAAGGTGATCGCACAGCTCAAACCGGACTATGTGATCCATGGAGATAACTGGAAAGCGGAACCGGAGTGCGTGATCCGGGATAATGTAGAAAAACTTTTGCAGCAGTACGGCGGCGAGATCATCGATGTGCCGTATACCTATAATGAAAACGTGAAGCGTGAGGATGCGAAGATCCGTGAGAAACTGATGATGCCGGAGTATCGCCGCAAACGCCTGCGCCAGCTGCTTGCGCTGGGACAGGTCAAGGCCATCGAGGTACACAGCGGACTGACCGGCCTGATCGCGGAAAAGACGGTGGTAGAGCGTGACGGTGGTCTGGACCAGTTCGATGCGATGTGGATCTCTTCGCTGTGCGATTCCACGGCAAAGGGCAAACCGGACATAGAGCTGGTGGATATGACCTCCCGTTTCCGTACCATTGACGATGTGATGGAAGTAACGACCAAGCCGATCATCTTTGACGGTGACACCGGCGGGGTGACCGAGCATTTTGTATATACCGTGCGTTCCCTGGAACGTATGGGTGTATCCGCAGTCATTATCGAGGATAAGACGGGGCTGAAGAAGAATTCCCTCTTCGGTACCGAGGTGGAGCAGACGCAGGACGATATCCCGCATTTCCAGGAAAAGATCCGTGCGGCAAAGAAAGCACAGCTGACCGACGACTTTATGATCATCGCACGAATCGAAAGCCTGATCTTAGAGCGCGGTATGGAAGATGCGCTGACCAGAGCACATGCCTTTGTGGAAGCGGGGGCAGACGGTATCATGATCCACAGCCGCAAGAAGGATCCGGCCGAGATCGTGGAATTCTGCGATAAGTTCCGTGCGGTCAATAAAGAAACACCGATCGTGGTCGTACCGACCTCCTTTAATGTGATCACGGAAGAAGAACTGGCAGAGCATGGCGTCAATATTGTGATCTATGCGAACCAGCTGACCCGCAGCGCATTCCCGGCAATGGAGCAGACGGCAAAGGACATTTTGAAATATCACAGAGCGAAAGAAGTGGATGACCGCCTGATGTCAATCAAGCAGGTGATCTCACTGATCGAGGAGATCTGAGGAAGAACAGAGATGGAAGAATATGCGATCTTGATGGCGGCGGGCATGGGAACCCGGCTGCGGCCGTATACGGCGACCACCCCCAAGCCGCTTTTGAAAGTAGGGGATCTTGCGCTGATCGAGACGGTGATCCGGGCATTGCATCGGCGCGGCGTAAAAGAAATCTATATTGTGACCGGGTATCTGGGCGACCAGTTTAGTATTCTGCAGGAAAAATACGACGGCATTACGATCCTCAAAAATACCGTGTTTGAAACCGTCAACAATATCTCGTCCGTATATGTGGCAAGAGAAGTGCTGAAGAAGGGGCCGTGCTTTATCTGTGAGGCGGATCTGCTGGTGACCGACGAGCAGCTATTGTGTCCGGAACTTGCGAATTCCTGCTATTTCGGGCGTTTTGAAGAGGGCTATTCCGACGACTGGATCTTTGAGCGGGATGCAAACGGGATCATCACCCGCGTCGGCAAGGGCGGAACGGATGTGTATAATATGGCCGGCATTTCCTACTGGACGGCAGAGGAAGCGAAGCATCTGGCGGAATGCATTGAGAAAGAGTTCGGTGCCGACGGTTACGAAGAACTGTTCTGGGATGATGTGGTGAATATGCACATCGGCGAGTTTGCACTGACGGTACAACCGGTGACGCGCGAGCAGATCACCGAGATCGATACCGTGGAGGAATACGAGGCAGCGTGCAACAGAGTATGAGATCATAGAAAAATACGGCTTGCGGGCCGTATTTTTTATGCATTTTTTTGGGTTACATAAAATCCCTGAAACCCCTTTATTACTTGACGAAAAGGGTATTTCCGACTACAATAAATAAGCGTTATTCTGTCCGGACTATGCCCGGGCTTATTTGGGAGGAAATAACATCGTGCAGGTGGAACGTTTCGTGGAGGTGCTCGGCGCCGATTTCTATACGGGTGTACCCGATTCTCAGTTGAAAGCATTATGTAATTATCTGATGAAAAATTACGGCATTGATGCGAAACATCATGTGATCGCAGCCAATGAGGGAAACTGTGCGGCTCTGGCGGCAGGTTACCATATGGCTACGGGCAAGGTGCCTGTGGTTTATATGCAAAACAGCGGCGAGGGCAATATCATCAATCCGGTAGCATCCCTGTTGCACGATAAAGTATACGGTATTCCGATGATCTTTGTGGTGGGCTGGCGAGGCGAGCCGGGCGTGCACGATGAACCGCAGCACATCTATCAGGGCGAGGTTACGGTGAAACTGCTGGAAGATATGCAGATCGCAACCACCGTTGTGGATAAAGAGACAACGCCGGAACAGCTGGCGGAAGTGATGAAGGGCTATCGCGAGATCCTGGCAAAGGGCGGCGATGTCGCATTTGTGATCAAAAAGGGTGCATTATCCTTTGACGAAAAAGTAAGTTACGGCAACGATTATTCGATGATCCGTGAAGAAGCCATCCGCCATATCACACAGGCAACCGGGGAAGATGCGATCGTATCGACCACGGGTAAGGCCAGCCGTGAGTTGTTTGAGATCCGGGAAGCGCAGGGCGCAGGACACGCACACGATTTCCTGACCGTCGGCTCGATGGGGCATGCATCTTCGATCGCGCTGGGGATCGCACTGCAGCAGCCGGAGCGCAAGGTATGGTGTATCGACGGGGACGGTGCGGCGCTGATGCATATGGGTGCGATGGCCGTGATCGGTTCTTACAAGCCTGCGAATATGATCCACGTGGTCATCAACAACGGCGCGCACGAGACGGTGGGCGGTATGCCGACGGTAGCGAGCGATATTGATATTACGGCGATCGCAAAGGCGTGCGGATATCCGGAGGCAGTCTGCGTATCCGATTACGATGCGCTGGATGCGGCACTTGCGGAAGCCAAAGCAAGAGGAAGCCTTTCGCTGATCGAAGTGCGTTGTGCGCTGGGAGCAAGGGATGATCTGGGCCGGCCGACGACAACGGCGAAAGAAAACAAAGAGAATTTTATGGAGTTTTTGAAGAAGTAATCGATTCGGAAAGACAGTAGTTTGGCAGTTATGGAAGACGTAAGAGAAGAAAGCACAAAAGAAAATACGACAGAAAAAAATACAGCGGCGAAAGGTGCAGAGAAAAAGGCAGAACACAGAAAGCGGATCCGAAACTTAAAGAAGATGATCATCGGTGTGCTGTTATCTTTGTTGTTGCTGCCGACGATCCTTTCGGTCGTAGCACTCGGACAGATCCATCAGCTCAATACGCAGCTGAACCAGAGCCTGCTGATCCTGGCAGACTTGTCCGTACAGGTACAGGAAGTACGGCGGATTGCGGAGGAGAACAATTCGCAGGCGGTAGAGATGGAGACGAATGCCTCCAATCCGGTAGAGCAGATTCAGCAGAATACACTGGAACAGACAGAAGTACCGGCAGATCCGTATGAAAACATGGTGAAGGTATGTCTGACCTTTGATGACGGGCCGTCCCGCAATACCGATGCGATCCTGGATGTGCTGGCATCCTACGATATCAAGGCGACCTTCTTTGTGAACGGGCATCCCGGTTTTGAGGAGCAGTATCAGAGGATCGTGAACGAAGGACATACGATCGGTATGCATTCCTACAGCCACGTATACAGCGATGTATACGGTGATTTGGACGGGTTTGCACAGGATCTGGATCAGATTCAGTCCTTTGTACGGGATGTGACCGGCGCGGAGAGTGTGTATTACCGCTTCCCGGGAGGCAGCAGTAATACTGTGCATACAATGGATATGCAGGATTGCATTTCCTACCTGGATGCAAAAGGTATTACCTATTTTGACTGGAATGTATCGGTCGGGGATGCACTCGGCTATACCCGCAGTGTGAGTGAGATCGTTGAGAGCACCATGGCACAGATCCGTGCACTGGATGCCGATACGATCGTGATCCTGATGCATGACGCACCGGGCAAGGAGACCACCGTGGAGGCACTGCCGATTTTGATTGAGAAGATTCAGGCGCTGGATAATGTTGCCATCGTTCCGATCACGGAGGATGTGACACCGGTGCATCACGTGATCCGATAAGATAAAAGTCCCTTGAGGGGGAATACAGGAGGTTACTTTATGGGCTTTTTCCAGAGTTTAAAGGATGATCTTTCCGAAGCAGTCGGAGAACTGATCGGAGAGGAAGAATTAAACGAAGAAAATACAGAAGATCTGCCGGAAGAAGAGACGGCGGAAGAGGAAGAACTGCTTTCCGACGAGATGACGGCAGAAGATCTGCTGGCGGCAGCAGAGGGGATGGCAGAGGATACCGACGAAGCCGAAGAAGACGGACTTGCGGATGTGGATCTGAACAAGATGCTGGAATCCCTGGATCTGGATCTGCCGGAAGAAAAGGAAGAGTCGGCGGAGGAAGCGGACGGTGATTCCGTTGCGGATATGGACGCGAACGATCTGATGGCACAGCTCCTTGCGGAAGCCGAGGCAGCAACGGCAGCGGCACAGCAGGAAAAAGAGCAGACGAGCGCAGAGGAAGAGGCGGATACGGAAGAAGAAACCGGGGAATCCGCAAAAGAGACGGATGCCTTTACGGCAGAACTGGACAGCATGCTGGCGGAACTGGAGCAGAACAAGCCGGAAGAGACAGACGAAACCGGTACAGACGATGTCGATGATCTGGCGGATCTGCTGAAGGAATTCGGTGCGCCGGAAGAAGAGGCTGTTGAAGAAAAAGCCGAAGATATCCCGGAAGAAGCGACAGAAGAGCAAACCGAAGAAAAGACGGAAGAAACCGTCGCAGAGGTTGCGGAAGAGATGACGGAGGCGCTTTCCGAAGAGACGGAAGAGGCAGCTCCGGAAACGGAAGATATCGCAACAAAAGAGCCGGCCGACGAGGTGAACGAGGCTCCGGCGGATGTGCAGGAAACAGAGACACCGGAGAAGGAAGACGAGGCAGCAGAGGAGATCAACCTGTCGGAGGAATCAGCAGAGACCGAAGCGGAAGAGAACAAGACCGTGGAGATCAATCCGGATCAGATCGCGGCAGTGCGGTTTGATGAGTCGGGAGATTTTATAGAGGGATCCGAAAATATGCCGCTTACGGATTTTTCGGAAAAGGCAGAAGAAAGCATGTCGGAAGAGAATACAGAAGTGATGCAGGGCGGCAGTATGGCCAGCATCTTTGAAGCAGCAAAAGAACCGGAAGAGATCGATGAGGCAGCCGAAGAAGCCAAAGTGGCAGAGCGCGTGAATGCGCTGATGAATGATGGTCTGCTGCTGGTTTCGGAAGAGACGGCGGTGATCCCGGACGGAATGAAGGTGACCGGTGATATTATGGCCGGCAGCCATATGAATGTAACCGGTACGGTGGTCGGTAATATCGAGATCGCCGGTAAGTTAAAGGCATCCGGTGTGATCGAAGGTAACATCATCGCCAGTGAACTGTATGCGGATGGCGCAGAGATCACCGGTGATATTGATTGCAAGGGCAGTGTCAAGGTAGGCCAGAGCAGCGTGCTGATCGGTAACGTGAAGGGCAGTTGTGCGGTGATTGCCGGTGCGGTAAAGGGCGATATCGATGTGCACGGTCCGGTGATCCTGGACAGTTCCGCGATCGTAATGGGCAATATCCGGTCCCAGTCGGTGCAGATCAGTACCGGTGCGGTGATCGAAGGTATGTGTACACAGGTTTATGCAGCAGTCAATCCGTCCGCATTCTTTGAAGATTTCAAGAAAAACGGCGGAAGAAGAAAGAAGGGGAACTGATTATGGGAAGAATCTTACTGAAATTGAGCGGTGAAGCACTGGCAGATGCGAACCGGCATTATGATGATGCGGTGATCCTCGGGATCGCAAAACAGGTAAAGCAGATCCTGGAGGACGGTAACCAGGTGGGTATCGTGATCGGCGGCGGCAATTACTGGCGCGGACGTACCAGCGAAAATATCGACCGTACCAAGGCGGACCAGATCGGTATGCTGGCAACGATCATGAACTGCATTTATGTATCCGAGCTGTTCCGTTCCACGGGCATTGATACACGGATCATGACACCGTTTGCCTGCTCGACTTTTACCGAACTGTTTTCCAAAGATAACGCGATCCGCAATATGGAGAAAGGACGCGTGGTCTTCTTTGCGGGCGGTACGGGACATCCGTATTTCTCCACCGATACCGGCGTGGTGCTGCGTGCGATCGAAGTAGAGGCAGACGGCATCTATCTGGCCAAGGCGATTGACGGTGTATATGATGCGGATCCCAAGACGCATCCGGAAGCAAAGAAATACGATACGCTGACCATCGCGGAGGTGATCGAAAAGAACCTGCAGGTGGTGGATATGACCGCATCGATCCTGGCACGCGATAACAAGATGCCGATGTGGGTATTCGATCTGACGGAAGAGAACAGCATTGTAAAAGCATTGTCCGGTAATTTCAACGGAACCAAAGTAACTGTAGAGTAATCAAAAACATAGATCAGGAGGGTATTTCAAAATGGACGAGAGAATCAAAGGATATGAAGAGAAAATGCAGAAGGCATATGACTTTTTGCTGTCGGATCTGGCAACGGTCCGTGCAGGTCGTGCAAACCCGCACGTATTGGACAAGATCCGTGTAGATTACTACGGAACCCCGACCCCGTTACAGCAGGTTGGTAACGTTACGGTTCCGGAACCCAGAATGCTGCAGATCGCACCCTGGGAAAAGAAGATGATCAAGGATATCGAAAAAGCGATCCTGGCATCCGACATCGGCATCACTCCGTCCAATGACGGCAGCGTGGTACGTCTGGTATTCCCGGAACTGACCGAGGAGCGCAGAAAAGATCTGGCAAAGGAAGTAAAGAAGAAGGGCGAAGAAGGCAAGGTAGCCGTTCGTAACATCCGCCGTGACGGTAACGATGCGTTCAAGAAACTGGCAAAGACCGAGATTTCCGAGGATGAGATCAAGGGACTGGAAGAGGATCTGCAGAAACTGACCGACAAGTTTATCAAGGACATTGATAAGGCGATCGATGAGAAATCACAGGAGATCATGAAGGTCTGAGAAAATCGAAGAACCCGGAGGGCTCGGAACAGTTATGAGTGAAGAAAAAAAGATTCCCAGGCATCTTGCGGTGATCCTGGACGGGAACGGACGCTGGGCAAAAAAGCGTGGCCTGCCCCGTACTGCAGGACATGTACAGGGCGCAAAGAATGTGGAAGATATGTGTGAATGGGTGTGGAACCATGGGATCGAGTATTTTACGGTCTATGCGTTTTCCACCGAGAACTGGTCCCGCCCTACGGACGAAGTCAACACACTGATGAAGCTTCTGCGCGACTATATGAAGAACTGCATCAAGCGTGCCAACAACAACAATATGAAGGTGCGTGTGATCGGGGATAAGACCGCACTGGCAGAAGATATTCAGGAAAGTATCCGCAATCTGGAAGAGGCAACGGCCGGAAATACGGGACTCAAGTTTACGATCGCCATCAATTACGGCAGTCGTGACGAGATCCGACGCGGCGTGCAGAGCCTGGCAAAGCAGGTGGCGGAAGGAAGCTTAAAGCCGGAGGAGATCACCGAGGAGAAGATCTCGGCTTCGCTGGATACGGCAGGGTATCCGGATCCGGATCTGATGGTGCGCACCAGCGGAGAGCAGCGGATCTCCAACTATCTGCTGTGGCAGTGCGCGTATACGGAATTCTATTTTACGGAAGTCAGCTGGCCGGATTTTCATGAGGCAGAACTGGAGAAGGCGATCGAAGCATATGCAAGCCGGGATCGCCGATACGGAAAAGTATGAGTCAGGACGAAAAGAAACCAAACACCATGCTCGTCAGATCCATCAGCGGAGCGGTGATCGTGGTGGTTATGATGGCATTGATCTGGGCAGGCGGGATCGTCACTACGGTTGGTCTGGGTGTGATCTCATGCATCGCATATACGGAACTGCTGGCAGCGACGGGTGTGCGGGAAGCAGGTGCGAAAAAGGCCTGTGTTTTTGATGTGACCGGGATCCTTGCGATCATGGGGTATTACACGCTGATCTATCTGCTGAAGGCGACAGAGCCGTTTATCTATATGTTGCAGAGCAGGTCAGAGTTTCTTATGCTGGTCGTGGTGCTTTATCTGGCACTGCTGATGAGCATTTTTGTATTTACTTATCCGAAGTATAAGGCACGGCAGATCATCTGCAGCTTTTTCAGTTTTGTCTACGGACCGGTGATGATCTCGTTTGTATTGATGACGAGGCTGCTGCTTGGAAAAGGGGATGTATATCCGGTGGGATGTTTCGGGAGAGGATACGAGTTTTACAACCTCGGATTCTTTGCGGTATGGATGATCTTTGTCGCGGCGTGGGGCTCGGATACCTGTGCCTATTTTGTGGGTGTGCTGTTTGGAAAGCACCGTGTGACTCCGAGGCTGAGCCCGAAGAAATCTCTGGAGGGCTACATCGGAGGTGTGGCGGGAGCCGGATTGCTGGGACTTCTGTACGGATCCATCCTGATGTGGACCGGGCATGTGGGCTCGGATATGCTGTGGTGCTTTCCGCTGCTTGGTGTATGCGGCAGCTTCTTCGGCCTGGTGGGCGATCTTGCAGCATCCGCTATCAAGCGTGATTTCGAGATCAAGGATTACGGCAAATGCATCCCCGGACATGGCGGCATCATGGACCGTTTCGACAGTGTCATCTTCACGGCCCCGATGATCTACCTTTTGAGTATTACCGTTTTATATACGCAGTTTCATTAACCTATAACCCTGTCTTTCCTCCTCCGGGGGGGAAGATGTCGCGAAGCGACGGATGAGGGGAGTTTGACTTATTAACGGAGCAAAAACATGAAACGATTAGTCATTTTAGGTTCTACCGGATCCATCGGTACCCAGACCTTGGAAGTGGTGCGCGAGTACCCGGAATTTTTTGAAGTAGTAGCATTAGCCGCAGGCAGAAGCGTTGCGGCGATGGAAGCACAGATCCGCGAGTTTCATCCGGCGTATGCCGTGATGTGGACAGAAGAAGCGGCAGTGGAATTAAAGGCCAAAGTAGCCGACCTGCCGGTGAAGGTGCTTTCCGGCATGGACGGATTGCTGGAGATCTCCACCCTTCCGGAATACGATATCCTGGTGACCGCGATCGTAGGTATGATCGGTATTCGTCCGACCATTGCGGCGATCAAGGCACACAAGACCATTGCACTGGCCAATAAGGAAACGCTGGTGACGGCAGGACATATCATTATGCCGCTGGCAGCAGAATGCGGTGTTCCCATTCTGCCGGTGGATTCCGAGCACAGTGCGATCTTCCAGTCTTTAAACGGCGAACCGAAGAACCGTATCGAAAAGATCTGGCTGACATGTTCCGGCGGACCGTTCCGCGGGAAGAAGCGTGAAGAACTGCTGCATGTCGGACCGGAAGATGCCTTGAAACATCCGAACTGGGCAATGGGACGCAAGATCACCATTGATTCCGCGACCATGGTCAACAAAGGCCTGGAAGTGATGGAAGCGAAGTGGCTGTTCGGCGTGGATTACGATCAGATCAATGTGGTGGTGCATCCGCAGTCCATCGTGCACTCTATGGTGGAATATCAGGACGGTGCGGTGATGGCGGAACTGGGGGCACCGGATATGAAACTGCCCATCCAGTATGCCCTGTTTTATCCGGATCGTATGCCGCTGCGCGTACCGAGAAAACGGGCGGATTTCTACACCTTAAAATCCCTTACGTTTGAAGAACCGGACACGGAGACCTTTACGGGGCTTCCGCTTGCGGTGAAAGCAGGCCGCAGGGGCGGTACCTTACCGACGGTTTATAATGCGGCAAACGAGCGTGCCGTAGCATTGTTTTTGGACAAACGCATCGGTTTTCTGGAGATCGTGGAGCTGATCGAAAAAGCGATGGAGCACCACAATGTGATCGAAAATCCCGATGTGGATCAGATCCTTGCTGCGGAGCAGGAGACTTATGAATATCTGGAAGGACTGTATTGATCGATGAATTCGCCATTACTTACTATACTTTCATTTTTGATCATCTTTACCGTTGTTGTGGTGAGCCACGAGTTCGGCCACTATCTGCTGGCAAGACTGAACGGGATCCGGGTAAAGGAGTTTTCCGTCGGTATGGGACCGGCGCTGTTTCGGAAGAAAGGAAAGATGACCGAGCTGGTGATCCGTGCGCTGCCGATCGGCGGAGCATGCATCTATGAAGGCGAGCCGGGGGAAGAAGCGGAACTTGGACAGATTGCGCAAAAAGACGCGGAGGAAGAGGAGCGGGATGCGATCCAAAAGGATCTGGCAGGCAAATCCTTTAACGAAGCGCCGGTTTGGGGGCGAATCGCTGCCGTAGTTGCGGGACCGCTGTTCAACATTATTCTGGCATATCTGCTGGCACTGATCATGGTATGGTTTTCCGCAGAAGACCTGCCGGTGCTCGCAAAAGTAATGGACGGCTATCCGGCGGTGGAAGCCGGTATGGAGGCCGGGGATGTGATCACATCCATCGACGGCTACAAGGTGCATCTGTACCGCGAGGCAGCCATCAAGTCGTACATGAATAACGGCAAGTCTATGCGGATCACATACGCGCGTAACGGTCAGGAGTATGAATGCACGATCATGCCGAAATATGATGAAGCGGCAGGACGTTATTTCATCGGCTTTTCCGGGCCGGCGGAATATATCGATTGCAACAATCTCAAGGTATTTTCCTACAGCTGGTATGAAGTGCGCTATATGCTGATGGCGACATGGGACAGCCTGCTGTATATGGTGAGCGGGCACGCTTCCGTGGATAATCTGGCCGGTCCGGTGGGCGTGGCCAATGTCATTGACGATACGATCGAAGCCGCGGCGCCGCATGGTGCGATGATGGTTATGATCAATCTGCTCAACATTGCGATATTGCTTTCGGTGAACCTGGGAGTATTGAACCTGCTGCCCGTACCGGCGCTGGATGGCGGGCGTTTGCTGTTCTTGCTGTTCGAAGCGATCAGCGGAAAGCGGGTACCGCCGGAGAAAGAAGGCATTGTACACCTGATCGGATTTGTGCTTTTGATGATCCTGATGGTGGTAGTGCTGTTTAACGATATTTCCAGATTTTTCCGATAAATTACAGATCAGGAGGACAAAGGGATGAACATAGATGAGGTGATCAAAGAGTATGACAGCATGTTTGGTGTAAAGCCTCCGCGGGAGATCCTGTCTTACCTGATGCAAAAGATCGATATGTCGCGGGAAGAGCGGGATATCGCATCGGAGATCATACTGCTCAACGAAACCATCGGTTTCTGCCGCGATGCATCCATCGTGGAAGAAGGCGTGCGCTATGCGAAAGAGCTGGAGCATCTGATGCAGGAACTGGATTTTTCCGGTCGTATCGAGTATGCCACCACGATGCTCAATCTAGCCAATGCGTACCGCGGATTCGGAATGCATGCCGATTCGGAAAAACGCTATGCCATTTGTGAAGAACTCTACGGACGGATGTTGCCGGAAGGGGACTTTTTGTTCGCGAGCCTGTACAATAACCGCGGGCTGTTGTACCAGGAGATGAAGGACTGGGATCGTGCGGTGGAGGAATTTCAGAATGCGCTCAAGATCGCAGATGCGCACCCGCAGCACGAGATCGAGCAGGCAACAACGCGTGCCAATCTGGCGGCGGCGCTGATCGAAGCATCGCCGGAAGGCCGGGCGGCAGCGGAAGACTGGCTGCAGGAAGCCATCGATATCTTTGAAAAAGACGGCGGCAAAGATTTTCATTACAGCGCGGCGCTTTCGGCGCTGGGGGCATTATATTTCCATAAAAAAGATTATCTGGGAGCGGCAGAATGCTTCCGCAAGGCGATGAAGCAGCTTTACGAAGGTACCGGTGCTTCAGAGGCCTACCAGAGGGTAAAGGAAAACTACGAGCTGTCCATGCAGATGGCTGGTGTGGAGAAGGAAACGGCACCGGACGAAGAACCGGCGGTTGCGCGTAGCAGGGCGTTCTATGAGGACTACTTAAAACCGCTGATCGAGGCGGTGTGTCCGGAAGCCATGAACTATATTGCGGCAGGTTATGCAGGGGAAGGCTCGGAGCATTTCGGCTTTGATGATGATTATTCCAGGGATCATGATTTTGCGGATGGCTGCTGCATCTGGATCCCGGCTGTGCAGGCGCCGGTCTTTGGTGTAGCGCTGCAGGATATGTACCGCGCGGCTTATGTGAAATGCTTCGGCACGGAGCCGGATCTTTCCATGTTGCGGCAGGGCGTGCTGGAGATCGATGATTATTTTGAGCGGCTCACCGGTATCGGCCAGATCACCATGCGCTATTATGCCAAGGGGATCTCGGATCATCTGTATCTGATGGATGATGAGCAGCTGGCAGGCATCGCGGCGGCAGTCCATGGCGAACTGTTCTTTGATGGGGAAGGTACGATGACAAAACTGCGCAGCTATTTTCTGGAAGAGATGCCGGAGGAATTCCGCAGACGCAAGCTGGCAACCTTAACGCATCTGTTCTCGCAGGCGGGGCAGTACAATTATCTGAGATCCATGCGGCGTGCCGACTATGTGACCGCCAGAATGTATGAAGCCAGAGCCATGCAGACCATGCTGCAGATCGTCTTTTATCTGAATAAGAAATATCCGCCGTATCTGAAACTCCTGCGCCGCGGTGTGGCGGGGCTGCCGCTGCTGCCGGAGGTGGGGGATATCGCGGAAGCCATTGCGGATATGCCGGACGGACGCAACAGTGTGATGCAAAATGGTACGGATGATAAGGCGCTTTCCTTCGATATTGTGGCTTCACTCATTTTGGATACCATGGTACAGCAGGGGTTGATCGCGGATTATGACAAAAAGGAACCCTTTGCGGACCGTTACATTGCTGAGATCGCCGGATTGATCGATCGTAAGAACAAAGAAACACAAGCACCGGAAGCGAAGAAACAGGAAACCAAAGAGCCGCCTGCAGAAGCGGAAGAGAGTGGAGATACTCAAACACAGTTGGTGGAAGCCATTATCAAGGCGGAATGGGAGCAGTTTGACAAGACCAAGAACGAAGGCGGGCGTGCGGACTGCCAGGACAATTGGAACACATTTTCCATTATGCGGCGCAGCCAGTACCTGACATGGCCGGAAGAACTGCTGGCATCGTTCTATACGGACTTAAAGGCTGCAGAAGCTACCGGACGCAATCTGATCACGGAGAAATACGGGCGGATGATGGCATCCACCGCGCCGGAGCGATACGAAGAGATCAAACAGTATTTCCCGGAACTTTCGGAAGAACGCATCAAGATCCAGGAAGAGATTATTGCGATCCAGGTGAACTGGATGGAGAGTTTTGCGAAACAGTATCCGAAGATGGCGGGCAATGCAAGAGTCATTCACACTGCTGAAGATACGCCAAATGAGACTTCTTACGAAACCTACCTGCGGGGCGAGATCGGGACCTACTCCGATGCGACGCTTTTGCTCTATGGCAGATTTATCGCGCTCCTGGCACAGGAGGGAAAGAATCTTGCTTATGAGACCATGAACAATACGGCACAGCTACTGGGATACCGGGACGTGGCCGATGCCGAAAGCAAATTATAATAAAGTAATAACGGAAGAAGAACCATCCCAAGGTGTCAAAACGAAAAAACGTTTTGGCACTTTTGCTATACATCAGAGGAAAAATGCGATATAATAAAATCGTGGGATTATATTCTTGTGTGGAAGAATAGCAGAATATTGAGGGGTGAATCTATGACGGATCGTGATAATATCTTTCGCAGGATCGCGGGCGCGATGCTGGTCGATTATGTCAATATCTTTTATGTGGATATGACCACCAATGCTTACTACTGGTATTATGTGGATCAGATCTATCATTCCCTGCAGGTAGAACAGGAAGGCGATGATTTCTTTGCCAGCACAGAAAAAAACGTGGGTAAGATCATTTATGAAGAAGATCGCGTGCGTGTGCTGGAGAGTCTGCGCAAGGAGCGGCTGTTGGAAAACATTGCCAAAGGCAAGATGGAAGATATCGTCTACCGGCTGATGCTAAACGGCCAGCCGGTCTATCATAAAATTCGCCTGATCCAGGATAAGAAGGGCGGCGATAACTATCTGATCCTGGGGGTCAAAAATGTGGACGCGGAAGTCCGTGGCGCGCAGGAACGCGAGCAGTTGGTGAAGGATAAGGAACTGTACAACCATATCGTCGAAAGCCTGGCGGGGCGGTTTGATGTGATCTATTATGTGAATTTTGAGACCGGTACCTACCGCAGTCTGACCAGAGGCAAGATGTACGGAGAACTGCAGCTGGAATATGAGGGCAATGATTTCTTCGCCGGTGCACAGCGGAATATAAAGCGCATCGTCGTGCAGGAGGATTGGGACAAGGTATCCCAGGCAATCAGCAGGCTGTTTTTGGAAGAAGAACTGGAAAAGAGCGGACGCTATCTGGTAGATTATCGTATGCTGGTGGGCTCGAAAGTGCAGTACACCAGAATGAGTGTAATCTGGGCCAATGACCGTACGCATATGATCTTCGGCGTGGAAAATATTGATGAGGAAGTGCGCCGGGAAAAGGTAAGATCCCAGGAGATGCAGAAAGCAAATCTGCTGGCACGCAAGGATGCACTGACCGGAGCAAAGAATAAGAACGCGTATCTGGAAGCGACACAGACGCTGCAAAGCCAGTTGGAAGCGGAAAAGCGTTCCTTCGGTATTGTTGCATGCGATCTCAATAATCTGAAGAGGATCAATGATCTGAAGGGGCATGCGGCCGGAGATGATTACATCTGTCAGGCCTATCACATGATCTGTACGATCTTTTCGCACAGCCCGGTATTCCGTACCGGCGGAGACGAATTTGCCGTGATCCTGACCGGCAGCGATTTTTTTGAACGGGAATATCTGCTCTCGGAATTGCACAATCAGGTACGGGCCAATCTGGCACAGAAGGAAGGCCCGGTATTTGCTGCGGGTGTAGCGGTCTTTGATAAAGAAAAAGACCACTCGGTTTCGGAAGTCTTTGAGCGTGCGGACAAAAATATGTATGAAGAAAAAGCGCGCCTGAAGAAAGAAGCAGGAACGGCACCGGTACGACGCGGGGGCGTAGAGGTGACGGTTCCGCACGACCGCAAACGTAAGCTGAATGCGTTGTTTGAAACGCTGGAACTGGTGGCGGAAGGTACCCATGTGTATCTGTGCGATATGAAGTTTGATTACTCCAGATGGTCTGAAAGCGCGGTAGAGGCATACGGACTGCCGGGAACCTATATGTTTAATGCCGGAGAGATCTGGCAGGAATGCATTCATCCGGAGGATCGTGAGCGTTACCGGATCGGCGTGGAAGATATCTTTGCCGGGCATGCGGCGGATCACGATATGCAGTATCGTGTCCGTAAGACGAATGGAGAGTATACGCTGATCTGTTGTCGGGGGTGCGTACTGTTTGATGCGGAAGGCAAGCCGGAGTATTTCTGCGGAACGCTTCGGGATCAGAGCGTAAAGAGTGATGTGGATGCACTGACCGGTCTGCGCAATCTGTACGGCTTCCTGGAGGATGTGCAGATCAAGCTGCAGAGCAAAACGCCGATGAATCTGGGAATGATCGGTATCCGCAGCTTTTCGGAAATCAATGAAGTGTACGGCTATCATTTCGGTAACCGCGTGCTGCAGCGTTTCGGCAGACATCTCTATGAGTTCATCGGGGAGTACGGAACGGTATACCGTATGGACGGAACCAAGTTTGCGGTGCTGACGGAACGACGGACGATCAAGGAGATCCGCGAACGATATGAGACATTGCGAAGCTATTTCCGTCACGGCATCACGGTAGAGGATAAGAATGTTCTGCTGGATCTGAATGCCGGAGTACTTGCGGTAAACCAGTTTGGTGTAGACAATCAGACGGTATATTCATGTCTGAACTTTGCCTACGGAGAATCCAAGATGCGCCGTCAGGGTGAACTGGTTGAGTTTTACAATAATCTGACGGATGAAAATCGTAACCGGATTGAAAAATTCCATACCATCCGTGCATCCATTATGCGCGGTTATAAGGGATTTTTCCTGCTGTATCAGCCGGTGGTGGATGCGAAAGAAGAAAAGCTGATCGGTGCGGAAGCATTGCTGCGCTGGCAGAGTGAAGAATACGGTGTGGTACCGCCCAATCATTTCATACCGCTTTTGGAGAGAGATCCCCTTTTTCCGGAACTCGGATTGTGGATCTTAAAACGGGCGTTGATCGACGCGAAAGAGATCATGAAGAAGAATCCGGAGTTCAGCATCAGTGTGAATCTTTCCTATACGCAGCTGGAGCGGCCGGACTTTGTGGACAGCGTGCTGCGTATCCTGGAAGAAACTTCCTTCCCGCCGGGGAATCTATGCCTGGAGATCACGGAGCGCTGCCGTCTGCTGGATCTGGATCTGCTCAAGAACATCATCGTCAATCTGCGCGGCAAGGGGATCCGCATCGCGCTGGACGATTTCGGCACCGGATTCTCGTCGGTAGGACTGGTAAAGAATCTGCCCTTCGATACCATCAAGATCGACCGCAGTTTCGTGCTCAAGATCGAGGAAGATGAGAAGGAGCGCGATTTGATGGAGAACTTTACGGGCGTGGCTTCCACCTACGGTGCTAAGGTCTGTGTGGAAGGCGTGGAGACCGCCGGTATGCGCAACATCCTGCTGCAGTACCGCGTCCAGAGCCTGCAGGGCTACTACTACGCAAAACCGCTCAAGATCGAGGACTTCCTGATCTGGGAACCTAGGATCTCGGGATAAGAATAATACCTGCCTTCCCCTTGAGGGGAAAACCAGTTCCTACTTAACGAGGCACGAGTTTAGTAGGACTGTTCGCCGAAGGCCGGATGAGGGGTAATCCCGGCGGGCGAAACAGAAGCCCGAAGGCCGTACGAGGGGGCAAAATAAACGGAGGAAAAAACTATGGAATTCAACTATAACATCGACCGCTGCACGGAGGATGGCTGGATCTTTATCTCCGGCGGCACCGCCAGCGATTACGGCGAGCAGAACGCCTTTGCTTATTTGCTGAAAAAGATTGAGAGCGAGACCGGCGGTACGATCGAAGAAGTGGGAGAGCAGCAGTACCGCATCAAAGGGGACGGCATCAAACTGATCTACCAGTGGGACGGGCTGTTCGGCATCACGGTGATCCGCCCGGATAATGTGGAAGAAGCGGATGCCGTGGCTTTTCTGGAAAAATACTTTTAAAAACACGGGACGGTCCGCTCGGCAGCTTTACCGTACGGACCGTCCCTAAAAGGTTATCTCCCCCTGGTAAGGGTCTTTTTTATTTTCGAAACACTTACGCGGGTTGCGCAAGCAGAAGGTTCAAACGTTCTCTGGCTTCGGATTCACATCTCCCTAATGCCATAATACCACTTACAAGATCTTTTGCAAGGAATCCTTCGTCACCGCGGATCACTGCGATCGCAGGTTCGTCGGAAGGATGAAACTCCGGCAGATCCAGCACCAGTTCATGCTGGATGACGGGAACTTTCTGATAGACGTATTCGATTTCGGTGTTTTCTGTTTGGTTGTCTTCTTCAGGCATCATCGTTTCAGTCTCTTTTTCTTCCTTTTGAGCTGCCAGAGCAGCTTCCATTGCGGCTTTGGCTTCGGCTTCCGCTTTTAATTTTGCATTGTATGCGTTGATCACATCTTCCGCGGATTCGGCCCGGCCTTTTACAAATTCGAGATCTTCGTCGGAGACATCGGCCGATGGAGCAGAAGGCGCAATGCTGATCTCGTCCACAGTTGACTTGTGCTTCAGGTTACCAAACAAAGACATCGTTTACTCCTCCCCCGAGTTTGTAGTATGAAGTTTTATATACAAATACACCCGACATAACAGAGTATAACATAATATTTTTATGTTGACCAGCATTTTTGCTTGATTTGTAGCAATATTTTCGTTGATCATGTCGAATCGTTAATTCTATAAAAAACGCTTGCATTATTTTACAGAAGTGCTAAAATATTTAATCGTAAGATCAAGTATGGTAAGAGTAGGTGCTGCACCTACTCTTATCTGTTTATATGTGGGAGAATTTATGGCAGGAAAAAAAGAGATCGAGACCAGAGCTGAAGAATTGCTGCAGCCGATCGTGGATGCACACGGTGTACGGATCTACGATGTGGAGTATGTAAAGGAAGGCAGCGACTGGTATCTGCGGGCCTATATTGACAAGGACGGCGGCGTGAACATTCAGGACTGTGAGAATGTGAGCCGTGCCTTTTCCGAAAAACTCGACGAGGTTGATTTTATCACGGACGCATATATTCTGGAGGTCAGCAGTCCGGGACTGGGCAGACAGTTAAAGAAAGACCGGCACTTTGCAAACAGTATCGGTGAGGAAGTCGAGCTGAAACTGTTTGAAGCGGTAGACGGTGAGAAGGAATACACCGGCATCCTGAAAGCCTTCGATAAAGATACGGTAACGATCGAAGCGGAAGGCGAAGCGGCAAAAACATTTGAACGCAGCAAGTTGGCGGTCATTCGTTTGACGGTGGATTTCTGATCCGTACGGATATGGGGGAGACGGTATGGGCGATGCGTTGATCGAGATTGTGGTGGAAGTGGCAGCGGAAGGATTGCAGTTCCTGTTTGAACTTTGGTTAAAGGGCAGGGCAGACCGCAAGGCAGCAAAGAAGATTGCCAAAAAGCAGGTGAAACTTTTGAAAAAAGAGCACCGTGCGCAACGAAGACTGGATGCAAAGCAATCCCGTGAATTAAGGAAAAAGATCAGAAAATTAAAACTCTCTGATTTTATAGAAACAAACAATAACGAAGTAAATTAAAAACGAAAATCCAATTAGCAAATTCATTAAAAGCAAAATTCTTTAGGAGGAAAATGAAATGAATTCGGATCTGAAAGTTGCACTGGACATGCTGGAGCGTGAGCGTGAGATCAGCAGGGATGCGCTGTTTGAGGCGATCAAGAACTCCCTGGTTACGGCATGCCGCAATCACTTCAAATCGGCAGATAACGTACGCGTGGAGATCGATGAGGATACCTGCGAGTTCCATGTGATCGCAACCAAGGAAGTCATCGAACTGGCAGATGACGTTATGGACCCTGCGATCGAGATCAGCTGGGATGAGGCGAAAGAGATCGATCCGAATGTACAGCCGGGCGGTTTTGTAGAAGTCGAGATCAACTCCAAGGAGTTCGGACGTATCGCAACCCAGAACGCAAAGAACGTGATCACACAGAAAATCCGTGAGGAAGAGCGCAATGTGATCTATAACCAGTTCTTTGAGAAGAAAGCCGATGTGATCACCGGTGTGGTTCAGCGTCGCGTGGGCAAAGGCTACTCCATCAACCTGGGCAAGACCGATGCACTGCTTTTGGATACCGAGTGCGTTCCGACCGAGCGTTTGAAGCAGGGCGGCCGCATCAAGGTTTATGTATTGGATGTACTGAGCACCCCGAAGGGCGCAAAGATCACGGTGAGCCGTTCTCATCCGACTCTGGTAAAGCGTCTGTTTGAGGAAGAGGTTACCGAGATCAAAGACGGTACCGTAGAGATCATGGCGATCGCGCGTGAAGCCGGCAGCCGTACCAAGATGGCAGTCGTTTCCCACAACCCGAACGTGGATCCGGTGGGCGCATGCGTCGGCGTGAACGGTTCCCGTGTCAATGCGATCGTAAACGAGCTGTATGGCGAGAAGATCGATATCATCAACTGGAGCGAGAACCCGGGCGAGCTGATTCAGAACGCTCTGTCCCCGGCAAAGATCGTGAACGTATTTGCGGATCCGGAAGAGAGAACCGCAAATGTCGTAGTACCGGATCTGCAGTTGTCTCTGGCAATCGGTAAGTCCGGCCAGAATGCAAGACTGGCAGCCAAGCTGACCAACTACAAGATCGACATCAAGTCCGAGACACAGGCTAAGGATTGCTTTGGTTTCCGTGTGGAAGACTATATGGACGATGACTACGAAGACGGCGAGTATGACGAGGAGTATACCGAAGGCGAATACACCGAAGAGGGCGCTGACGGTTCCGATAACGGAGAGGAGTAAATCCCGATGGCAATGATGCCAAAACGGATACCGCAGCGGCAGTGTATGGGCTGCGGAGAACGCAAAGATAAAAAAGAACTGATACGGGTGGTGCGTACGCCGGAAGGTGAGATCTGTCTGGACGATACCGGGCGGAAAAACGGCAGAGGTGCGTATCTGTGCAGAGATGTGGAATGTCTGAAGAAAGCGGCAAAGAAACACAGTCTGGAGCGCAGCCTGCAGGTAAGCATTCCCGCGGAAGTCTATGAGCAGTTAGAAGGAGCATACGAAGAGATTGGGCACTCAGCAGGATAAGCTGCTTTCGCTCCTCGGTATGGCGCAGCGTGCCGGAAAACTCGGCAGCGGCGGCTTTGCGGCGGAGCAGAGCGTGAAGGAAGGCAAGTCGTATCTGGTGATCGTCAGCAGTGACACATCGGATGCGTCGAAAAAGCATTATCGGGATATGTGCAATTATTATCAGGTGCCGTATTTTGAGTATGCATTAAAAGAAGAATTGGGACATGCCATCGGAAAGGAATACCGTAGTGTGGTGTCCGTCAATGATAAAGGTTTTGCGGCTTCGCTGCAGAAACTGACAGGTGAGATTAAGGGAGGTAGTGCGATCAATGGCGAGAATCAGTGAGTTTTCAAAAGATTTTGTGGGCGCGGACGGAACGGCTCCGAAGAATAATCTGATCATCGAACTGCTGGAAAAGCACGGCGCAGGAACCAAGACTGCATCGAGCAAGTTTCCGGAAGAGTTTGAAAAAAAGGTGACAGATGATCTGTTGGCACAGGGCTACAAGCGTGCCGGAGCAGCAGAGGAAAAGCCGGCACCCAAATCTGCGCAGGCTCCCGAAAAACAGGTACAGCAGCCGCAACAACAGCAACAGTTGCAAAAGGAGGCACAGGTGACGAAGGACAATGCTCCCAAGAATACTGAGCAGAAGCCGCAGGTAAACGGCGCACCGAAGAACAACGGCGGAAATGCATCTCAGGGTATGCAGCCGAAAAAGAAAAAAATGATCATTATCACCGGTGGAAATGCCGGCGGACCGCAGCGCAGCAGTCAGCCGAACCGTAACGGCAACGGCGGCGGTAACGGCGGATACGGCAGACCGAATCCGAATATGAATCGCGGACCGATCAAGCCCCGTGACAATATGATCGACCGTGCGGGTGCGATCTCGAATCGTCGCATGGAAGAAGAGCGTGCCAGAGAAGAGGCGGAACAGCGTCAGCTGGAGGCAGCACGTGCACAGCAGGCCGCAGAACAGGCACAGCAGGCTGCAGCAGAGCAGGAAAAGAAGAATGCCGCAGAACAGCAGGCCGCAGCCGAGCAGGCAGCACAGCGCCCGGCACAGCAGGCCAGACCGGAGTTTCCGCAGAGAAACAATCAGAATAACAGCAATAACGGTAACGGATATAATAACAACCGTCCGCAGAACGGAGGCAACTTCCAGCGCGGAGACCGTCCGTTCCAGGGAGGCAACCGTCCGCAGAACGGCGGTAACTTCCAGCGCGGAGATCGTCCGCAGAATGCAGGCGGTTTCGGTGGCCGCGGGGATCGTCCGGGCCAGGGCGGAAACAACGGAAGACCGGGCTTTGGCGGCAACAACGGACGTCCGAGCCAGGGCGGAAATAACGGCAGACCGCAGCAGGGCGGCCGCGGCGGCAACAGTTTTGCAGCAGCTCCGGTAGTGGAAGCAGGCAAGGGCGACAACCGCAGAGGCAAGCACAACGACAAGGATCGTGATCGCGAGCAGCGGAAGAATTCCTCGTTCTACGAGGACAATCTCGGTAAGGGCCGTAACTCCCGTGCCGGCAGCTTCATCAAGCCGGAAGCAAAGAAGCAGGAGAAGGTCGAAGAAGAGATCAAGGTGATCACTCTGCCGGATAACATCACGGTCAAAGAGTTTGCCGAGAAGATGCGCATCCAGCCGTCCGAGATCGTAAAGAAACTGTTCCTGCAGGGCGAGATGGTGACCGTAAACCAGGAGATCAGCTTTGAAAAAGCCGAAGAGATCGCTCTGGATTACGAGATCATGTGCGAGAAAGAAGAAAAGGTAGATGTCATCGCCGAACTCCTGAAGGAGGAAGACGAGGAAGAGAGCAAGATGGTGGAGAGACCTCCCGTCATCTGCGTTATGGGTCACGTTGACCATGGTAAGACTTCCCTTCTGGATGCGATCCGTAAGACACACGTTACCGATCGCGAGGCCGGCGGTATCACACAGCACATAGGTGCTTATACCGTAAAGATCAACGATCGTATGATCACATTCCTGGATACTCCGGGACACGAAGCATTTACCTCGATGCGTATGCGTGGTGCAAACTCCACGGATATCGCGATCCTGGTAGTTGCAGCGGACGACGGTGTTATGCCGCAGACCGTAGAAGCAATTAATCATGCAAAAGCAGCCGGCATCGAGATCATCGTTGCAGTCAACAAGATCGATAAGCCGGGCGCAAATATCGACCGTGTAAAGCAGGAGCTGACCGAGTACGAACTGGTCGCAGAAGACTGGGGCGGTTCGACCATCTTTGTTCCGGTTTCCGCAAAGACCGGCGAAGGTATCGACAACCTGCTGGAGATGATCCTGCTCTCCGCAGATGTATTGGAACTGAAGGCCAACCCGAAGCGTCGTGCAAGAGGTCTGGTGATCGAAGCCGAGCTGGATAAGGGACGTGGTCCGGTAGCAACTGTACTGGTACAGAAAGGTACCCTGCATGTCGGTGACTTTATTTCCGCCGGTGCATCTCACGGTAAAGTACGTGCGATGGTGGATGATAAGGGACGCCGTGTCAAAGAAGCAGGTCCTTCCATTCCGGTAGAGATCCTGGGTCTTAACGATGTTCCGAATGCGGGCGAGATCTTTATCGCACACGCAAACGATAAGGATGCAAAGAACTTTGCAGATACCTTCATTGCACAGAACAAGGAGAAACTGCTGGAGGATACCAAGGCGAAGATGTCCCTGGATGATCTGTTCAGCAAGATCCAGGAAGGTAATCTGAAGGAACTGAACCTGATCATCAAGGCCGATGTACAGGGTAGTGTGGAAGCCGTAAAGCAGTCCCTGCTGAAGCTTTCCAACGAAGAAGTAGTTGTCAAGGTGATCCACGGTGGCGTAGGTGCCATCAACGAATCCGACGTGGTGCTGGCAAGTGCGTCCAGCGCGATCATCATCGGTTTCAACGTACGTCCGGATGCAGTAGCAAAGCAGACTGCAGATCGCGAAGGCGTGGATGTACGTCTGTACAAGGTCATCTATCAGGCAATCGAAGATATTGAAGCAGCTATGAAGGGTATGCTGGATCCGGTATTCGAGGAGAAGGTCATCGGTCACGCAGAAGTGCGTCAGATCTTCAAGGCATCTGCAGTCGGTAACATCGCAGGTTCCTTCGTGCTGGACGGTATGTTCCAGAGAGACTGCAAGATCCGTATCACCCGTGAAGGCGAGCAGATCTATGAAGGCAGCCTGGCATCCTTAAAGCGTTTCAAGGATGATGTAAAAGAAGTGAAGGCCGGTTTTGAATGCGGTCTGGTATTTGAAGGATTTGACCAGATGCAGGAACTGGACCAGGTAGAAGCATACATTATGGTAGAGGTACCGAGGTAATATGCGAAAAAACAGCGTAAAAAATACAAGGATCAATTCGGAAGTGCAGAAGATCCTGGCGGAGCTGATCCGAAGCGAAGTCAAGGATCCGCGCGTACCGGAGTTTACCTCCGTTACGGATGTGGAAGTGGCACCGGATCTCAAGACCTGTAAGGTGTGGGTAAGCATGCTGGCCGACGGCGAGGATGAGAAGGAAGCACTGAAGGGACTGAAGAATGCGGAAGGTTTCTTGAAGCGTCAGCTGGCAAAGGAACTGAATCTGCGTAACACACCGGATCTGACCTTTATCGCAGATCATTCGATCGCATACGGCAATCATATGTCCAAACTGATCGATGAAGTGCGTGCGGCCGATGAAAAGGCGAGAGCAGAACATCCGGACAACAATGAGGATGACGGAGAGTAATCATATGGCATTTGATCTGTTGGCTTTGGTAAAAGACGCAAAGACGATCGGCATCACCGGCCATCTCAATCCGGACGGTGATTGCATCGGTTCGACTTTTGCACTGGCATTGTATCTGGAAAAGGTTATGCCTGCGGCAAAGGTGGAAGTGTTTTTGGAAAAGCCGGAAAAGGCATTTAACCACATTCCGATGCGGGAGCGCCTGATCACGGACTTTCCGGAGCGCGATCCCTTTGATGTGTTCATTGTCTGTGATACGAATTATGAGCGCATCAGCGATTCGAAAAAATATTTTGATGCAGCCAAGCGGACGATCAATATCGATCATCACATCAGCAATGCAAACGGCACCGGAGAATACAATTACGTGATCCCGGAGGCCGCAGCATGTGCCGAGATCATCGGTTCCCTGATCCCGAAGGAAATGCTGGACGATCAGATCGCGGAACTGTTGTATATGGGCATTGCACACGATACCGGTGTTTTCCATTTCTCCAATACGAGACCGGAGACCATGCGGGTATGTGCCAATCTGCTGGAGTATGATTTTGACTTTTCCAGAATGCTGGATGAGACATTTTACATCCGCACCAATCTGCAGAACAAGATGATGGGGCAGGCCCTGTTGGACAGCCGTTTCCATCTGGACGGCAAGGTGATCGTCAGCAGCGCCGATCTGGAACTGATGGCGAGAATGGGCACCGGTCGTGACGAGACCGGCGGCATCGTAGAGCGCCTGCGCAATACCGAAGGCGTGGATTGTTCCGTGTTCATCTACGAAAAGACCCCGGGACATTTCAAGGGCAGCCTGCGTTCTTCATCGGATGCAGTCAATGTGGCCAAGGTGTGCGAAGCATTCGGCGGCGGCGGACATGACCGCGCAGCCGGCTGCGAATACGACGGCACGGTGGCGGAATTCGAAGAAAAGATAGTGCAAGAGATTGCAAAACAATATTCTTAAACCTGCCTTCCCCCCCTTTGGGGGGAAGGTGCCCGAAGGGCGGATGAGGATACATCTTAGGGAGGGGCCCACGGAGTGGGAAGGTTCCCTGAGATATTCGCAAGGGGGGACCCATTGGGGGGGATTCCTTGCGATGTGGCGGATAAAAAGGAATTTGGATAAACATGATCTCAGGTGTGATCAATATCTACAAAGAGGAAGGATTCACTTCCTTTGACGTAGTTGCAAAACTGCGTGGCATTTTAAAACAGAAAAAGATCGGACATACCGGAACACTCGATCCTGCAGCGACAGGGGTGCTTCCGGTATGTTTGGGTATGGGCACCCGTTTGGTGGAGCATCTGACGGACAAGACCAAAGAATATGTCTGCGAGATGCGACTGGGCGTGACTACAGATACCGAGGATATGACCGGCACGGTGATCACGCAGCGTGAGGTGAGCTGCACGGAAGCGGAAGTGCGCAGCGTGTGTGAAAACTTTGTCAAGACTTACGAGCAGGTGCCGCCGATGTACAGTGCGATCCGACAGGACGGAAAGCATCTCTACGAACTGGCCAGAGCCGGTGTGGAAGTAGAGCGCAAAGGACGCAGTGTAACGATCCTGGCATTGGAGATCCTGCAGATCGATCTGCCGGTGGTAATGATGCGCATCGAGTGCAGCAAGGGAACCTACATCCGTTCGCTCTGCAGGGACATCGGGGAAGCGCTCGGCTGCGGTGCCAGTATGGAACATCTGGAGCGTACCCGCAGCGGCGAGTTTACCAAAGAGTCGGCGCTTACACTGGAGCAGGTGGAAAAAATGGTGCGGGCAGGCAAGATTGCGGAGTATGTGCTTCCGATCGAGCATTTTTACGAAGACTGTCAGGCACTGTATGTTTTGCCGGAAGAAAAGAAACGTATTGATAACGGAAATCCGCTGACCGATCGCTGTTTTCGCGATGCTCCGCTTCGGCCGAAGGATGGTGAGCGCTTTCGCGTCTACAATACCGAATTGGTCTTTTGTGCCATTTACCGATACAGCGAGGAGCGCGGAAACTACCGCCCCGAGAATATGTTTTTCTAACAAATAGAAATATATATAACTTATGCAAATTCTGAACAATCTGTCACAAATCCATACCGATTCCCCTACCGCCGTCGCTATCGGCAAATTTGACGGCGTGCATCTGGGGCACCGCCGCTTACTGGAGGAGATCCTGTCCGCAAAGCAGGATGGGATGCTTGCTGCGGTATTCACCTTTCATCCGTCCCCGGAGGAACTCTTCGGCGTATCCGACGGTAAAGCGCTGACCCCGCGGGAAGAGAAGCGGAAGATCCTGGAAGCACTCGGCGTGGATGTTTTGATCGAATATCCGATGACGAAGGAAAGTGCGTCGATCGCACCGGAAGAATTTGTGGAAGAGTATTTGTGCAAACGCCTTCAGGCGCATCTGGTGGCGGCCGGTACGGATCTGTCCTTCGGCGCGATGGGAAAAGGGAATTTTGCATTGCTGGATGCCATGAAACACAGCGGCGGTTATGAGACGGTGAGCGTCGAGAAACTGCGTATCGGCGGGGCAGAAGTCAGCTCGAGTCGCGTGCGGGCACTGGTCGAAGCCGGAGAATTAAAGGACGCCAATGCATGTCTCGGGTATGCCTATTCCTTCTGCGGGATCGTACAGCACGGTGCACAGCTGGGACGTACGATCGGCATTCCGACGGTCAATCTGATCCCGCCGGAAAACAAACTGTTACCGCCTTATGGCGTGTATTTTTCGGAAGTACTGCTGGAAGGCCAGACCTACCGGGCGATGACCAATATCGGGACTAAGCCGACGGTGAACGGCACCAAGGCAGTGACGATCGAAAGCTATCTGTATGATTACGCAGGGGATGCATACGACCGGGAGATCACGGTTATCCCGAAATATTTCCACCGGCCGGAAATGCGATTTGAAAGTGTAGAGGCCCTGAAAGCGCAGATGGACAAAGACCTGGCCATCGGCAGACGGGCTTGAACAAGACAGGGGGACGGTTCTTTTGTCTGATCGGATTACGCGGAAAAGGATGCCGCTAAACGAAATCAGACAAAAGAACCGTCCCCTTTGTTCATTGCTCAGATGGTTCCGAATTCCGCAACCACCAGCTTGTCGGCTTCTTCCGGCGGGAGCGGCTTGCCCCAGATAAATCCCTGGATATAATCACAGCCGATCTCTTTCAGCGTCTTTAACTGTGATTCATCCTCCACACCTTCCGAGATCACATCCAGGTTCATGATATGGCCGATGGAGATGATCGTTGCGACATACTGCTTGGAAGACTCGCCCGAGTTCATCTCATCGATGAAGGACTTGTCGACCTTGAGCAGATCCGCCGGGAACTTGTTCAGGTAGCTGAGGGAAGAGTAACCGGTACCGAAATCATCGATGGCGATCTTGATGCCCATATCTTTGATCTCGCCGATCACTTCCAGCGCCTTGTCAATGGAGTCGATCATAATGGATTCGGTAATCTCGATTTCAAGATTCTTTGCGGCCAAACCGCTTTTTTCCAAAACATCACGGATTTCTTCCATAAAGTTGTTTTTCATCAAATGACGAACGGAGATATTAATGCTGAGCGTGATATCCGCACCGGTACGCTTCAGCAGTTCTCCGAAAAACATTGCGGATTTGCGGAAAACACTCAGATCCACTTTGTCGATCAGACCGATCTTTTCGGCAACCGGAATGAAGAGACCGGGGCTGATCATACTGCCGTCGGCATCTTTCATACGTGCCAGAGCTTCGAAACCGCGCAGTTTGTGATCGATATCGTATTGCGGCTGCAGTTGGAAAAAGATGGTATCGTTCTCCAAAGCATTGCGGATCTTGCGTTCCGTTGCCAGGTTCTGCTCGATCTTGGACAGATCCTGCGAGAAGTGGAGAATGCGGTCATTCTTAGCAGAATTCTTCACTTCGTGCATGGCGGTATCTGCATAGGAAACCAATGTGATACTGCTACTTGCGTCGTTCGGATATTCGGCATAACCGAAACTTGCATTCAGGAAATAATCGCAGTCTTCGATGGTGATCTTTTCTTCCAGAGCACTCTGATAGCGGTGGATCGCTTTCTCAATACCGGCTTCGTTTTCGTAGCCGCGGATGACCAGCAGGAATTCGTCACCGCCGGGCCTTGCCAAAAAGTCAACGGTTTCCGCATCGGGAGAGGAAGCTATCGCTTTCCAGCGTTCGCAGATCTCGATCAGGATCTCGTTACCGATCTCGTGGCCCATGGTATCGTTGATGCTTTTGAAGTTGTTTAAGTCGGTGGATACCAGCACAAAGCGCTCGTGTTTGTCGATCAGGTCATTCATCAACTCAAAACAGGCAAAACGGTTCGGAATTCCCGTGAGCTGATCGGTGATGGCCTGTTCACGCATTTTGGCCTGATAGGTTTTGAGACGGCGCTGGTTCATAAAGATGATCACGGATGCAACCAGTGTGAACAGATTTGTGAAAATACCCTGAATGGTAGCGTAATTGTGCGCCATAAAAATGGCCATCAGCAGTCGCGGAAACTGAAGTGCCATCAATACACACGAGGTGATGAAACCGAGTTTTCCAAACAGGATCACCAGCAGGATGATGAGGATATTACCCAGCGACGCAAAAACACCCGAAAGCATGGTTTTCGGAATCTCAAGACCATACAAAAAGAACATATCCGTAGCGGAGGATAGATGTCTGGTCGCGCTGTTTACAAGGAGATACAGAAGCAGTAACAGAAAATAGGCGCTTTTCGGAACTTCCCTGTTTACCGAAAGATTTGCCAAAGTAGAAGCAAAGTGATCTTTGTTAGATTTACCGGCGGCTTTGTTTTTCATCATGGCAGGAACTCCTTTTCCTATATAATGTATGTCGAAATCCATCGACAGCCGTGATTTGGACTGTTTTTCCAATCCTTCATATTGCACAAAAATCTTATTTAATTATACTGTTTTATTGTTCAAAAGTCAAAGAAATAAAATGCTATCTTGCATACTTTTCCACTATCCGTTACAATAGACAATGCGCGAGTGAAATGTTATAAAAATTGGCTACACAATTTGGCAATATTGTTCAATAAATTAGCATTTTAGGCAGGAATGCGGCATTCGGCCGGGGAGGAAATATGGAACAGAGCGGTTCCGCGCAGATGAGAAGTGAGGTACGGCAGTCATGGGCGTAAAAGAGCTGATGTCATTGGCAGGCGGCCTGGGGCTGTTCCTTCTGGGCATGACCATTATGAGCGAGGGTATCGAGAAAGCAGCCGGTGCCAAGCTCCGTGGTATTTTGGAAAAATTCACGACCAACCGTTTTTCCGGTTTGTTGGTCGGTGTATTCTTTACCGGTATTGTGCAGTCGTCTTCGGCATGTACGGCACTGGTTGTCAGTTTTGTTAACTCCGGTCTGATGAATCTGTATCAGGCAGCAGGAGTCATCTTTGGTGCCAATATCGGTACCACCATCACCAGCCAGTTGGTTTCGTTCAATCTGTCGGCGTATGCACCGGTGATCCTGTTGGCCGGCGTGGTTGCTTCTATGGTGGCGAAGAACCAGACAGTGGAAAAGTTCTCGGATGTCGTTACCGGTTTCGGTGTATTGTTCCTCGGAATTTCCACCATGTCATCGGGTATGAGTTCCTTAAAAGAATCCCAGATGGTAGTGGATACGCTTGCAAGTTTGAAGAATCCCATGCTCGCCGTATTTGTCGGTTTGATCATCACAACAGTGGTGCAGAGTTCTTCCGTTACCGTATCCCTTACCCTGTTGATGGCGCAGCAGGGATTGTTTACCGATGTAAATATCTGCCTGTTCATTATCCTGGGCTGCAATATCGGTGCCTGCACCACAGCGCTGCTGGCATCCCTGGCCGGTAAGAAAGATGCAAAGCGTGCAGCTATGATCCACCTGCTGTTCAATGTGATCGGTACGATACTGATGTTTGTCCTGTTCCTGGTGGCGATGGATCCGATCGCAAGCGCATTGCATGGCATCTCTTCGGACGACGGTCGTTTCGTGGCGAATGCGCATACGATCATCAAGATCGCGCAGGTTATCGTCCTGATGCCGTTCTCCAACCTGATCGTCAAGCTGACGTATCTGGTGGTTCCGGGCAAGGATCAGAAGGTCGGATATCGCGATACCTTCCAGTTGAAGTATATCGGCGATAAGGTATTGTTCAATCCGTCCACCGCAGTGGTTGACGGTATGAAGGAACTGGAGCGTATGGCAGCACTGGCCAACGATAACTTAAACCGCGCGATGAATGCGCTGATCACATTGGATGAAGAGGATATCAAGGAAGTCCATGAAATGGAAAAGAACATCGACTTCCTGAACCATTCGATCACTTCATACTTTATCAAGATCAACACATCGACGCTGCCGATCGAAGACTTGCAGGGCATCGGTTCCCTCTTCCATGTGGCAAACGATATCGAGCGTATCGGTGATCACGCAGAGAATATCGTCGGAATGGCAGAGCGACGGAAAGAGGAAGGCGCGGCGTTTAGTCCGCAGGCACAGTTGGAACTTACAGAGATGCTGGAGATCGTAAACCAGATGCTTACTACATCTTTGAACTCGATATTGAAGACACCGGATGCAGCGACCATGAAGACACTTTCCGAAATGGAAAACCGGGTCGATGCAAAAGAGCAGCAGCTGCAGAAGAACCACATCGAGCGTCTGACTCTGCAGGAGTGCACACCGGAAGCCGGTATGATCTTTTCCGATGTAGTCAGCGCCCTGGAGCGTGTGGCAGACCATGCATTGAATATTGCTTCTTATATCCGTAAGAGAGAAGATATCGTTTGATATGCCTTAATCATCGGAATGCGAAGCAATCCGTAAGGCATATAAAAACGATCAGATTAAGTATACTATGGCAAAAAAGAGTAAGAAGACTTCCCGAAAGAAGTCCGGTCAGGGCTCTTTCGGAAAATATATTATCGTAGGATTGGCAGCGGTTACCGTCTGCCTTTTTTCGCTTCGTGATGTAATATTACCGTTGGATCAGTTCTATGTACCGATTCCGATTACCGTGCCGGAGCCCGAGACGGTATCCGCACCCGATGCGCAGATCATTTCGGCAGAGAGCCTCGGTCTGGCAGGAGCAGCCGATGTGGTAGAACTGACCGGCAGCCGTGGCATCAATGACGGCACGGAAGAACAGAGCCTGAATCTTGTGCTGGCGGATAAGGTGCTGGTGCAGCTCGGTGCAGAGTATGAGATCGAAAAGTCCCTGGAGGAATTGGAGATCCCGGAAGAACCGATCACTTATTTCGGCTATAACAATCTGGGAATTGCCGAGGTGAGCAATCACTTAAACATCCGTGAGAAACCGGTGGACGGCAATCTGGTGGGCAAGATGTCCAATCACGCGGCGTGCGAAGTGCTGGATGTTGAAGACGGCTGGGCACATATCCGTTCCGGCAAGGTGGAAGGCTATGTCAGCACTGAGTTTTTGCTGACCGGCCCCAAGGCACTGCTGACGGCACAGGAAGTGATCGAGCCGGTGGCGATCGTCAGCGGAGACGGTCTGAAAGTGCGGGAGCAGCCGGGTATCAACAATCCGGTCATTACCTTTGTTTCCAAAGGCGAGGAACTGATCGTGCTGGATCAGATGGACGACTGGATCAAGGTCGATCTGGATGGCGAAGAGGCCTATGTATCCGCAGACTATGTCACGATCGAAGATAAGCTGCAGACGGCAGTTACCATGAAAGACCTGTTGCAGGAATATGGTGTGCAGAGTACCCGTGCGCAGCTGGTGGAATATGCAAAACAGTTTGTGGGTAACCGTTATGTCTGGGGCGGCGTGTCCCTGACCAACGGTGTGGACTGCTCCGGCTTTACGATGCAGATCTACAAGAAATACGGTATTTCCCTGCCACACCACGCGGCATCGCAGGCAAACTACGGTACCAGAGTCACTGCCGAGACGATCCGGCCGGGCGATCTGATCTTCTATTCCAAGGGCGGACGCATCAACCACGTCGGCATCTATATCGGTAACGGCCAGGTGCTGCATGCATCGTCTCCGCGTACCGGTATCAAGATCTCGAGTATGTATTATCGTACTCCGGCACGCATGATCTCATTATTACCCTAGAAAACTTGCCTTCCCCTTGAGGGGGAGGTGTCTTTTGTACTTTATCGGGTAAAGAAATCCACTTTGTCGGAGTTTTTTTGTCCAAAATTCTATTATAATTTTCGTGCATTATCACTAGAGATATGTTATGATGTATTGCATAACATACTAACTTATTTAATCTATGGGAGAAGGAGAAAGACAAAGAAATGGCAAGAAAATGGGTTTATTTGTTCAGTGAAGGCGATGCGAACATGCGTGAACTCCTTGGCGGTAAAGGTGCAAACCTTGCTGAGATGACCAATCTGGGACTGCCGGTTCCGCAGGGCTTTACGATCACAACGGAAGCCTGCACACAGTACTATGAGGATGGTCGTCAGATCAACGACGAGATCATGGGACAGATCAAGGAGTATATCGTAAAGCTGGAAGAGATCACCGGCAAGAAGTTTGGCGATAAGGAAAATCCGCTTCTGGTTTCCGTTCGTTCCGGTGCACGTGCATCCATGCCGGGTATGATGGATACCATCCTGAACCTGGGTCTGAACGAAGATGTAGTAGCCGTTCTGGCTGAGAAGTCTCAGAATCCTCGTTGGGCTTGGGACTGCTACAGAAGATTCATCCAGATGTATTCCGACGTAGTAATGGAAGTAGGTAAGAAGTATTTCGAGCAGCTCATCGACAAGATGAAGTCCAAGAAGGGTGTTACCCAGGACGTTGAGCTGGACGCAGCAGATCTGAAGGAACTGGCAAATCAGTTCAAGGCAGAGTACAAGTCTAAAATCGGTGAAGATTTCCCGACCGATCCGAAGGTACAGTTGGAAGGCGCTATCAAAGCGGTATTCCGTTCCTGGGACAATCCTCGTGCAAACGTATACAGAAGAGATAATGATATCCCGTATTCCTGGGGTACTGCAGTAAACGTACAGTCTATGGCATTCGGTAACATGGGTGATGACTGCGGTACCGGTGTTGCATTTACCCGTAACCCGGCAAACGGCGAGAAGGGCCTGTTCGGTGAGTTCCTGACCAACGCACAGGGCGAGGACGTTGTTGCAGGCGTTCGTACCCCGATGAAGATCGCTGAGATGGAAGAGAAGTTCCCGGAGGCATTTGGCCAGTTCAAGGATGTATGCCAGAAGCTGGAGAGCCACTATCGCGATATGCAGGATATGGAGTTTACCGTAGAGCACGGCAAGCTGTACATGCTGCAGACCAGAAACGGTAAGAGAACTGCTCAGGCAGCTCTGAAGATCGCTTGTGATCTGGTAGATGAGGGTATGCGTACTGAGGAAGAAGCAGTAGCAATGATCGATCCGAGAAACCTGGATACTCTGCTTCACCCGACCTTTGATCAGAGCGCGATCGTTCGTGCAAGACTGATCGGTAAGGCACTGGGCGCAGCTCCGGGCGCTGCTTGCGGTAAGATCGTATTCACCGCTGCAGATGCAGAAGAGTGGGCAGCTCGTGGTGAGAAAGTCGTTCTGGTTCGTTTGGAGACCTCTCCGGAAGACATCACCGGTATGAAGGTATCCCAGGGTATCCTGACCGTTCGTGGTGGTATGACCAGCCACGCAGCCGTTGTTGCTCGTGGTATGGGTGCTTGCTGCGTATCCGGTTGCGGCGATATCGTTATGGATGAAGAGAATAAGAAGTTTACCCTTGGCGGCAAGGAGTATCACGAAGGCGACATCATTTCCTTCGACGGTACTACCGGTAACATCTACGATGGCGCAGTTCCGACCGTGGACGCTCAGATCGTTGGTGAGTTCGGCCGCATCATGGGATGGGCAGATAAGTATCGTACTTTGAAGGTTCGTACCAATGCAGATACCCCGAGAGATGCAAAGAAGGCAAGAGAACTTGGCGCAGAAGGTATCGGTCTTTGCCGTACCGAGCACATGTTCTTCGATGAGGATCGTATCGAAGCATTCCGTGAGATGATCGTATCCGATACCGTAGAAGAAAGAGAAGAAGCACTTCTCAAGATCGAGCCGCTGCAGCAGGGTGACTTTGAGCAGTTGTTCGAGGCAATGGAAGGCAACCCGGTTACCATCCGTTTCCTGGATCCGCCTCTGCACGAGTTCGTTCCGAAGACCGAGGAAGATATTGCAAAACTGGCTAAGGCAAAGGGCAAGACCGTTGAGCAGATCAAGGCTCGTATCGAAGGCTTGGTAGAGTTCAACCCGATGATGGGTCACCGTGGTATCCGTCTGGATGTCACCTACCCGGAAATCGCAAAGATGCAGACCATCGCTGTTATCCGTGCAGCAATCAATACCAAGAAGAATCATCCGGATTGGGAAGTAGTTCCGGAGATCATGATCCCGTTGGTAGGTGATGCTAAGGAGTTGAAGTTCGTTAAGGATATCGTTGTTAAGGCAGCTGATGACGAGCTGGCAGCAAAGAAGAGCGATCTGAAGTATGAAGTAGGTACTATGATCGAGATCCCGCGTGCAGCTCTGACCGCTGATACCATTGCTAAGGAGGCTGAGTTCTTCTGCTTCGGTACCAACGACCTGACCCAGATGACCTACGGCTTCTCCCGTGATGACGCCGGTAAGTTCCTGCAGGCATACTACGAGAGAAAGATCTTTGAGAACGACCCGTTTGCAAAGCTTGACCAGGACGGTGTTGGTGAACTGATGGATATGGCAATCAAGAAAGGTAAGAGCGTTCGTCCGGAAATCCACTGCGGTATCTGCGGTGAGCACGGCGGCGATCCTTCTTCCATCGAGTTCTGCCACAAGATCGGTCTGGATTATGTTTCCTGCAGCCCGTATCGTGTGCCGATCGCAAGACTGGCAGCAGCACAGGCTGCTATCGCAAGCAAGAAGAAATAATTGAGAATAAAATAGATTCTTGATGTTGCAGGGAGTCCGTTACGGGCTCCCTGTTTTTATGAAGTCAAGACCATAACGGCAGTAAATGAGATTTACCTGAATCAAAGCTGAGAAAAGACATTGACTTTGGGATATTCTGATCATATAATAATAATGAGCAGAGAGGCCAGCTGGATAGTTATTCTATCAAAGTGGCAGTTGTAAGAGCAGTGAGGCCTACTGAATGGTTTTATGCTATTAAAGTGGCAGTGGTAACAGCGGTGAGTCCTACCGTGAGGGATTTCATCCAACTAAAGTGGAAGTTGATGGGCTGTTCTTTATGAACAGCCTTTTCTTATTGTGGAGGTTACATGGAACAGAAGGGTATATGTGACGTCTGCCATAAAAACCGTATTTTTTCTTCTCCAAACTTTTACATTGAAGAAAATGGGAAGAGATATGATATGAGTTTTCTTATTGATGACGGGGGAAATATTATTGGTACGCAGAAAATGGTTCATGTCGCCCAATGTGAGCAGTTTTACGAACAGAGTTATTATACACCGTCAGAAGAAGGATTTTCCGTGTTCGATACAAAGATTGGGAAGATAGGCGTCGTAGTCTGTTTTGATCGACATTACCCGGAGAGTATCAGGACAGAGGCTTTGCGTGGAGCAGAGCTAATTCTTGTGCCGACAGCAAATACTACGGCTGAGCCGTCGGAAATGTTTCAGTGGGAAATAAGGGTTCAGGCATTCCAAAACAGTGTGAATATAGCAATGTGCAACCGGGCAGGAAGAGAAGACGTGATGGTATTTTACGGTGAGTCGTTAGAGAGCGGTTATGATGGAGAATTGGTTGCTGTTGCCGGCCGCGGGGAGGAATTATTGGTTACAGAAATTGACCTCCCCGGGGCATCAGCGGCAAGAAATAAAAAGCCGTACACTTTGCTCAGAAGAACGGAATTATATGAATGAGGTGTATCAGGTGAAGAGGTATGAGTTAATTGCATCAAGAAAATACTGGTGGATGCGATTATCTTCTGCGAGTTCAGGATGGAATGCAAGCCCGATCTGGTTTTTGTACCTCACCCCCACAATATGATCATAGGCAGTAGCAATGACATCCACATTGTTTGATACTGACTCAATATACGGTGCGCGTATAAATGTCATGTTGAAGTCAGATATATCTCCGACATCGCCTTTGTAATAAAAACTACCCAGCTGTCTGCCATAGGCATTGCGTTTTACAAGGACCGGAAGAGTCCCGAACCAGGTGTTTTCATCATTGCTGATTTTATCAGCAAGAAGAATTAAACCCGCACACGTCGCAAGAACCGGTAAGCCGTTATTTATCATCTCTTTTAATGGATCCAGCATATGCAGATCCTTCAAAAGTTTGCCTTGTACGGTGCTTTCTCCTCCCGGAAGAATCAAACCGTCCAAAGTTCCTATATCCGATTTCTGCCTGAGAAGAATGGTGTCTGCACCAAGTGACTGCAAAACAGAACGGTGTTCTTCAAAGGCTCCCTGAACGGCAAGTATACCGATCCTCATATCATTTACCTCGTTCTTCCATGATTAGTTGTATTTCATTTTCGTTGATGCCGACCATGGCTTCACCGAGATTTTTTGACAGTTCCGCAAGAAGGGCAGGATCATCATAATTTGTAACGGCTTTTACAATTGCAGCAGCACGCTTTTCGGGTTCACCGGATTTGAATATTCCGGAGCCAACGAAAACACCTTCTGCACCAAGCTGCATCATAAGGGCTGCATCTGCGGGGGTGGCTACTCCTCCGGCTGCAAAATTAACAACAGGAAGTTTTTTGTTCTTATGGACATACTGTATTAATTCAAATGGTACCTGGTATTCTTTTGCGGCTTCGAACAATTCATCTTCTCTCATTGATGATACACGGGAGATTTCTGCCTGCATACGTCTCATATGGCGGACAGCCTGGACAATATCACCGGTGCCCGGTTCGCCTTTTGTCCTTATCATGGAAGCTCCTTCGTTGATTCTTCTCAATGCTTCTCCGAGGTCACGGGCTCCGCACACAAATGGAACTTTAAAGTCACGCTTATTGATATGATATACATCATCAGCAGGGGAAAGAACTTCGGATTCATCAATGTAATCTATCTCGATTGCCTGAAGAATCTGTGCTTCTGCAAAGTGGCCGATCCTGCACTTTGCCATGACTGGTATGGACACAGATTCCTGAATTCCACTGATCATAGCAGGATCGCTCATTCGCGACACTCCTCCGGCGGCACGTATATCAGCGGGTATCCGTTCCAAAGCCATAACAGCACAAGCACCCGCAGCTTCCGCAATTTTAGCCTGTTCCGGAGTCGTAACATCCATGATCACGCCGCCCTTCAGCATCTGGGCAAGATTCTTGTTTAATTCATATCGGTTATCTGACATTATAGTAATCCTCCTTGCGTTTTTGTGCATTCTATTGTAAAATTGGGCATATGAAAATATCCAAAACAGGAGAAAAATATATACCCAGATGAGTAAAGCAGGTACAATTGATCATTCGCAACCTCTATATATTAAGGTATATGAGCATATAAAAGAGAATATCGTGGCAGGAGCATATCCCTATGGCCACAGGCTGCCTTCGAAAAGAATTATGGCCGAGGAAGCAAAAGTAAGTATCATCACCGTTAAGCACGCTTACGAACTGCTGTGCGATGAAGGGTATGTAGAGTCAAGAGAGCGAAGCGGATATTATGTTGCTTTCCGTGAAGAGGATGGTTTTGCTTGTTCGGAGAAAGAAATGATTTCGCATACTCATCATAGGCACCAGATGCCTGAATTATCCTTTCCGTTTTCTGTATTAGCCAGGACAATGAGACGGATATTGACTGAGTATGGTGAACAGGTATTTGAAAAATCGACTAACAAGGGATGCGCCCTGCTTCGGGATGAAATACGAAAATATCTGGGACGCAACAGGAGTGTATACGCAGATATTGAACAGATTATCATAGGATCAGGTGCAGAATATTTATATAATCTGATTGTTGGCCTTTTTGGGACGGATACAGTTTTTGCGTTGGAGTATCCGTCATATGAAAAAATAGAAAAGGTTTATCGGGCAGCCGGCGTTCAGGTCGAAAAACTGCCTTTGGGAGAGAACGGGATAGAAAGCAATGCGCTATCTTCATCAAATGCAGATGTTTTACATGTATCACCATATAGAAGTTTTCCTTCAGGTATTACAGCATCAGCATCAAAAAAACATGAATATATCAGGTGGGCAGGACGATATGGCCGATATATAATTGAGGATGATTTTGAATCTGAATTCTCAGTTTCCAGGAAACCGGAAGATACCATGTTCGAATTATCGGAGCATGATAATGTTATATATATGAATACGTTTTCAAAAACCATATCGGAGTCACTAAGAGTAGGATATATGGTGCTTCCGAAACGCCTGGTTCAAAAATTTGATATGGATATTGGTTTCTACTCATGTACAGTGCCGACATTTGAACAGATCCTGATTGCTGAATTGATCCGGAATGGTGATTTTGAAAGGCACATTAACAGAGTGAGAAGAAGGAAAAGAAGAGATGGTGAATAAGAGCAAGTTTTTCGCCATCCTGAAAAATGTCCGAAAAACTTTTAGACCTATGTTGACATACTCTGACGAATCGCACAGATCCATATTTAAGAAGTATCGTGCGATCTTTGAATACTTTGATGCTATGCTTGTCGGACTGACAGCTACGCCAAAGACCGAGGTGGATCGGAACACCTACGATTTCTTCGAGATGGAATCGGGAATTCCGACCTATGCATATGACTACGAGACAGCCGTGAATGTCGATCACGTGCTGGTTCCATATTACAATTACGAGGTGAAGACCAAGTTCCTGGACGAAGGGATCACTTATGACGATCTGTCTGAGGCGGATAAGGAACGGTATGAGGATGACTTTGAGGAAGACGGCAAGATACCGGATTTCATCCCTTCGGCAGAGTTGAATAAGTTTGTCTTTAATGAAAAGACCGTAGATCTGGTGCTGCAGGATCTGATGGAGCGCGGGATCAAGATCGACAGCGGTGATAAGCTGGGCAAGACGATCATCTTCGCACAGAACAAGCGCCATGCGGAGTTTATCATTGAACGGTTCAATAAACTATATCCGCTGAAAAAGGGAAAGTTCTGCCAGCGTGTGATCTGTGACGATTCCTATGCGACAAGGAGGCTCGAGAGTGGTTACTTATTCAGCACATGAAAAAGAAATAGTCAGAC
>CAMJAP010000014.1 GCA_946403625.1 uncultured Lachnospiraceae bacterium
ATTATAAATGATATCGGAAAAAAAGAAAAGAGATGTGTTCAAAAAAAACATAAAATATGGTAGCATTAGGAGCACGGGCGGGGGTAATGCGATGAACGAAAAATTCTATTCTCTCAAAAAGGAAAAACAGGATAAGATGCTCAACGGAGCCATGCAGGTGTTTGCGCAGTACGGGTATCGTCACGCCAGCACGGACGAGATGGTACGGGTTTCCGGTGTCAGCAAAGGCCTGTGGTTTCATTATTTTGAAAGCAAAGCCGGTCTGTATTCCTTTGTGGCCAGCTACGGTCTGAAATATGCGATGATCGAACTGTCCATGCGGAGCGTCAAACCGGGAGCGGATTATTTTGCACTGCGTTATGAAGTGGAAGAGGGCAAGATGCGTATGCTGGATAAATATCCGTATCTGCCGTTGTTTTTGGACAGTATTTTAAAAGAAGATGACGAGGAAGCGGTGGAAATGATCCGGGAGCCCAGGGCGCGGTACGCGGAGCAGTTGCAGCAGCTTTTGTTGCAGGCGGATTATGCACCGCTCAAAGCCCATGATGATTATCTTCTGCTCATCGACATGCTGAATTATACATTAGAAGCTTTGCTGGCAAACGGGTACCGTTCGGTGGTATTTTCGAAAGAACGGTATCTGACCGAGGTACAGAAACACATCCAGGCGCTGAAAAAATTGATCTAAATTTCGAAAAAAACGGATTGCCTGATGAAAATTTATGTGATACAATCTCTAATTGTGTTTTTATGTGTTGAAACTTTGTAGAGATTTTTGAGCAATTAGCACAGAAAGTAGGAACCATTTATGACGAATATTGCCATTTTGGGATACGGTACGGTCGGCAGCGGTGTTGCGGAAGTGATCGGTACCAACGCAAAATTAGTCGAGAAACGGGCAGGCGGTCTGTATGTCAAATACATTCTGGATCTGCGTGAGTTCCCGGGAGATCCGTATGAAGATCGTGTGGTACATGATTTCGATGTGATCCTTGCGGATCCGGAGATCAAGGTGATCTGCGAGACCATGGGCGGAGCAGGCGCTGCATACAAGTTTTCGAAAGCAGCTTTGGAGAAGGGCATCAGCGTATGTACTTCCAATAAAGAGCTGGTAGAACTGCACGGAGCAGAACTCAGCCGTATCGCAAAAGAGCATAACTGCAGCTATCTGTTTGAGGCGAGCGTGGGTGGCGGTATTCCGCTGATCCGTACGATCGTGGAAGGCCTGGCTGCGGAAAAGGTAGAGCGGATCTGCGGTATCTTAAACGGAACGACCAACTTTATCCTGACCAAGATGGCAGGTGAGGGCGCCGAGTTTGCAACCGTACTTGCGGAAGCGCAGGAGCACGGCTATGCAGAGAAAGATCCGACGGCAGATATCGAAGGCCACGATGCGGGACGAAAGATCGCGATCCTGGCATCTCTGGTGACCGGAAAGAAGATTTCCTTTAATGATGTATATACCGAAGGCATTACCAAGCTGACACCGGTGGATTTTGCTTATGCAAAGGCAATCGGTATGCAGATCAAGCTGATCGCACTTTACGATGAGCAGGGCGACAAGCATTACGCAATGGTCAGCCCGAGACTGATCGGTGCGGAATCCCCGATCTCCTGTGTACAGGGTGTGTTCAACGGCGTAATGATCCATTCCAATATGCTGGATGATTCCATGTATTACGGACGCGGCGCCGGAAGAAAGGCTACGGCATCGGCAGTGGTAGGTGATGCAATGGCATGTGCTGCCAGCATCGGCGAGACGATCGAGAACGGGCTGTCCGAAGAAACGGGCGACCTGGCAAATATCGGAACTTATGCACAGCGTTACTTCCTTCGCCTGAAGGGCAGCAAGAGCGTTCGCAAGGCAGAAGTAGAGAATGTGCTGGGCAAAGGCCACATCGTCTTTGATATCGAAAAGGATGAATTCGGTTTCTTGATGGACAATGCGATGGAAGAAACGCAGTTTATGGCAAAACTGGAGAAATTGCAGGGCGTGATCGGTTATATCCGCGTACTGTAAGAGATAAAAAACTCGGATTCAGAAGAGTTTTCAGGCAAGAAGGAGGAAAGAAATGTTAATCGTGAAGAAGTTTGGCGGCACTTCGGTCGCTAACAAGGAGAGGATCCTGAATGTTTGCCGTCGTTGCGCGGAAGAGTATCAAAAGGGTAACGATGTGGTTGTGGTACTTTCCGCAATGGGAAAGATGACGGATGAACTGATCGAGATGGCAAAGAACATCAATCCCAATCCGTCCAAGCGTGAGATGGATATGCTGCTGACCACCGGCGAGCAGACCAGCGTGGCACTGGCAGCAATGGCATTTGCGACTCTGGGTATCCCGGCAGTATCCTTAAATGCATTCCAGGTATCCATGCATACCACCTCGGCATATTCCAATGCCCGTTTGAAGAGAATCGATACCGAGCGTATCCGTCACGAGCTGGATCAGAGAAAGATCGTGCTGGTGACCGGTTTCCAGGGCATCAATAAATACGGCGATTATACGACACTGGGACGCGGCGGCTCCGATACTACGGCAGTAGCATTGGCAGCAGCTCTGAAGGCAGATGCGTGCGAGATCTATACCGATGTGGACGGCGTTTACACTGCAGATCCGCGTGTGGTAAAGAAAGCCCGCAAGATGGAAGAGATCACTTATGATGAAATGCTGGATCTGGCGACTTTGGGTGCAGGCGTTCTGCACAATCGTTCCGTGGAACTGGCAAAGAAATACGGCGTACAGTTGGTAGTACGTTCCAGCTTAACAAATGAAGAAGGAACAGTAGTCAAGGAGGTAGTAAAAGTGGAAAGAATGTTAGTAAGTGGTGTTGCATGCGATAAGAACTGCGCAAAGATCTCTGTGATCGGACTGAGCGACAAGCCGGGTTCGGCATTCCGTCTGTTCGATGCATTGGCACAGGCAAACATCAACGTAGATATGATCCTGCAGTCCGTAGGACGTGACAATACACAGGATATCGCATTTACCGTAACCGGTGACAATGCAGACGATGCGATCCATGTGATCGAAGAGAGCAAGAAGAGACTGGGCTATCAGAAGCTGGAGCTGGAGAAGGGCGTTGCAAAGGTATCCGTTGTAGGTGCCGGCATGATGAGCAACCCGGGCGTTGCTGCAAAGATGTTTGAGTGCCTGTATAACTCCAACATCAACATCAAGATGATCTCTACTTCCGAGATCCGTGTAACCGTTCTGATCGACGAGAAGGAAGTGGAGCGCGCTATGAACGCAGCACACGAGATCTTCGGTCTGGATGAGGCTTAATCCGCCCATAATCGACGATTAAAGCGTTATATAATCCATAAGATATGAGTAAAGGCATCTGCTGGTCAGGTGCCTTTTTTATGTCATGATAAAGGGTTAGACATTTCGAAGAAAAAGAGATAAAGAGAAGATAAAACAAGAAAAATATTTGCAAAATGTATTGACAAATACAGTATATATGATAATATATATACATAACAACAACACAGAGTTGTTGATCACATAAAAGATCCGGTAAACAAGGATAATGTGATGGGAACCTTACAACGAAAGAGAGGTACAGTCCACCGGAAAGGTAAGTAATGTATCCTAAGGGGAACGCCATAGAGCAGAGGCCGGAGAACGGGGTGGGAGCCCACAAGGACCGAAGCAGGACGGAAGGAACCGGGAGGGTACAAAGGATCGGAGGAGAAGCTTATTTAAGTTTCATCGACTCGAGCAGCGAAGCACATAACAGACCGCTGCAGCAGAAGTGCAAAGATGGAGGATGATAGGCGACAAATCTGAGAGGCAGGTCAACTGAATATCGGATGTCCGCACAAAATCTTGTGAGAAACGGACGAAAAAGACTTTCACCAGGAGGTATGGTCCATTGGATTGTGAAGCAGTATGAAAGCCCTTGCAGATCGATAAATCAGATGTGCAGGGGCTTTCATCATGCTTTTCTTTCTTGCATTTCCCCGGTACGCGTGGTATTATGGAAAACATAATTGTGGCGTTTACATAACTTTTATATATAGCTGGGGAGAGATCCGGAATGGGAAAGAATAAGCAGGAAGACCGCAGAGAATACAGGCGAAAACGCAGGATACGAAATCAGATACTGGCATATCTGGTATTGCTCGTACTGCTGGCATTATTGATCTTTGGCGGATTTGAGTTGATCCGTATGATCACGGGCAAATGGAAAGGACAGCCGGGCGGCGAAACCGTGGCAGCAGCGCCGGAGACGCCGACGGAAGAGCCGGAGCCCACACCGGAGGAGCCGGCAACGATCTCCACACCGGATCCGGTAGAAGAGTTTACGGAGCCGGTCACGGAAGCACCGGAAGAGCCGACGATGGATCCGGCGATCCAGGCACTTTTGGACGGAATGACCATTGAGCAGAAGGTCGACGGCCTGTTTCTGGTCAGCCCGGAGGCTCTGACCAACGTAGAGCGTGCAACCAAGGCGGGAGACGGTACCAGAGCGGCACTGGAGCAGTATGCCGTGGGTGGCATTCTGTACAGTTCCAATAATGTGAATCACGCGGAGCAGTTCAAGGAAATGATCAGCACGACCAAGGATATGTATCGTGAACTGTATTCACGTAATGTCCTGACCATGGTACGGGAAGAAGGCGCGGTCAATACCATTGCCGGTAATGCAACCAAGGTAGAAGCGGTATCTTCCGCACCCGAGCTGGGAGAGTCCGGCAATCGTGAGAATGCAACCGAGGCGTTTCAGGCGATCGGAGAATATCTGACCGAATATGGTATCGATGCCGATCTGGTATCGATCGCTGCGGTAAAGACCGAAGAAAACAGCTATCTGAAGGATCGATGCTTCAGTGATGATGCGGATATTGCGGCATCTATGACCGGTGCGGCAGTAGAGGGTATGCTGCAGACCAATGCGCTGCCCTGTCTGGCGGCGTTCCCGGGAGAGGGCGGTTTGAAGACGGACCCGGATAAGGGCGCCGGCAGCTCGGATAAGAGCCTGGAAGATCTGCAGGCCTGTGAGTTCCTGCCGTTTCGTTCCGGTATCGAAGCGGGCGTTCCGATGGTAATGGTGAGTGCGATGCAGACACCGACCGCATCCGGGGAAGAGATCCCCTGTATGCTTTCGGATCATATGATGACGGAGCAGCTGCGTTCGGAACTTGGGTTTGAAGGCGTGATCATCACTGCGCCGGTAGAACAGATCCCGTCCTCCGCAGGGATTGATGCGGGAGATGCGGCGAAGCTGGCGATCCTGGCCGGAGCCGATATGATCACGGTTTATAAGCACGATCACTTTGATGAAGCCAGACAGGCGATCCTGGATGCAGTGAATGACGGAACGATCAGCGAGGAGCGTATCAATGAATCGTTGATCCGGATCTATACGATGGAACTGGATCGTATGTAAGCCCGGAAAGCCGCATAAAATAAGGCAAAAAAAGAAATTGAAAAAAAATCAAAAAAAGTGTTGACAAGAATTGGTTTCCGATGTAGAATAATCCTTGTCGTTCGGACAGAGAGCTGAACAACGGAAATCAAAAAATGCGATAGTGGTGCAGTTGGTAGCACACGACCTTGCCAAGGTTGAGCTCGCGGGTTCGAGTCCCGTCTATCGCTCGAAAAGGTGCTGAGTGAATCAGCACTTTTTTACTAAAAAAGATTTATAAAGAGTACTATAAAAAACTTTGGATTCTCTTAAAGGTATTTACTTCACGCTTTTGTTGGGGATGTTTGGGGGCAGAAAAAAACAGCGGCAAAGGGAGTGGAGAGATGATCAGAAGAACCATCAGAGTAGAAAAGGAATTTGGCACCGATATCATTCCGTATCTGGTGCAGTCTGCATGCCATTACGATTGCGCGTTGCGGATTGAATCTGAAGAGAAGAACATCAATATGAAGAGCATCATGGGCATGACGATCCTGAACTTCGGCAAGGGATGCAGTTTTGACCTGATCGCAGACGGAATGGATGAGCAGAGAGCCGTTCATGAACTGGCAGGATGCTTTGAGTAAGTAGGTAGCGATAGAGAGGACAGACCGAGGCAGTAGCATGAGAATGCTGCTGCTTTTTTTGTGCAAGTAAGCAGTGGCGGGGCTTGCAGGGGAAGAGTGGTGTTTGGGGACAGTAAAATAGCATATCCTGCGTTTTTACAATTTTGAAATGTAGCAAAATAGGTCTGCGAAAGACAAAAATGACTCCAAATGCCGATGGTTGCTAGGTTTACGTAATATAAATGCCCACCCAGACTACAAAATATGGCATATTTCGGATAGAAAAACCCCCGACATCTTGCGGTTGACAGATGGGAAGATAGGGGTTATTATACATAAATATTACGAAAATGTTACGAATTGTTACGAAATGATTATGAGGAAAAAGACGATTATAACTGCTTCCCTTGCATTACTCCTTATGGCAGTTACCTTCGGGGCAAGAAGCAATCAGGGAGAGGCGGCAGATGAATACATCTATGAGGTCCTGACCCGCGCGAATATGCGTAAGGAACCCTCCGTCGAAGGACAGTGGGTAATGACGGTGCCGGATGGTGCATTGGTCTCCAAGATCGGGAAAGAGACGAACGGATACAGTCTGGTTGAATACCTCGGAACCAAAGGGTATGTTTACTCCAACTGTTTGAAGCTGAGCGGCGAGCGTACGGAAGTAGAAATCAACGTAGTAGGTGCTCCCGCATCCAATACAGCTACCAGAGAAAACGCTACCAGAAACTCTGCAACAGCCAATGCAAATATGGCAGGTGCGATCTTCTCGAAAGTAACCTATACCCCGGCAGTAAGCATGTCGGTCACCAACACCTCAGCGAAACCGGCAGAGATCCGCTTACCGATCACTGCAAATGCGAACTTCCGTAATGGGGCATCCTCACAGAGCAAACGCCTGTCCACGATCACCAAGGGAAGCGAAGTGATCTACCTGGATGACGGAGAGAACGGTTTTTATCACGTAAAGTATGACGGACAGGACGGATACATCTACAATCGTTGTATCGACCTCAGCACCTTAGACAGCCAGAAGGCATCCACACAGAGCGCGACCACTTCCGAGAGCGGTTCTTCCCGCAGATCCGGAGCAAGCAGCAGACAGATGGCAATGGGAGCCTCCCTGCTGGCAGTCGGTCAGGTACACGGTGAGGTGCGTACGGTTACCACCACGGCAACCGAGGCCATCGCACAGGAAGCGGAAAAGCCCCAGCCGGTACAGATCAACCACCCGGCAGCGGTTACTCCGGAGATCACCTATCAGATCGTTGCAATGACTTCGATGCGCAGTACACCGGATGAAGCAGACAATCTGATGGCAACACTTCCGATGGGAGCTAATGTTACCGTGTTGGGATCTCAGAACGGCTATACAATGGTTCAGTACGATGGTATGGTTGGTTATGTTCTGGGTGAGCATGTAGCGGATTCCGTAGATTACGCAAAACTGAACGGTCAGGCAGTATTGTTTACCTGTACCGCATATTGCACCTGCCAGAAATGCTGCGGACAGTTCAGTCCGGAAGTGACCGGCAGAGAGGCACACACAGCAACCGGTACGATCCCGACACAGGGACGCACCATTGCGGTAGATCCGTCGGTGATCCCGTACGGCAGCCACGTTTCCATCGAAGGAATGGGAACCTACGTTGCAGAGGACTGCGGCGGCGGTGTTAAGAGAGATCACATCGATATCTACTTTGATACACACGAAGCAGCCGTTGCGTTCGGAACCAAGCGTCTGTACGTAACGATCGAACCGAAATAACAGATCGGAATATGCAAAAACAGCCGGTGAAACAGACCGGCTGTTTTTTTGTTTGCCGGCGCCGAAGGGCAGAGCAGCAGTGTATTTTATTGTGGCAGGATTGCGGCAGAAGGTGTATAATAAGGCTATGAGTACATATAAGAAATTGCTGTTTATCATTAACCCGCGCGCGGGGATACGAAAAAAAGACAGCGCATTAACCGATATCATTCTGACCTTTTCGGATCACGGTTACGAGACCATTGTTTGCTTTACCAGAGAAGCCGGTGATGCGAGCAGGCTGGTGCAGGAACATGTGAATGAGGAGATCGACCGTATCGTCTGTATGGGCGGAGACGGGACGTTGAACGAAGTGATCGCCGGCTGCCGTGAGATCAGCTGGGATAAGCCGCTGGGATATATTCCGGCCGGTTCCACCAATGATTTCGCCGCCAGTCTGGGGCTGCCGTCGGATCCGGTGGAAGCAGCGGAACGCGCGATGAGCGGACGGGAGCATCATCTGGATATCGGACGCTTCAACGGCAGGCACTTTGTATATACGGCTTCCTGCGGCATCTTTACCAAGGTTTCCTACGAGACCCCGCAGAAGTACAAGAACCTGGTGGGGCACTTTGCCTACCTGCTGGAGGGGATCAAGGACCTGACCAATGTGCATTCCTTCCATATGCGCATCTCCATGGAAGGGCATGTGTACGAAGACAACTATCTGTTTGTAGCATTCTGCAACACCTTTTCTCTGGGCGGGGTGATGACGCTCGACAGCAAGACGGTTGATCTGGAAGACGGCTTTTTCGAAGTACTGCTGATCTCCAGACCGCACGATCTGATGCAGCTGCGTTCCATCATACAGGCGCTGCTGGAACAGAATTACAATACACCGCACATCACCTATTGCAAGACGGATCAGGCAACGATCGTCTGCAGCAAGGCGCCGGACTGGTCGTTAGACGGGGAGCATGGGATCGGCTGTGATGTGAACAAGTTTGAAGTGATACCCGGCGGCATACGGATGGTATATTGAGCCGATGCCTAAGGAAACGGAAGAAATACTCCGAAATATAAGATAGGGGATAATGTAGGGGACGGATGCATTACGCATTCGAAATAATACAACGGGGACACCGGGAGGGTTACATATGAAGCTTACATTTATCGGAGCGGATCACGAGGTTACCGGAAGCTGTCATTATATCGAGGCTTGCGGAAAGCACATCCTGCTGGACTATGGTATGGAGCAGGGGACAAATGTATATGAGAATGCCGAACTGCCGGTAGAGGAAGGACTGATCGACTATGTGCTGCTGTCGCACGCGCACATCGACCATTCCGGTCTTCTGCCGCTTTTATATGCCAGAGGTTTTCGCGGGCAGATCATGGCGACGGATGCCACCGTGGATCTGTGCTCCATTATGTTACGTGACTGCGCGCACATTCAGATGCAGGAAGCAGAATGGAAGAACCGTAAGGCACAGCGTAGTTCCGCCAATCAGGTGGAACCGCTCTATACGATGGAGGATGCCGTCGGCACCATCCGCCGTCTGATCCCGTTCCATTATGACGAGGTCTATGAACTGTGCGAAGGCATACAGTTCCGTTTCACCGATGTGGGCCATCTGCTCGGTTCCGCCAGCATCGAGCTGTGGATCACCGAGGGCAATGTGACCAAGAAGCTGGTGTATTCCGGTGATATCGGAAATAAGAAGAGTACGTTGATCCGCGATCCGCAGTATGTGAAGGATGCCGACTATGTGATCATGGAATCCACCTACGGTACCCGCTATCATACCGCAGAGCGTCCGGACTATGTGAAGGAACTGGCGGAGATCATCTCCAACACCTTAAAGAAGGGCGGCAATCTGGTCATTCCTTCTTTTGCAGTCGGCCGTACCCAGGAGATGCTGTATTACATCCGTGAGATCAAGGAACGGGGGCTGGTAAAAGATTTCCCGGACTTCCCGGTCTATGTGGACTCGCCGCTGGCGGTAGAAGCAACGGAAGTTTTTAAGAAGAATGTCGAGAACTGTTTCTCGGAAGAGGCATTGGCGCTGGTGCATAAGGGCATCAACCCGATCACCTTCCCGGGACTGAACTTAAGCATTACCAGTGACGAATCCAAGATGATCAACTTTGATTCGGAACCGAAGGTGATCATATCTGCATCCGGTATGTGCGATGCCGGTCGTATCCGCCATCATCTGAAGCACAATCTGTGGAGATCCGATTCCACGATCCTCTTTGTAGGCTATCAGGCAATGGGAACCCTGGGCCGTATCATCATTGACGGTGAGAAAGAAGTCAAGCTCTTTGGTGAGACGATCGAGATCCGTGCCGAGATCATGCAGCTGGCGGGCCTCAGCGGTCACGCGGATAAGAACGGCCTGCTGGAGTGGATCCAGGCCATCGGCGAAAAGCCGCAGAAAGTATTCGTGGTACACGGCGATGATGATAACGCCAACCTGTTTACGGATTGCTTAAGGAATGAGTACGGCTACGATGCGTACGCGCCCTACAGCGGCACCTGCTTTGATCTGGCCACCAACAGCTTCATCACCGAAGCAGCGGGCATCCCGGCCAAGAAGAAAGCAAAGCGCATCTCCGATGTCTTCCAGCGACTGGTGGCAGCCGGTCAGAGATTGCTGGCAGTCATCTACAAGAACGAGGGCGGCACCAACAAGGATCTGGGCAAATTTGCCGATCAGATCAACTCCCTCGCCGACAAGTGGGACAAATAAAAAAACAACAGACGCGGGGACGGTTCTTTTGTCTGATCACAAGCTGACAAAAGAACCGTCCCCGTGTCTGTTTGTTAAATATTTACTTCTTCATCTGCAGTGGCGGATCCGCCGGGTACCCGCCCTTTAGTTTCTGCATACCGCGCTGTACGGCGTCCTTGGAAGTCTTCCAGTCCGCCTGGGCGTTGCGGTAGTCAAATTTCTCGATCAGCCAGTTCACATCCTCCTGCATACGGTCCAGATTCTTCTGCATCAGCGGAAACAGCATATCGTAGAATTCCTGCAGCTGGGCACCGGAGAGCCGCTCATCGGCAGCCGTGCACAGGTCGCCGAAGTGGGTCAGGCAGAAACCCTTGCTGTTTTTGATCTTCTGGCGGAAGGCCTCGTCTTTTTCGTACATAATGAAGAAGGTGTCGATGTAGCGCTCGTAGATCTCCTGGCTGTGGCGGCAGACATAGCAACTGCGTTCCTTGGCATTGACCCAGTTGACCATGGAGTTCTCGGCGGTCTTCTTTTTGAGCTTGTCGGCCAGGCTCAGTTTGCCGGGGCGGAATTTCTTGACTTCGTTTTCAAATTCCCTGCGGATGTTCATATAGTGGGTCTTTAAGATCCAGCCGTTGCCCAGGGTGTTTCCGTAATCAAACATCTTCTTGAAATGTTCCCGGCAGAACCCCTGCACGTCCGTGATGGCACGCACATCGCTCTCCATATACGAAGCGCAGGAGCCCAACACGAAATCCAGGCTGTCCTGCTCCAGGGAGCGCTCCACAAAGCAGAAGGCGCACTCGTCGTCGGCATTGACGGCATCATTTAACGGGATGGTATAAAGTTGTTCTTTCATTGGTGTTTCCCCCTTTGGGATTCATTTTCTTCATGTTATCCGAAAGGGGGATGCCCGTCAATCAAATTAACACATTTGATGCTTGTTTTTGGCGGGGCAAAATGATATAGTAGATAAGTATATTTTTCAGAATGTTCAGGAGGCACTTGTCATGGAATCCTATATGGAGTATATGGTGAAGAAAGAAACGACCGGCAAGGATAAGGCGATACGAGCGGTATGTATTATCGTGATCGTGGCAGTCGTGATCGCAGGCCTGCTTTTACTGCAGCCGATCCTGTTTGTCGGAGCGTTGATCCTGGGAATGCTCTACCGTTATCTGATCTATCCGATGACGGATCTCGAATATGAGTATATGTACTGCGACAAGCAGATCACGGTTTCCAAGATCATGGCAAAAGAGAAGCGTAAGGATGTGGCTACCTATGACCTGGAAAAGATGGAGCTGCTGGCACCGGCCAATTCCTATCGTCTGGCGGAATACAAGAACCGTGATATGACGGTGGTGGACTACTGGAGTCTGGATCCTTCGGAAGAACATGTACCGTATGCTTTGATCTATGAGGGAAAGAGTAAAATATTGCTTGACTTACCCGCAGATTTTGTTAAGATAGTACAAAACAATGCACCGAGAAAAGTATTTTTTGACTAAAAAAATCAAAGGTTAGCAGAGAGAGAAAGGAGACGAAATGGGAAAGATCATTGGAGATGGCATTACTTTTGACGACGTGCTGTTGGTGCCGGGTTATTCCGAGGTGATCCCGAATCAGGTTGATCTGACAACACACCTGACCAAGGAGATCAAATTGAACATCCCGGTAATGAGTGCCGGAATGGACACCGTAACCGAGCATCGTATGGCAATCGCAATGTCAAGACAGGGTGGTATCGGCATCATTCACAAGAACATGTCGATCGAAGCACAGGCAGACGAGGTAGATAAGGTTAAGCGTTCAGAAAACGGGGTAATCACAGATCCGTTTTCACTGTCTCCGGATCATACATTGGCAGATGCGGATGCGTTGATGGCAAAATACCGCATCAGTGGTGTTCCCATTACGGAAGGTCGTAAACTGGTAGGTATCATTACCAACCGTGATCTGAAGTTCGAAACCGACTTTTCCAAGAAGATCCGTGAATCTATGACCAGCGAAAATCTGGTTACGGCAAAAGAAGGTATCACATTGGAGGAAGCAAAGAAGATCCTGGCAGCTTCCAGAAAAGAAAAACTTCCGATCGTTGATGACGATTTCTCCCTGAAGGGTCTGATCACTATCAAAGATATTGAAAAAGCGATCAAATATCCTTTGGCAGCAAAGGATGCACAGGGCAGACTGCTCTGCGGCGCAGCGGTAGGTATTACCGCAAACGCATTGGAACGTGTGGACGCGCTGGTAAAGGTTGGCGTGGATGTAGTCGTTCTGGACTCCGCACACGGTCACTCCATGAATGTTATCAATTGTGTAAAGATGATCAAAGAAAAGTATCCGAAGTTGCAGCTGATCGCCGGTAACGTAGCAACCGGTGAGGCAACCAAGGCACTGATCGAAGCCGGCGTAGATGCCGTAAAGGTTGGTATCGGACCGGGTTCCATTTGTACGACCCGTGTGGTAGCCGGTATCGGTGTTCCGCAGGTAACCGCGATCATGGATTGCTATGCGGTAGCAAAGGAGTACGGTATCCCCATCATCGCAGACGGCGGTATCAAGTATTCCGGTGATATCACCAAGGCGATCGCAGCAGGCGGCAGCGTATGTATGATGGGTTCCATCTTTGCAGGTTGCGATGAGAGCCCGGGAACCTTCGAGCTGTTTCAGGGACGTAAGTACAAAGTATATCGTGGTATGGGTTCCATCTCCGCAATGGAGAACGGCAGCAAGGATCGTTACTTCCAGGAGAACGCAAAGAAACTGGTTCCGGAAGGCGTGGAAGGCCGCGTAGCATACAAGGGTACGGTAGAAGATACCGTGTTCCAGCTGATGGGCGGTCTGAAGAGCGGTATGGGATACTGTGGAGCACAGAACATCACTGCATTGCAGGATAATGCGCGCTTCATCAAGATCTCGGCGGCATCCCTGAAGGAAAGCCATCCGCACGACATTCAGATCACCAAGGAAGCGCCGAACTACAGCGTGGAAGATGATTGATCGTAAGTAAGATAAATGACAGAAGGAGCGGATGCAATATCCGCTCTTTTTGCTGAGGGGATTATGTCAGGCATATTTAAACGTGTTGAAAAGAAATACTTACTGACGGAAGCGCAGTGCGCGGAGCTGCTTGCGCGGATCGAAGAGCGCATCCGGCCGGACGAATACAGCGATTATACGATCAGCAATGTCTATTTTGACACGGATTGCAATGACCTGATCCGCACCTCCATCGAGAAGCCGCCGTATAAGGAAAAGCTGCGTATCCGGGCCTACGGTACACCGGGGCCGGAAGATACGGTATTTCTCGAGATGAAGAAGAAATGGGACGGCGTGGTCTACAAGCGCCGGGTGGAACTGCCGTATCGCGTGGCGCAGGCTTATCTGGACGAGGGGATCTATCCGGAGGAATATGACGGTCAGATCCTGCGGGAGATCGACCATATGATAAAGCATTACGATCTGAAGCCGAGGCTGTTCCTGGCCTATGACCGGCTGGCCTATGTCCTGAAGGAAGATACGGGGATTCGTTTTACCATTGACCGGCGGATCCGCAGCCGCAGAGAGCGGATCACATTGGGAGCCGGGGATGACGGCGAGCTGTTGTACGCAGACGGCAAATGCCTGCTGGAGATCAAGGCGCCGCAGACACTGCCGCTTTGGTTTGCGCAGACGCTGGCGGAACTGAAGATCTTTCCGCGGTCGTTTTCCAAATACGGCAGGATCTACGAGTCCGGACTGGTCGGATAAGAACGATAGTCTCTTTGTGAAACAGAGACATTAAGGATAAAATGTGTTGCGTTCCAAAGAACGGCAACAGCGGGAGAAGAAGATGTTTACGAGTTATTTGGTAAATGCAGCAGGGGAATTAACCACCGGCGGGGCTTTGATCAGTCTGCTGGCGTCGATGCTCTGCGGACTGGTGATCGCGGCATTGTATATGGTGCGATCCGATCATAACAAGAATTTTGTGATCGCCCTGGTGGTGCTGCCGGCTTTAGTGCAGGTGGTGATCACGGTGGTAAACGGCAATCTGGGGGCATCGGTAGCGGTAATGGGCGCCTTTTCACTGGTTCGTTTCCGTTCGGCACCGGGGAGCGCCAAGGATATCACATCCATCTTCTTTGCGATGGCCGTCGGCCTGGCGAACGGCATGGGCTATGTTCTCTACAGTGCGACGGTGGTCGGCATTGTCGGCCTGGTATATCTGGTACTGACCCTCAGCAAGTTCGGAGAGAACGGCGTGCGGGAAAAACACCTGAAGGTACTGATCCCGGAGAGCCTGGATTATACGACGGTATTTGACGAAGTCTTTGAGAAATATTTGAAACGTTATGAACTTACCAAGGTGAAGACGGCGGATCTGGGCAGCATCTTTGAACTGAACTACCAGATCACGCTTAAGGACGCCAAGCAGGAGAAGGAGTTTCTGGATGCGCTGCGTACACGAAACGGCAATCTGACCATCATCTGCAGCCGCCCGGTCAACCGCACCGTCGAAGAGATCTAAAAGCCTTTCCCGCTATGGGGTGAGAAAAGGCATCTTGCCTTCCCGGTGTTTGTGGGGAAGAGTGCGTGAACTATCGCGATTGCTTGGAATGACACCTTGCCTTCCCCCTGCTTGCGGGGGGAAGGTGGCCGAAGGCCGGATGAGGGGGAACTTAGATGACACAACCCCCTATCATATGTTATAATACACATAGTCCCCAATTCTTCGCAGGAGCCGGGCAACCGGTCGGCTGTGTCCGGTCTCAAACATTAATCGCGCTGGGAACACGAGCCGGTTGGGGATCTTTTAAGATAGAAACAGAGGATAATATCATGGCACATAAACTGGAAGAGCAGATCAATGCGCTGGTAGACGCCTACCTGGATGATTATGCGCAGGGAAAAGATATCGATAAGGTCGACAGTTTTGACCATCCGGACAAGGAAACGATCGTTGATATATTGAATAAACTGCAGCGTATCGTGTTTCCGGGCTTTTTCAAGAACCGTACCTTCAAGGTCTATACGGTACGAAACGATATTTCGATGCAGCTGGAGGACATTCTGTTTCATCTGATCCGTCAGCTGGTGGTGGTTCTGCCTTACGGAGAGGCCTATACGGGCTTGTCCGAGACGGAGCTGAACGATAAGGCGGAGGAACTGGCCTTTGCATTTCTGAACCGCATTCCCAAAGTACGTGAATATATCGAAACCGATGTGCAGGCGGCATTTGACGGTGACCCGGCGGCCTTCTACAAGGACGAGATCATCTATACCTATCCGGGCCTGTATGCGATCTTTGTGAACCGCATCGCCCACGAGCTGTATCTGCTGGGTGTGCCCCTGATCCCGCGTATTATGACGGAGCATGCGCATTCCCTGACGGGTATCGATATCAACCCGGGTGCTACGATCGGCAAGTATTTCTTTATCGATCACGGTACCGGTATCGTTGTGGGTGAGACCACGGAGATCGGGGATAATGTAAAGATCTATCAGGGCGTGACGCTCGGTGCCCTTTCTACCAGAGGCGGGCGCAGTCTGAATAATAAGAAGCGTCATCCGACCATTTGTAATAATGTGACGATCTACTCCGGGGCATCCATCCTCGGCGGTGAGACCGTGATCGGGGAAAATGCGGTGATCGGCGGCAACTGCTTCATCACCAAATCGATCCCGGCGGGGGCAAAGGTGTACATCCGCAGCCAGGAACTGGTGTATAAGTATGCGGACGGCAGCGCCTCCCACAGTGAAGATCTGGATTCGGACGAAAGCTGGTTTTATATCATCTGATGGCGACTCAAAAACGAAAAATACAACATTGGCAGTTTGTGGCAGTTTTGCTGGCGGTTTATGATGCCGTTGTGCTCAATCTGTCTTACTTTCTTGCGCTCTGGCTGCGTTTTGACTGCCGGATCTCCATGATCGAGCAGGACTATATCGATGCCTATGCGCACTATACCCTGATCTATATGGTGCTGGCACTGATCATCTTTTGGAAGTGCGGGCTGTATAGGGCGATGTGGCGTTATGCCAGCTTTATGGAACTGGAACGGATCGTGCTGGCGACAGGCATATCCTTTGTCGTGCAGTGCATTGGTGTGAGTTTTGTAGTGCTGCAATGTTCGGACGAGTACTGGCGTATGCCCTGGTCCTATTATCCGGTCGGCATTATGTTCCAGTTTTTGATGGTGCTGGCGGCGCGTTTTTCCTATCGTTTTGTGTTGTTGGCCAAGGGTCACCAGCTGCGCAATTCCGCAGAGTACCATCCGGTTATGCTGATCGGTGCCGGCAGTGCGGGACGGGCGATCCTGCACGATATGAACCGTTTTGCATCCGGCAATGACCGTGTGGCTTGTATCATCGATGATGATGCCAATACCTGGAACCGTTCCATCGACGGCGTTCCCATCGTGGGCGGACGGGATGACATCCTGAACAATTGCAAAAAGTACAATATCGAAAAGATCTATATTGCCATTCCTTCCGCATCGGCGGAGGCGATCCGCGATATCTTAAATATCTGTAAGGAAACCGACTGCAGCTTAAAACTCCTGCGCGGCATGTACCAGATCGTAGAGGAAGAGAACATTACCGTCCGCGACCTGAAGGATGTGTCTATCGAAGACTTGCTGGGGCGTGATCCGATCCGCGTGGAGATGTCCGAGATCTACGAGTTCATCAGTGGCAAGCGCATTATGGTGACCGGCGGCGGCGGATCCATCGGTTCGGAATTGTGCCGTCAGGTGGCAAAGCATGATCCGAAGGAACTGATCATCTTTGATGTCTATGAGAATAACGCCTATGACATTCAGCAGGAACTGCTGCGCGATCATCCGGATCTGAACCTGAGCGTTCTGATCGGTTCCGTACGCGATTCCAGAAGACTGAATGAAGTATTTGAAAAATACCGCCCGGAGATCGTCTATCATGCGGCAGCACACAAGCATGTGCCCCTGATGGAGATGAGCCCGGCAGAAGCAGTCAAGAACAATGCCATCGGTACCTACAAGACGGCCTATGCGGCTATGGCATACGGCGTAAAGCGTTTCGTTCTGATCAGTACCGACAAGGCGGTCAACCCGACCAATGTGATGGGAGCGACCAAGCGTCTGTGCGAGATGGTGGTGCAGACATTTGATGCCAAGATCAAGGCGGGCAAGGCCAATGACTTAAAGGCGCTGTATTCCCATATGCATTCGGGCGAAGAACCGAGTCTGAAGGAAACGCCCTGCACCGAATTTGTAGCCGTTCGTTTCGGAAATGTACTGGGATCCAACGGCAGCGTGGTACCTTTGTTTAAAGAGCAGATCGCACACGGCGGTCCGGTGACGGTCACCCACCCGGACATCATCCGGTATTTCATGACCATTCCGGAAGCCGTCAGTCTGGTATTGCAGGCGGGTACCTATGCGAAGGGCGGCGAGATCTTTGTTCTGGATATGGGCAGCCCGGTAAAGATCGATACCTTAGCGCGCAATCTGATCAAACTGTCCGGTCTGCGTCCGGATGAAGATATCAAGATCGTTTATACCGGCCTGCGTCCGGGCGAGAAGATGTATGAGGAAAAACTGATGGAAGAGGAAGGTATGAAGACCACACCGAACCATCTGATCCACATCGGCAATCCGATCGCTTTTGACGAAGACCGCTTCTTAAGCCAGCTCGAAGAACTGATGAAATCCGCGTATGAAGGCAACGGCGACATCCGGCAGCAGGTAGCGGATATCGTAGGCACCTATAAAGTAGCGGAGGTATGATCACGCGCAACTAATCGTTGCGAAAATGCCAACCGGAGTTTCTTGTATCTTTCCGGATTATGGGGTATCGTATATCTTGAAGTCGTAGGTTTTTGGGGGTACGGTTCATATGGATTCCAACAGAATTGAAGGATTATGGGATTGTTCCTTTTGCGGGCAAAAAGCCATTCGGGCACGGTTTGACCGTTGTCCGGGGTGTGCCAGCGCCAGAGCGGCCGAGACGGTGTTTTATATGCCGACCAATGTGCAGGCGGCGACACTGACGGCGGAAGAGGCGGCGAAGACATCGAACGGAGTGGATTGGGTGTGCGCGTATTGCGGCAACCTGAACCGCTGCGATGAAGAACGCTGTCGCGGATGCGGTGCGGATCGTGCGGAAGCAAACCAGAATTATGGTTCGATCCACGCGGGAACAGCCGGACCGTCGTATGAGCAGACCCTGGCAGACAATGCCCGTAACACAAGCGGCAGCACCGGAAAGCCCGGGGGATTGCTGTCTGCACTTTTTCGCAGAAAATAAGTGTAGGGATTGGTTTTTAGAGGTAAGCGGAGAGAAGAAATGGCAAAGCAACTGGTGGTAGACCTGTATGGCTGCGGTGAGGTGATCGATGATCCGGAAGGGATCAAAGAGATCGCGCACAAGGCAATCAAATATGTCGGGGCAGAGATCGTAGAGGAATGCATTCACGAATTTGAGCCGATCGGTGTGACCTATTTTGCGGTCATCACCACATCCCACTTTTCCGTGCATACATGGCCGGAATACGGATATGCGGCGGTGGATATCTTTTCCTGTACGGATACGGTACTGGAAGGCATCTCCGAGATGCTGCAGGAGCTTTTTGAGGCAAAAGAAGTAAAGACGCAGCTGGTGGAGAGAGATATCGCAAAGAAGGATGTGTGAGGTGCCGGACGCTCGCAATAGCATTGCGGCGGGAACGGCTCAGGAATAAATAAGGAGTGAAGAGATGGATTACAGGGTAGGTACAAAATTACGGATCCGTGATCTGGAGTGCAAGGTAGTCGGCTTCATTGAGTATGCCAACATCAATGACGGATACAAGCGCTGGAAGGAATATCGCCTTTCGACCAACAAGGGCGAGTTCTGGCTGTCCGTGGACGATGTGTACAGAGAGTACTCGATGTCGTTCCCGGCCAATAATATTCGCGGAAACATCGGACCGGAATGGCACAAGGTGGATGAAGGTACGCAGGTCGTTGTATCCCATGCCGGCAATGTGGATGTGGACAACGGTGAACGGGCCGGTTTCGTCGAGTTTGAGGACGCGACCGAAGAAAAGACGCTTTCGGCAGAGATGTGGGAAGACGGAACCGAGTATTCCTATGGCTATTATATCGAGCCGACTGAGATCGTTGTGACCGGATTTGATGAGGCAGCTGCCAGAAGATCTTCCGGCGGCGGTAATGGCGCTAAGGCGTTTGTGATGATGTTTATCATCTTTTGGGTAATAGGCGCCTGCATGGGGTCGCTCGGAAATCTTCTCAACACCCATTCCATCAAGAAATTTTTGGAAAAGAACAGTTCCTATTCCTATGTGACATCCATCACGGGACAGGAAAAACAAAAGGCGGATGTTTACGAGTATGCATCGAATGATACGACCGATAATGTAGCGATGAACATCATCAACGGTATCGACGGTTATACGGAATCCGTTACCCAAAAGGACGATGTCTCCAACGATACGATCGCGATCCTGACCAAGAAGGAATACTGTCTGATCTATCATCCGGAGGGCGCGGAAGATAAGGTCTATGTACAGATCTCCAGCCGTAAGTATGCATATACTTCGGACAATGATCCGTATCGCAGTTCCTCGAATAATACCCGCTGGTATCGCAGCCATTATTATTCTACCGGTTTTGCGGCAGACTCGTCCAGTTTCAAGAGTTCACCGTCGGCCTACTCCACATATTCGGGTGATACCATTCATAATGTAGGAAACGGATATTTTGATTCCTATTCCAACTCCGTACGACAGAGCAGCATCAACAGCAGAAGCTCGTCCAGCGGTGGCGGTAAATAACAACAGTACTTAAAAAACAAAAACATACACTCATTACATTTTTAAGGAGGATTCAGAAATGGCAGCAGCATTGGAAATCTTTGTGTACCTTGTGGTAGGACTGGTAGCGATGATGGTCGGATATCTGATCATTGACATCATTCACCCGGCAGATTTCCCGAAGGAGATCAAAGAGGGAAATACCGCAGTCGGCTGGTTGTCCGCAGGTATTTATGCAGGCCTCGGTTTCATCGTTCGTTCCGCACTGGTTTCTTACACACAGTCGGAGCCGCAGGAGCTGTTGGCAGGTGTGGCAAGCACCGGTATCTATGCAGCCATCGGCATCGTTGCTTTTGTGATCGGCTACTTCGTTGTAGATATCCTGAACAAGAAATACAGACTCAACGATGAGATCATGAACAGAAACGAAGCTGCCGGCATCATGGTATTCGGTATCTTTATGGGACTTGCATTCATCGTAAGCGGTGTGATCCAGTAAGCGATCCGGCAATCCTTAAAAAGGTAAGGCAATTCAAATGAGTAAACAATACAGGCTTTTAATGCTGACGACGCTGATCATCTCCGGGTGCTCTATGTGCTACGAACTGATCATCAGCGCCGTCAGTTCGTACCTGTTGGGAAACAGTACGCTGCAGTATTCCGTGACGATCGGTCTGTATATGGCATCGCTCGGTCTGGGCGCGTATATCTCCAAGTTTTTCAACAAAAATCTGTTTAATGTGTTTGTGACGATAGAGCTTGGCATCGGTGTGATCGGCGGTATCAGTTCGCTGATCCTTTTTCTTGCCAATATCTATGTGCTGAATTATTCGGTGGTGATGTACCTCGTGATCATCATCATCGGAACCTTTGCCGGCGCGGAGATCCCGGTGATGACACGTATCATTGAGCAGGACGAGAACAATCTGAAAGTAACGCTTTCCTCGATCTTCAGCTTTGACTATATCGGCGGCCTGGTCGGAGCAATCGCGTTTCCGATGATCCTGCTTCCGAAGCTCGGCTATTTTTCCACATCCTTTTTGTGTGGCTTGTTAAATATCATCGCAGCACTCCTGATCATGTGGAAGTTTGGGGAGCGCATCAAACATATCAACATTTATCGCATCCTCGGCATCGGATTGGCGGGCATGATGGTGCTGGGAATGGTCTTTGCGGACAATATCTCCAATGAGATTGAGGGCGGCTTGTATCAGGACCGGGTGATCCTGGTGGAGCAGACGCAGTACCAAAAGATCGTAATGACCAGACATAAGGATGATGTAAGACTGTTTATTGACGGCAATACCCAGTTTTCCACGGCAGACGAATACCGCTATCACGAAGCGCTGGTGCATGTGCCGATGAATGAGCTGGAGCACAGAGAAAATGTGCTGATCCTGGGCGGCGGTGACGGTCTGGCGGTGCGTGAGGTGCTGAAGTATGACGAAGTGCAGAGCATCGATCTGGTGGATCTGGACGCAGAGATGATCCGGATCTGCAGTACCAACGAGAACATCACGGCGATCAATCAGAACAGCCTGCTTTCCGAAAAACTCCATGTGCATATCATGGACGCGTATGAGTATCTGGAAAACTGCACGGAGAAATACGATCTGATCATTGTCGATCTGCCGGATCCCAATTCCGAAGTGTTAAATAAGCTTTATTCCAATATCTTCTATCGTATGTGCGGTGGCGTATTAAATGAGGAGGGCGTACTGGTCGTACAGTCCACCAGTCCGTACTACGCAACGGATGCCTTCTGGTGCATCCACAAGACCATTGCCAGCGAGGGCTTTCAGGTCAAGGCCTATCATCTGGAAGTACCGGCATTCGGCGACTGGGGCTTCAATATGGCCAGCCGTCGGGAACTGTCCGAGAACATCACCTTTGATGTGGAGACCAGATACCTGTCCGAGGACAATGTTGCGGCGCTGTTTGCATTCGGCAAGGACGAGATCTCCGAAAATGTAGAGATCAACCACCTGACCAAGCCGGTTTTGATGGACTACTACAACAAAGCGGAAGCCGCCTGGAGATAGAACCTCCCGGCCTTCCCAAATATATATTTTATCCCCATAAATTTCTTTATCACCCACCGTATCTTATATAGCAATGAGGAAAACACCAATCTATGCCTTCCCTTTGCGGGGGAGGTATTTTTTCGGTGAAAAAACAACAGGAGGATGACAGCAATGAAGAAGAAAGCAGTAGCAGCGATGCTTGCATTAACTTGTACACTGGGGGCGTGCGGAACGACAGAACCCGCGGTGCAGGAGAAGGTGACGGAAACGGTAGAACAGCCGCAGAGCGCGGAGGAAACAACGGCGCCGGAGGAAACGCCGGCACAGGAGACTCCGGCAGAAACACCGGCCGCGGAAGAAGGCACAGCGCAGACCGCACAGGGGGAGGAAACCCTGCCGGTTACCGGCAGCGGGCAAAATGAAAACCTGACGGAAGGGATCGAAAAGATCGAAGCCCCTGCAGCAGGGATCACGGAGGAACAGATCGGAGCGCTGTCAAAAGTATCGATGGATCTGCTGGCAGAGTCCGTAGCTTTTGAGGGGAACCATCCGAATGTGCTGCTTTCGCCGACTTCCATCGCGATCGCCTTCGGTATGGCGGAAAACGGCGCGACCGGAGACACCCTCGCGGATATGGAGCGCGTGATCGGCGGCGGGATCCCGATCGATGAGATGAATCCGCTCTTATATAATATGACCGAACATCTGCGAAATGCCAACGGCGTCGATTGGAATGTGGCGAACTCCGTCTGGTTTCGGGATGACGGTATGTGGCGTGTAAAGGAAGAATTTGCGGCAAAGGCGCTGTCATGGTACGGTGCGGATGTCTGGAAGGCGCCGTTTGACGATACCACTACGGTTGCGATCAACAATTGGGTCTCCGAACAGACGAAAGGGATGATCCCGGAAGTGATCAAACAGATTCCGCGGGACGCAGGAATGTATCTGATCAATGCGTTGGCCTTCGAAGGCGAATGGATGGAGGAGTACGAAGACGACGACATTTTGGAGAATCGTCAGTTTACCAATGCGGACGGAAGCAAGACCGATGTTACTATGCTTGCCAGTACGGAAAATGCCTATTTTGAGCTGGGGGACGGGATCGGCTTTTTGAAAGAATATAAGGGTGGGGAGTATTCCTTTATGGGAATCCTTCCGGAGAAAGGCACCGATCTGGATGATTACATCGCGTCTCTGGCTGCCGGGGATGCGGATCTGGCTGAGGCGATCCGCAACTGCACGTATGGGACTGTTATCGTGCAGATCCCGGAATTCCAGAAGGATTACAGCATCGAGATGGTGGATGTGCTTGAGAATATGGGAATGACGCTGCCGTTCCTGCAGGGGATCGCGGAGTTTACGGAGATGATGGAAACAGTAGACGGCTCTCCTTACGATGTCTGGATCGGAAATGTTTTGCATAAGACACATATCGAAGTGGATCGTGCGGGTACCAGAGCTGCAGCGGTAACGGTGATCGAGATGGATCGCTGCGGGGCGATTATGCCGGTGGAAGATCCGGTGAGAGTGATCCTGGATCGTCCGTTTATCTACGGCATTATCGATAATGAAACCGGCCTGCCGGTATTTCTGGGGTGCGTAAACAGCCTGTAAGAACGGTGAGATTCCCCTTTTGCCCCTGCCTTTACAGCGGGGGCTTTTGCTTTATAGGAAATGCTTTGCAATTCCTATAAAGTGGGGGATGTTTACCAACTTGCGGGAAATCTGCGGAAACGCTATAATGTTGCATTGGGCGATGTGTTGTGAGAAGGCACATAAACGACGGTAAAGGAGGTTTATCTTATGCCGAAGAAACTGACCTATGAACAGTTTATTGATATGATTCGGAAGCGGCTGATCGAAGAGTATGCCGTTACGGAGGAACAGATAAAGTATTATGCCAAGGGAACGACATCCGACGATGCGAAGATGCAGGAGTGGATCCGCGACTGCAACCAACTCTACAACGGGGAAGCATCGGAGGCGCTGCTCAATGATTTTTTGATCGTGGAGACACCGGAAGATGAGAATATCACCGGCGTCAGCCGCATTGCGATCGAGAAGCTGTATCAGGATTACCTGGAAAAGGGAATGGACTATGCTTACGAGATCGTTCGGGGCGGACAGGCCGATCTGGAAAAGTCCCGGGGGAATCACGAGGCATTGCGGACCCGTGCGCAGGGCGATTATGAAGCGATGAAAGAGCAATTGATCATCCGGCCTCTGAACTACGGGCTGCATATGCGGGAACTGAAGGGCTGCGTATATCAGAAGTTCAGCGACTTTGCATTTGTGCTGTACCAGCTGGTGAGCGACGAGGGAGATTCGCTGATCAGCAGCAAGATCAAGCGCGAGGAATTGGAGCAGTGGGGATGCGCGGACCGGGAAGAAGAGGTTATGAAGGAAGCGATGGCCAATACCATGCGCCGTTTTCCGCCGGTTGTTTATGATTACCGCATCCGACAGGAAGTGAATTTCTTAGAGGCGGATGTGACACGCAAGGATATCATGATGCAGGCAGGGCTGGCAGGAAACCATATCCTGCTGTCCACTTCCAAATGTACGAACGGTGCGGTGGCGTTGTTTTATCCCGGTGTCGTGGAAAAGATGATGCAGGTGATGGGCGGACCGTTCAATGCGGTGCTTATGAATACGAACGATATTCTGATCTTTGATCTGAGAGAACGGAATGTAACGAGCTTTGCGAAGCAGGCCGGACAGTCCGGAAAGATGGGAGAGATGCTTTCTTCCAAGGTGTATCATTGTGACGAAAACGGCATCAATCCGGCCACGCAGTTTGTGACCAGGCTTTAATAGAAACCATCGCATACGGGTGAAAAGAAATTTGAAGAATTGCCCGTAAAATGCTATAATACATCTTTAGTGTTGGCGCTTACAGGCGCATCGGAGGTTTTATGGAACAGAAGAAGATTATTTTCAGTCCGCCCGATATTTCGGAGGCGGAGATTGAGGAAGTATGTGCAACCCTGCGTTCCGGCTGGCTGACTACAGGCCCCAGAACCAAGGAACTGGAGAAAAAGATTGCGGCTTATGTGGGCACATCCAAAGCAGTCGCGCTCAATTCGGCTACGGCAGCAGAGGAACTGAACCTGCGTATCCTGGGGATCGGCGCCGGCGATGAAGTGCTGGTTCCGGCATATACTTATACGGCATCGGCAGCAGCAGCGATTCATGTCGGTGCAACCGTAAGATTTATTGATTGCCAGGAAAACAGCCTGGAGATGGACTACGATCAGATGGAAGCGGCTATCAACGAAAAGACCAAGGCGGTGATCCCGGTGGATCTGGCAGGAATTCCCTGTGACTATGACAGGATCTATGCCATCGTAGAGCGTAAGAAAGCGCTGTTCACACCGGGCGGAAATACCGATCTGGGACAGCGTATCCAAAAGGCGCTCGGCAGGATCGCAGTGGTATCGGACAGCGCGCACTCTTTCGGGGCAAGTCGTAAGGGCGTAATGGCCGGATCATTGGCTGACTTTTCATCCTTTTCCTTCCATGCGGTAAAGAACTTTACGACCGCGGAAGGCGGAGCAGCGGTCTGGAAGGATATTCCGGGCATTGATAATGAAGAAATGTATCGCTGGTATCAGCTCTACAGCCTGCACGGACAGTCCAAGGACGCATTGGCAAAAGACCAGCTGGGTTCCTGGGAGTATGATATCATCGCACCGTTGTACAAATGCAATATGACCGATGTGGCAGCAGCCATCGGTTTGAAGCAGATGGATCGTTATCCGTCGCTGTTGGAACGCAGAAAGCAGATCATCGCAATGTACGATGCTTGCTGCGATGAACTGGGTGTGGAACATCTGACACACGATACGGCAGAATATGCATCCAGCCGGCATCTGTATCTGAGCCGCATTCCGTGGGCAGACGATGCGCTGCGCCGTGAGGTGATCGTCAAGATGGCAGAGCGCGGTGTTCCGACGAATGTACATTACAAGCCGCTGCCGATGATGACGGCATACAAAGCACTGGGCTTTGACATCAAGGATTTCCCCAATGCCTATGCGCACTATGCAAATGAGGTGACATTGCCGTTGCATACACGTCTTTCGGATGAGGATGTGGAGTTCATTACCAAAAACTATAGTGAAGTGATCCGGTCGGTGAAACCGGGAGCATAAAAGAAAAAAGGGGGAATGGTCATGGCAAACACAAGCGGAATGGCAGCACAGTCGGTGTGGTTTCAGAAGTACGAGCAGGAAGTAAACGGGGCGAAGAAGGCAGCTGCCGGAAAGAAAAAGGTGTTGATCATCATCCCGATCATGCTGTTTGCGATCATGTTCGTGATGATCAAAAACGGAGCGCTGGAGAATGATCAGACCAAGGGCGGCGTTTTCTTTATGGGCGCACTTGGTGCGGTAATGTTGCTGATGATCATCATCCTGACCAGCAAGGCAAAGAACGGAGATGCGGCAGCCGTAACCAGAAAGGATCTGGACACACTGTTGCAGTCGGCACAGGATGTAGCGGAGTTTGATGCACAGATGCAGGGCAATCCGCTGTTTCAGCTGGAAAACGGACCGGACGAGTTTATCTTTGCTACGAAGGATTTTATCGGTACCAGGTTTAAGTTTATGGGTGATACGACGTGGCGTTTCATTCGGATCCGTGACATTGCGGTTCTGCATACGGTGCACGGCAATTCGAATAATACGGACCATTGCGATGTGGAATTCCGTGACCGGAACAATCAGGTATTGCTGACCTGGGTTGCCAAAAATGAGAAAAAGGTGGAAGAACTGAAAGTGCTGTTGCAGGGATTGAACCTCAATCTGAATGCGTTTCGGTAAGTTTGTCAGACAGCCGGTTTTGAAAATGATTCAGAAGAAATGTGCAGATCGGATACTCGTATCTGCACATTTTAATAAGAGCGGAGAAACAAGATGGGATTGTGCAGATATGAGGATCTGCCGCGGGGATTGCGGCATCCGGAAGTAAAGGAATACTATGATCTGCTGGCGAAGAAAAAAGGACAGCTGGCGGTAAAGCGGGCGTTCGATGTGGTGATGTCCGTGGTGATGCTTTGTATGCTGGCGGTTCCGATGACGGTGATCGCAGTGCTGATCGCAACGGATTCGCCGGGCGGTGTATTTTTCCGGCAGAAGCGCGTGACGACGAATGGAAAGATCTTTCGCATTCACAAGTTCCGCACGATGTGTAAAGATGCGGATAAAAAAGGCAGCGCGGTGACGGTATCGGGGGATGCCCGAGTGACCCGGATCGGTGCGTTCCTGCGGAAGTATCGTCTGGATGAACTGCCGCAGCTGATCGATGTGCTGGCCGGAGATATGTCCTTTGTGGGAACCCGCCCGGAAGTACCGGAATATGTGAAGAAGTATACCAAAGAGATGCGTGCGACATTGTTACTGCCTGCCGGGATCACATCGGAAGCCAGCATCGCCTATAAGGATGAGGCAGAACTGCTGGACGGGGCCGAGGATACGGATGCGGTATATATTCAGGAGATCCTGCCGGCCAAGATGGCATACAATCTGCAGTCGCTGCGGGAATTCAGTCTGTGGAATGACGCAAAGACCATGGTACGCACGGTTTTGGAAGTGATCAAATAAGTAACAAAGAGGTGAACGGAATGGAAAAGCCATTGGTGGCATTACTGACCAATAATGATGATGATATCTATTGTTTTCGGAAGGAATTGATCGAAGCACTGATCGCGGAAGGCTATCGTGTGTTGGTATCATGCCCGTACGGAGAAAAGTTTGAATTGATGACGGAGATCCCGTTTCTTTATGATGATCCGGTGATCGACCGCAGAGGAACCAATCCGGTGGCGGACGCAAAACTGCTGGCGCATTACCGGAAACTGTTTGCGGAGTACAAGCCGTTTGCGGTTCTGACCTACACGGCAAAACCCAATGTTTACGGCAGTCTGGCGGCGCGGTCGCTGGGCATTCCCGTGATCAACAACCTGACCGGTTTCGGTTCCGCACTGGATGGCGGCAAGTTGAAAAAGGGTTTGATCGTGCGTCTGTTTCAGGCAGCGTATCGTGGCAGTGCCTGCATCATGTTTCAGAATGCGGTAAATATGAAACTGGCAAAACGACTGCACATGGTCAAGGGAAAAGGCAGACTGATCCCGGGATCCGGTGTGGATACGAACCGATTCCCGGTGCTCCCGTATCCGGAGGGCGGAGACGGCAAAACCGGAGAGACCGTGGTCTTTAACTATGTCGGTCGTGTGCTGCACGATAAAGGCGTAGACGATTATATCGAGGCGGCAAAGCGGATCCGCGCAAAGTATCCGAAGACCGAGTTCAATATGCTTGGATTTATTGAGCCGACCGAGATCCATTACGAAAAGGATCTGGAGGAACTGGGCAAAGCGGACATCGTGCATTACCGCGGCAGCCAGAAGGATGTGCATCCGTTTATTGAACGCGCGCATGCGATCATTCATCCGTCTACCTATGGCGAGGGTATGAGCAATGTGCTGTTGGAGAATGCCTCTTCCGGACGTCCGGTGATCACCACTGACAATCCGGGATGCCGTGAAACATGCAAAAACAATGTGAGCGGATTTATCTATCCGGGCGGCAATGTGGATGCATTGGTGGAAACCATCGAACGATTCCTGGCACTGCCCAACGAAGCGCGCAAGCTGATGGGCCTGCAGGGACGCGAGCGCATGGAAAAGCATTTCTCCAGAGACATCGTAGTAAAAGCCTATCTGGAAGAACTGGAGATCCTGAAAAAAGCGCAGGAAGAAAAAGAAATCGCGGAATTCTGATAGGATGCGTATTATGAAAAAAACAAAACATATCGCAGTCCTGGTCCAAAACCTGCGTAACGGCGGGGCGGAGCGTATGGCCGCCAACCTGTCGCTGGCACTGGAGCAGGAATACAAAGTGACGATGATCGTATTTGATGCGGCAGGGGCCATCTATCCCTGCTGTACCAATCTGATCGATTTAAAAGTTCCGCCGCTGGTGGAAGGCAGCTCCGTGCAGCGCGTCTTCAATACTCTGCAGCGAGTGCGCAAACTGCGGTATCTCAAACGGAAACTGTCGATCGATACCACCATCAGTCATATGGATGGAGCGAATCTCGTCAATCTTTTATCCGGAATGAAGGACAAAAAGATCACGGTCTATCACAGTATGCCGTCGAAAGAAAGCGGCACCGGATTGGTACACAAGTGTTTTCACCGCCTGATCGGAGCAGGATCCTATCGCTATCTGACGGTATCCAAACCGGCGGAAGCGGATATGCGGGATACCTTCGGTGTAGCAGGAGAGAAAGTGCAGTGCCTCTACAATTTTGTGGATCTTTCAAATGCGCGTGAGCGAATGGGCGAAGCGTTGGATCCGCAGGCGCAGGCATTTTACGATCAGCACAAAAAGATCATGGTACATGCCGGACGCCTGATCTCGTTAAAGGCGCAGAGCCGGCTGATCCGTGTGCTTGCACGGATGCGTAAAGAAGGCAAGGATGTGGGACTGGTGATCCTGGGCGAAGGCGAGGAGCGGCAGAAACTCACGGAATGCGCCAAAGAGTACGGCGTGACCGAGCATGTCTATATGCCGGGGGAGATCAAAAATCCCTTTGCGTATTTCAAACGCTCTCACGTATTTGTGCTGTGTTCAGAATACGAAGGTTTGCCGATGGTGCTGATCGAAGCACTGGCTTGCGGCTGCCCGGTGGTATCGGTGGATATGGTCTCCGGTGCAAGAGAGATCCTGGCCCCCGATACGGAAGTGGGCAAAAAGGCATCCGCCATCGAATATGCAAAGTACGGGATACTGACACCGCAGTATGCAGCAGACGGTGCGGATGATAAAAACGAACAGCTCTTAACGCAAGCGGTAACAGAGATGATTTACGAAGAGCGGATCCGGAGCCGGTATCTGCAGAGTTGCGCGGAAGGGGCGGAACGTTTTTCAAAAGATCAGATCCTGGAGCAGTGGCGGGAACTGATCGAAGAATAAGTATTTGTAAATAAGAAGGAGCAGTCATCCGTGAGGAGACTGCTCCTTTCTGCAAAAAGCTACCGCAAGTCAGTAATACTCGTAGCCGATGGTGGCGGATGCATATACGGAATGCCGGCTACGGTTCAGCGGAGCATAGTAAGTTCCACTGACAATCTGCGCAGATCTGTCTGCGCTTGCCGGATAGCAAGATTTCTTCTTGTACCAATTCGGAAAAATCATTATAGGGCAGCACCGTGCGGAAACTTAAGCCACAGGCATCCAGTACCGCGGAATCATAGGCGAGTACTTTTTCCTGGGAAGTGCAGATGCCGTCCCGGTTATTGGGGCATTTCGCACACAGATCATCCATACCTTCCGTGATCTGAACCAAAGGATTTTCGGTTTCCAAAAGGTGCTTGTATTCGGACATATTGCGGACGAACTCACCGCTGTAACCTTTCCCCTGAAAATAATACAGACACATACCGTGATGCGGTCGCAGATGAATGATCATGCGGATGCACCGTTTCGTACGACTTTGCGCAGAGCTTTATTGCTGCCGATGAGCAGAGCCAGCGCGATCTTTGCCAGATCCGGCAGGAGATAGGGAAAGATGCACCAGGAAAGCGCGGTGACCAGACCGGCGCGGCTGCCGTCTTCCCCGACATACACATGCATAAACCAGGCGGTTCCGAAGGCATAGCAGACGATCAGAGCCAGCACCATAGATACGGCGTACATCCAAAGTTTCTTACCGAGAAAGCGTTCCAATGCCCACATCACCAGGGCAGAAAATACGAAGCCGATCAGATAACCGCCGGTCGGCCCCAGCAGGCAGCCGATACCGCCGCTCATTTCCGCAAACACGGGAGCGCCGACTGCACCCAGCAAAAGATAAACAACGACCGACAGGGTTCCGCGTCGCCCCCCCAGCAGACACACGATCAGAAACACGGCAAAGGTCTGCATCGTAAACGAGATCGTCGCAGGGATGCAGATCCAGGAACACACGGCCAGCATCGCCACCGCCAGCGCCATATACGCCAGGTCGATGGTGCGAAACGCTGCCCCCTTTTTCTTTGCTGATTCTGTTTGCATCTTAGTAGTCGCCGCCAATGTAGTTTCTCCTTTTTTCTATGTGACGGCTAGATGATAGCACGGGCAAAACGAATTGTCAACCTCCAATAGACAATAGTTAACAAATGGCGAATCAGACACGGGGACGGTTCTTTTGTCTGACCGGCCGACCCTCAGACAAAAGAACCGTCCCCGTGTCTGACACTCTTATGCTCCCCAGCACTTCCGCCGATATATTATTCAGCAACGGTTGCGATATTTGACAATTGAATACAATACGAGATGATCATGGGCACAGAAATGATGGGGCGGACCGGATAGGGAGATCCTGTCGGTGGCATCATTTTTTCATGACGGGAGAAGGAACGAACGGAGAGAAAAGTGTGGTCATGAAGATAAGGGGGTCAATATGATCATCAGATCCGGAAGTGTAGCGATGGGATCGGCGAGGCAGTACAGCACGCAAAGTGTGCAGGGCAGTACGGCAGTGTTCGGCTGGGTGCAGAAGAATGCGCAGGAGCCGTCGTTTCGGGAGATGTTAAACAGCAAGGCGAAACGAAGAGGGCTGGATGCCGGCGTTTCGACAGGAAACAGCGGGATCAAGAGTCGCTCGGGAACCGTTATGGGGACTGCCCGTAAGGAACTGTCCTCCGAGGCAGCTTCCTTAGAACAGATTCGGCAGCAGACATTGTATTATATCCTGCAGAGACTGCACGCGATCTTTTACGGTACACAGGAAAAAGGAAACTATCACGCAGGCAGTATGGCCGTGGCAGGATATGATTCCGGCGGGCAGGCGCAGTATTCCTATTCGGAATATTACGCTTATGAGGAAAGCGAAGATACGCAGTTTCAGACCACGGGCAAAGTGGTCACGGCAGACGGGCGAGAGATCGATTTCAGTGTGTCTTTGGAAATGAGCCGACGGTTTTCGGCATATTATGAGCAGACGCATACGATCACGGCAGCACCGGTATGGTCCTTGTGCGATCCGCTTGTGATCAATCTGAATGCAAATGTTGCGGAAGTCTCGGATCAGAAATTCCGCTTTGATCTGGATGCGGATGGCGAAGAGGACAGTATCGCAAAGCTTTCTTCCGACAGCGGTTTTCTTGCACTGGATAAAAACAATGACGGTGCGATCAATGACGGAAGTGAACTGTTCGGCACCAAAAGCGGAGATGGTTTTGCGGATCTTGCGAAGTATGACGCGGACGGAAACGGATGGATCGACGAGGCAGATCCGGTTTTTGAAAAACTGAAGATCTGGGTGACGGATGCAGACGGCAATCAAAAACTCTATCGCTTAAAAGAAAAGGGCGTCGGAGCCATCTGCCTGGCGAATGCGGATACGAACTTTGATCTGCGTTCGTTGGAAGACAATTCCTTAAACGGGCGCATTCGCAAGACCGGTGTATTTCTTTACGAAAACGGAGGTGTCGGAACGATGCAGCATGTCGATCTGGCGAAATAATCAAATGTTGGGGCGGCTCCAAACGGGGCCGCCTTTTTTCTATTCCATCAGCGTTGTTTTTGACTTTTGCGGAAAAGTTCGGTAGAATATGCTCTATGCCTCAAAAAAAGGATGATATTGGTAAGTAATTTATGAGTATAAAAAACAGGACAAGTAAATACATCGGAGACCGCGCGTTTTATAAAATGATCCTGTCGATCGCAGTGCCGATCATGATACAGAACGGTATCTCGAATCTGGTCAGCCTGCTGGATAATGTCATGATCGGGCAGGTTGGTACCAATGCGATCTCGGGCGTTGCGATTGCAAACCAGCTGCTGTTTGTATTCTTTTTGCTGATCTTCGGAGCAACGGCGGGTGTTGGTATTTTTACGGCGCAGTATCATGGAATGGGAGATGTCAAAGGCGTTCGCGAGACCTTCCGTTTCAAGTTTGTTGCGAACATTGTACTTTCGGTGTTCGGCATTTTGGCGTACTGGTATTTTGCGGAAGGATTGATCGGGCAGTTTTTGCAGGGCGAAGGTACACCGGAAGATGCGGCGGAGACACTGCAGATCGGGCTGGAATATCTGCATATCATTTTGATCAGTCTGATTCCGATCGGCATTTGCCAGGCCTATTCCGGAACCCTGCGTGATATCGGACAGACCAAGGTGCCTATGTTGGCCTCGCTGGCAGCCATCCTGGTGAATCTGGCGGGAAATTACCTGCTGATCTATGGTAAGTTGGGATTGCCGGCATTGGGGGCTGCCGGAGCGGCGATCGCTACGGTGATCTCCCGTTTTGTGGAACTGGGAGTACTGGTGGTCTATACGGCAACGCATTCCAAGGAGCATCCCTTCATTGTCGGTGCCTTTCGGAATTTTTCCGTACCCCGGCGTATGGCGCACAAATATATCTCCAAGTCCCTGCCGCTGATGGCGAATGAGACGCTGTGGGCCCTGGGAAATACCGTGATGAACCAATGCTATTCCTACCGCAGTCTGGATGCGGTGGCAGCATTGAATATCCAGTCGACCATCTGGAACCTGATGGGCGTGGCCTTTCTGGCGATGGGAGAATCCGTCGGGATCGTGGTCGGGCAGTTGCTGGGTGGCGGCGAGATTGACAAGGCAAAAGATCATGCGCGGAAGATGATCGCATTTACCATCTTTTGCGGCCTGGTGTTTGGCATCGGTATGGTGGTGGTGGCACCGTATTTTCCTCTGTTCTACAAGACCAAGTATGTGGTTCGGGAGATGGCAAGCTGCTTTATCTTCATCACCGGGATCTTTATGCCGTTCGGAGCGTGTATGCACGCATGCTATTTTACGATCCGTTCCGGCGGTAATGCGGCGATCACGCTGATCTTTGACAGTTGCTTTATGTGGGTGATCTCGGTGCCGGCGGCTTTTGTGATGAGCCGCTATACCGATCTGCTGGTGTTCTATATGTTGTCGATCATACAACTGCTGGATCTGCTCAAGTGTCTGATCGGGCTCATCATGGTACGCAGCGGCATCTGGGCAAAGAACATCGTGAAGTGATGCTTTTTTGACAATCTACATCGAATTGGTATAATAAAAGGCAGGTGGTTTTGGAAAACTACCGTGCCTTTTTGTACATAAGCAGGATATACGGGGGTACCATTATGAATATCTGTCTGTTAAACGATTCTTTCCCGCCGGTATTGGACGGTGTGGCAAATGTTGTGATGAACTACGGTCGCATTATGCAACAAGACCTGGGAGCTAATGTGGTCGTAGGAACACCGAAATATCCGAAAGCGGATTATACCGGATATCCCTACAAAGTGGTGGCATATCCGAGCATGAATACCACCAAGCTGGTAAACGGATATCGTACCGGCAATCCGCTGGCAATGCGCGAAGTGGAAGAGATGGCGAAAATGGAGCCGGATATCATTCATACACACTGCCCGGCGGCATCGACCTATATGGCGCGTGTTCTGCAGAATGAAGTGAAGACAAAGTATGCGCCGATCGTCTTTACTTACCATACCAAATTTGATGTGGATATTACCAAGGCGTTGGGCGAAGGCGTTCTGAATAATGAAACGATCAAGGCCATGGTGAATAATATCGCGGCCTGCGATGAAGTGTGGGTGGTTTCGGAAGGCGCCGGAGAGAACTTAAACGGACTGGCGCAAAAAGCCGGTTTGCCATTTGAATTTGACTGTCGTGTGATGGCAAACGGTGTGGATTTTCCGAAGGGAACCGTGGCTCCGGAAAAAGTAAAGGAAGTGACCGGGCAGTTTGATCTGCCGGAGGGCGTGCCGGTATTTCTGTTTGTCGGTCGTATGATGAAATACAAAGGACTGCCGCTGATCATCGATGCATTGCAGGGACTGTCCGCCTACGGCGTGGATTTCCGCATGGTGTTTATCGGAGACGGCGTGGATGCCAAAGAGATGCGCCGGAAGGTGGCGGATTGCGGCATCCCCATGGATATCGTAAGACCCGATCAGGAGATCCGGCATTATGAAGGTACCGACGGAAGGTGCGGCAAGGTGATCTTTACCGGACCGATCCATGACCGCGAAAACCTGCGTGCATGGAATACCCGCGCGGATCTGTTTTTGTTCCCGTCGGTGTATGATACCAACGGCATCGTGGTGCGTGAGGCGGCAGCCTGTGGTCTGGCCAGCGTATTGATCAAAGGATCGTGTGCGGCAGAAGGGATCACGCATGACCGAAACGGATTTGTTATCGATGAAAATCCTTCTGCGATGGCATTGCTGCTGGCGGATCTGGCGCGCAATCCGGATCACATGAAAGATGTGGGGCAGCATGCGATGGACGAGATCTATATCTCATGGGATGAGAGCACCAGGGCAGCGTATCGCCGGTACGAAGAGATCCTTGCGATGGTGGCGGACGGAACCATGGAACAGCGTAAGAAACAGAGTTCCGATTATCTGCTGGAAGCGGCATCCAAGATCGTAAAAGGCACAGAGCATGTCTTTGATATCCCGCGCAATATCTATGGCGGTATGAAGGAAAACTACGAGGAATGGAAGGAAGAAGTGAAAGAACTGCTTCCGGACAAGGTCGTGGAGATCGGTGATAACATCAGCGCCTTCGGAGATCGTGTGAAGGAGACCGGAAAGAAGATCGGCGAGAATACGATCGATGGCATCAAGGAAACCGTGGAAAGTGTCGGAGACGGTATGCGACAGGCGTTTGGCAAGAAGAATGACGACGACGATGAGGACTTTTAGGCATGGAGCGGAATAACGACTGGTACAAACGAATGAGCTTTTACCAGATCTGGGTGCGCAGCTTTGCGGACGGCAACGGAGACGGTATCGGCGATCTGTACGGCGTATATGAGAAACTGGAATACATCAAATCGCTGGGCGTGGACGGCATCTGGTTTTCGCCCTTGTATCCGTCACCGAATGCGGATTACGGTTATGATATTTCGGATTATCGCAATATCCATCCGGAATACGGCACACTGGAGCAGTTCCAAAAAGTCCTGCACAAAGCGCATAAACTGGGACTGAAAGTGATCATGGATCTGGTGGTGAACCATACCTCCGATGAGCATCCCTGGTTTCTGGAAAGCCGTAAGGGCAAGGACAATCCCTACAGCGATTATTATATCTGGCGGGATCAGCCCAACAACTGGGACAGCCTGTTTGAAGGAAAAGCCTGGGAATACGATCCGGTGCGCGGACAGTATTATCTGCATATCTTTGCGAAGAAACAGCCCGATCTGAATATGGACAATCCGAAGGTGCGTGAAGAAGTAAAGGGCATCATGCGCTTTTGGCTGGATATGGGCGTGGACGGTTTCCGCGAGGATGTGATCAATTTTATTTCCAAAAAGGAAGGGCTTCCGAACGGTCTGCCGTTTTTGCCGGCCGTCAACGGCATGCCTTATTACAAAGACGGGCCGCACATTCATGAATATATGGCGGAGTTCCGCGAGGTCTGCAAAGAGTATGACTGTTTCCAGATCGGTGAAGGTCCGATGACCACGGTACAGTCGGCCATGAAATACCTGACCGGCCCGACCAAGTCACTGGATATGATGTTTTCCTTTGACCATATGATGGCGGACTGTGTCTATACGGAATATGTGCACCGGCCGTTTTCGCTGGTGAAATTGAAAAAAGCGTTTTCCAAGTGGCAGTATGCCCTGGCGGGGAAAGGCTGGAATTCCCTGTATCTGGAGAATCACGATCATCCCCGTATCATCAGCCGCTACGGCAGTACGCATTATTGGCGGGAGAGCGGTACGATGCTGGCAGCCAGCTTTATCTTCCAGCAGGGGACACCGTTCATCTATCAGGGGCAGGAGATCGGGATGACCAATATCCGCTTGCGTTCCATCGATGATTATGTGGATGTGTCGACGAAGAACAATTTCCACAGTTACCATTTGAAAGACACCATCGAGCGACGGCTGAAACGTATTCATCTCTCCAGCAGGGATTCTTCGAGGACACCGGTGCAGTGGGATAGTACGCAGTATGCCGGCTTCTCCAAAGTAAAGCCGTGGTTTTTTGTGAATCCGAATTACCGTCGTGTGAATGTGGCAGCAGAGGAGAAGGATCCGGACAGTATATTGAATTTTTACCGGAAATGTCTGGCACTGCGCAAGAGCTCCAAGACGCTGATCTATGGGGAATACAAAGAATATTTCCCGAAGGATCCGAACATCTATATGTATGAGCGTTCTTATGGGGAGGTGCGCTATCTGATCATCTGCTCTTTTGCAAGACTGCCGATCAAAGTGCGCCTGCCGGAAAACTATGTGGGAAGAAAAGGACAGCTGATGCTGTGCAATTACCCGGATGGGCCGCAGGTTATGGCGGATACTTTGCGCAAGCGTGCGCATCAGGAAGTGAATATGCTGGCAGCAGAGCATGGAATGTTCCGGCCGTATGAAACTAGAATTTATCGTTTTCGGGAAAGAAAGTAAGATATGACAACCTATTTGGGCTTATACGAACTGATCAATGTCTTTTGCATCATTTTATTGTTGACGCTGGTACTGCATTCCAGAGTGGGACTGGGTATGACGGCGACCAGACGCCGCTATGCACGTGCGGCACGAATGCTGATGATCTTTTATGCGTCGGATGCATTGTGGTATGCCATGGATTGCGCGGCGATACCGCAGGTACGCTGGATCAGTATGTTCTTAAAAACGATTTACTTTTTGTCGGCCAGTGCCGCCGGTTATTGCTGGTTCATCTATATGGAGACACTGAGTGACGGAGCGGTAGTGCGCAGCCGCAAAAGCATTTTCTGGGCGGGATCCCTGATCTGGGCGCATACGGTACTGGCGGTGATCAACCTGTTTACCGGCATTCTGTTTTGGATCGATCCGGAGATGAAGTATTCCCGGGGACCGTTTTTCGGGTTGCAGTATCTCGTGATCTATGCCTACCTGGCGACCGGCGGTTTTCATGCGCTGTATAAGGCCAATCACAATTATGTCGATCGGGCACGCTATATCATCATCGCCACCTTCCCGATCATACCGGCGATCAGCGCGATCTTTCAGTTGTTTTACTGGCGCATCCCGCTCAACTGTATGGCATTTACGCTCAGCGTACTGATCATGTATATGAACGAACTGGGAGAGCAGGTCAGCCGGGAACCTCTGACGGGACTGGCCAACCGCAAGCACTTTATGCATACGCTGGAAGAAGGGATGGAAGCGCACGAGAACGACGGGCAGTTGTATCTCTTTATGCTGGATATGAACCGTTTCAAGCAGATCAACGATACCTTCGGACATGTGGAGGGCGACAAAGCGATCCTGATGACGGCCGAAGCGTTGAAGCAGGCATGCGGGGATATGCATCGCAAGATCGTGCTTTCCAGATACGGCGGGGATGAATTTGCTATCGTGGCGATCTTAGAAAACGCAGATGAAGTCGGAATGTTAAAGGATAATATCTATGCGGCGATCGAAGATCAGAATGCAAAGATCCTGCTCAGCTACCGCTTAAGCATCAGCATCGGTGTGGCACAGTACACACCGGAAACCAAGGGAATCCGCGGATTCATTGCGGATGCGGACGCACAGCTCTACATCGAAAAAGAAAAAGCCCACGCAGCGGAAGAATAAAACAGAGGGTCACGAAAACAAAAAGACATCGGGAGCGAATCCGATGTCTTTTTTTGGAGAATATAATCGAACAATGATTGGATTGCTTATTGTGCGTAGCGGCGGAATGCGCGGGACACAGCCGAAGCCGGTGCGCACAGCGACAGGGAAACCACTACGCCGAAGGCTGCCTGCAGGATCTCAAACGGAAGCTTTGCAATGGATGCTTCCGGAGTGCTGTATACATAAGCGCGGCCCAAAGTGTAGCCGATTACCATAATGACAGCGCCCAACAGTACACCGATCAGACGGGCTGCAAACAGGGCGGAAGAGGGATGGTTCTCGTGGAAGGATCCCTTCTTAAACAGGCGGCTGGCGCAGAGCGCGATCACAGCGGCCTGAATGCCGTGGGTGAACAGAGATACAAACATCGGTGCCGGGTAAAAGATCCAGTCGCCCAGGAAAGAACCAAAGCCACCCATAATAAAGGCCAGGATCGGATCACCCAAAAGGATCGCGCCGGTGCAGATCACGGCATCCACAAAGTACAGATGTCCGCCGGTAACCGGGATGCTGAAGATGCTCATCGACAGGATCACGGTCATTGCCATAAATACGGCGGTGATGGTCATCTGCTTCGGGGTGAATCGGTTGGAAATGCTTTTCGTTTCGTTTTTCATAGTTTATCAGTTCTCCTTTTTCTTTTTTTGTTTGACCTTTTCATCAATTTACTGTACTATACTCCTATGCTGGTCTTGTTAAAATATCCAAAACGAAACAAAAATATAAGACCAGATGAAAAACAGGGGAGAAACCAATGAATTATCAGATTCAGGAACAGGAGAATACACCGGCCTATCAGCAGCTGTATGCGCAAATCCGAAAGGACATCGCTACCGGTGTGTATCAATACGGAGACCGCCTGCCGTCCAAGCGGGTGGTGGCAGCAGAAGCGGGCGTGAGCCTGATCACGGTAGAGCATGCGTATGAGTTATTATTGGAGGAAGGATACGCGGAGGCAAGGGAGCGCAGCGGGTATTTTGCGTCCTATCGTGAGGACGATCTGTATGCCGGGGAGGAAGTGTGGGAACGAAAAGAGCGGGAAGGTGTCAGCATCCCGCAGCCGGCCTATGTCAATACCGGCAGGGATTTCCCGTTCCTGTTGTATGCCAAGACGGTACGACGGGTGCTGAGTGATTATGGCGACCGGTTGTTTTTGAAGGAAGAAAACGCCGGCAGTCCGCAGCTGCGGCATGCGCTGGTTTCCTATCTGGCGCGCAGCCGAGGTATACGGGTGCGTCCGGAGCAGATCGTGGTAGGAGCCGGCAGCGAGTATCTCTACAGCCTGGTGGCGCAGCTGTTTTTTGCGGAGGGCAGCATTGCGATCGAAGATCCCTCCTATGAAAAGATCAGCAAGGTATATACGGCGGAGGGGCTTACAGTGGAAAAACTGCCGATGGGTGCCGATGGGATAAGGACGGAAGCATTGCAGGAGAGTACGGCAAAACTGTTGCATGTGACGCCGTACGACAGTTATCCCAGCGGTATCACGGCTACGGCCGGCAAGCGTGCCGAGTATGTGCACTGGGCATTGGAGCGGAAAGGCTTTATCATCGAGGACGATTTTGATTCCGAGTTTTCCTTTAGCGCCAGGGCGAAGGATACGGTCTTTGCGATGGCACCGGAAGGCTGTGTGATCTATCTCAATACCTTCAGCCATACGATCGCGCCGACGGTACGAGTGGGCTATATGATCCTGCCGGAAGAACTGCTGGAGATCTTTTCGGCGAAACTGGGATTTTACTCCTGTGCGGTGCCGCTTTTGGAGCAGTATGTACTGACGGAACTGTTAAACGGCGGGGACTTTGAGCGGCACATCAACCGGGTGCGCAGGCGTCTCCGAAAAGGGATGACTTCGTAGCGCAAAATAGCGCCAAATCGCAACCCTGCGTGGACTTTTCCGACAATTTGTGTTATAATGTTCCATATAATTCGGATGGAATGACATACCCCCTTTTTCCGGGGCCGCATACAGGTATCGGCAGCGTGAGGGTAGATTTATGAACGAACGGCAGAAGGTACTTTATTCTTCTTTTCAAAATACCGAAGAAGTTAAAAAAGAACTGTATGAATATACCAAAAAGAAGATCACGGAAACATCAGGTCCGAGTAATTTCAACTCGCTGACCAATCTCCCTGCACTGCGTTATTTCTTTTATCTGACCGGCGAGATCATCAGGGAACGACCGGAGCAGAACTATGCGGTGATCGTGATGGACATCACCCAGTTCAAAGCGGTCAATGAGTTTTTGGGACGCAGCGAAGGGGATCGTCTGCTTTGCTTTATCGGGGATATACTCTTGGAGTATGCACAGAACCGTGCGGATACGGTGGCAGGCCATGTCCGCGCGGATAATTTTTGCCTTTTTACATCCTGGACGGATCGTCAGGAACTGATCGATATTGCTTTGGATCTGAAGAACAAAGTGGCGGAACTGCCCTTTGCCTATCGCGTGATCCTGTCCATCGGCATCTGCGCATCGGAAGAGCGGGAGCCGGCAGTCAATTATCTGAAGGACTGCGCGACCATCGCCATGAGCGAGATCAAGGGTAAATATTACGCGGATTACAATTTCTTCACTGAGAATATGCGTACCGATATCCTGCGGGACAAGCGTGTGGAGAACGACATCGTGGATGCGTTGGAACACGACAATATCATTCCTTTCATCCAGCCCAAGGTGGATATGGTGACGGGAAAGATCGTGGGAGGCGAAGCGCTGGCCAGATGGCGCTTTGATCAGGAGATCATCAGCCCTGCGCAGTTCATTCCGGTGATCGAGCGCAACGGCCTGGTGATCGATGTGGATTTCCGCATCTGCGAACAGGTAGTGCAGTACCAGAAGCGAGTGTTGGAAGAAGGACGCACACCGGTTCCAATCTCGGTGAATGTCTCCCGTATGCATAAATATGAGAAAAAACCGTTGAATGATGTGGCGAAAGAACTATGGGATAAATACCATGTGCCGCCGCAATATATTCCGGTGGAACTGACGGAAAGCGCATTTGCGCCGGGAGAGAATGAAGTATATGACAAGTTGCAGAAATTGAAAGAAAAAGGATTTACCATATCGATGGACGATTTCGGCAGCGGCTATTCCTCACTGAATATGCTGACGGTGCGCAATCTGGACGAGATCAAACTGGACAAGGCGTTCATCGATGAGGTGCATACCGAAAAAGGAAAGATCGTCTTAAAACACTTATTGGCGATGCTTACGGAATTGGGCGTCAAGATCATTGCCGAAGGCGTGGAGACCAAGGAGCAGCGGGACTTTTTGGTAGAGAACGGCTGTCGTGTGGCGCAGGGATTTTACTACCATCGTCCGATGCCGGTGGATGAATTTGACGAGTTACTCAAAAAGCAAGTTTGATATATCTAACAAGCGCATGGACTTTTTCCCTGCGCTTTGCTATAATGGGAAGTTGTGTATATTGACTAAGGGAGGAAATCAGTACCTGTGAAAGATCTTACAGTTTTGGTAACGGCAGCGGGCAACCAGTATATGCTGGGATTTGTAGACTGCCTGAAGAATAACGGAGAGAGAAACATCCGCCTGGTCGGAGCGGATATGAATAATGACCCGACCATCCTGGAGATGATGGATGCGATGTATCAGGTGCCTTCGGCAACGGCACCGGATTATATCGACCGGATCTTTGAGATCTGTCAGAAAGAAAATGTCGATATCATCATGCCCATTATGTCGGCGGAACTGCCGGCACTGGTGCAGAACAAAGAGCGTTTTGCGCAGATCGGAACCCTGGTTTCCGTATCCGATCTGGAATCGATCCATATCGCAAATAACAAATATCGTCTGTATCAGTTTATGAAAGACAACGGTATGCGTATGCCGCGTTTTATGCGGATCGACAAGGCGGATCAGCTTAAAGAGGCGTTTCGTTATGTAGGCTATCCGGAGTCGCCGGTGTGTGTGAAAGCAACCGAGCTGAGCGGCAGCCGCGGCATCCGTATCGTGGATCCGTCCAAGTCGCGTTTTGATATCCTGTTTGGTGAGAAACCGAATTCGTTTTATATCACCTATGAAGAACTGAATACGATCCTGCATGAAAAGCCGGAGATCCCGGAACTGCTGGTCATGGAGGCATTGCCGGGAGCAGAGTTTTCCATTGACCTGGTGGCAGATCACGGAAAGATCCTGTATATGCAGGCAAGACAGAGCAATTCCATTACGGCCAGCATCCCGATGGAAGCAACGCTCTTCCACGATGAGGAAGCGTATGCCATCGCCACGGAAGTGGTAGCCAAACTGGGCCTGGACGGCAATGCGGATCTGGACTTTAAATATGACAAAGACGGCAGACCGGTACTGATGGAGATGAATCCGCGCGTGGCAGCAACTATGCGGATCTTTAAAGAAGGCGGCATGAATCTGCCGTACCTGCGCATCAAGCAGCTGCTGGGCGAGGAACTGCCGAAGTGCGAAGTAAAGCTGGGCGTCAAGATGAAACGCCGTTATGCCGAGATGTTCTGCGGCAAATAAGTAAGAAAATATTTCCCGGAAATACATTATAGAAGGAGTTTAGGAAACTATGAAAATTTTGGCAGTGGGTGCACATCTGGATGACATTGAGATCGCATGCGGAGGCACTCTGGCAAAGGCAATCGAAAACGGTCATCAGGTGAAAGTGCTGATCATGAGCAAGTCCGGTTATACCAACAAGGACGGCAGTGTACAGCGATCTGATGAAGTGGCGGTCAAGGAAGGAACCGCAGCATTGCACGAACTGGGAATCTATGATATCGATATCCGCGATTTCCCGACCAAGGATATTCCCTGGTGTTCGGATGTGGTGAATGTGATTGATGTATGTATCTCGGATTACAACCCGGACATCATCTTTACACATCATCCGTTTGATACCCATCAGGCACATAACGGTGTGAGCAACGCTACCATTTCGGCAGCGCGCAGACGCAATACCGTATTTTTCTACGAGCCGATCACACCCTCCGGCAGAAGCTATGTAGCATTCCGTCCGCAGATGTATGTGGATATCGAGCAGACGATCGAGAAAAAAGTAAGAGCCCTTCGGGAGCACAAAACCGAGTATCACAAGTTCGGCGGAGAAGACTGGGTGACCGGTGTACACGCGCGATGCGGATTCCGCGGATACGAGATCGGAAAGAAATATGCAGAAGCGTTTGAAGTACTGCGACTGGAACTGGCATTTGACGCAGATACTTTATTATTGTAATACGGTGGGATGAGATGAGCGAAACAAAGCCTTTGGTATCGGTGATCATCCCGGCCTATAATATGCAGGACTATGTGATCCGTTGTATCGATTCCGTGACGGCGCAGACCTATCCGAACCTGGAAATCCTGGTGGTGGATGACGGATCGAAAGACAATACTGCGGCGCTGATGGATGCGGCAGCAGAAAAAGATGCGCGGATCAAATGCATTCACAAAAAGAACGGCGGACTGTCTTCGGCAAGAAATGCCGGATTGGATGTGATGCAGGGCGAATACTATGTCTTCGTGGATGCGGATGACTGGCTGAAAGAGGACGGTATCGAACGCCTGACCAAAGTGCAGATGGCAGAGCCGGAAGCGCTGGTAACGGCCGAGAGCATTCATGCGACGGAAAATGAAAAAGGCGAGCTGAGCTACAGCAAGCGCACGGATGGCGGGGAAGCATCGGAAACATTGATGACGGCAACCGAAGCGAGACTGGATCTCACCGTCGGTAAATACGATCTGCAGAGTGTTTGTCACAAGATCTTTGTGGCGGCCAAGACCGGAAGTTTTCGCTTTGATGAAAAAGTGCGTCAGGGCGAGGACCGGCCGTATATGTACCAGTGTCTGTTACAGTACGAAAAGGTGCATTACCTGCCGGAAGCGGTATCCTATTATTACATCCGCTCCGAAAGTCTGTCTCACGCACCGCTTACCATGCGATGGATGCAGCCCATCGAAGGACTGGATAAAATGATCGCCATGGAACCGGAAGCCGCAGTGGCACAGGCCTATCGGAAATATCGTTACGAACAGATCCTTCTGTATATCGGAGCTTACATCAGCAGAAACAGCAATGATGAAGCATTTTATCATGCGCTGCGGAAACTGGCAAAGGAAGGTCTGGCAGAATATAAGAAGAGCAACATTACCAAGAAAGATGCAATGGCAGCAGATATATATGCCAATTGGCCGTCCTGGTTGATCCGGGCATATCTGAATGCGCGTGGAAAGAAACTCTGAATTTCCCGATAAGGAGAGGTTATGGATTTTAAAAGTCTGGTGGACAGTTTCTCACAGGTGGCAGCAGTACTTTCCGTGGAACTCAAGGGGGAAGGGGATTATGGGGATATCCGTCTGGTAGAGGCGAATGATCTCTATATCGAATCCGTACGTGCCAGAGGCTGCGAGTTTCAAAGCGGGGCTCTGTACACGAGCGTGATCGATCGTGACCTGACTTTTGAAAATCTGTGCTATGAAGCAATCGCAAAGAACCAGCCGAGACATTTGTATCTGGAAGTTGAGATGCAGATGTTTCATGCCTGGCTTTCCAATTTTGTATTACCACTGCATACCGATCAGGTGGGGATCGCATATTGCCTGTTTACCTATGAGATGATGCCGCAGGTAGATGCGGCGATGCTGGCGAATACTTCGGCAACGATGGCAGCGCATGTGTTGCAGACTTGTATCCGTTTGCGGGAAACAAACGATTTTGAAGAGGCGATGAAAGGCGTGATGGCAGACATCCGCGAGTTGTGCGATGCCAGTCATTGTTGCATTCTCTATGTTGATGATGAGAAGCAATCCTGCTCGGTATTGTGTGAGTCTATAAGAGAAGGCAGCGGCATCATTCCGATGCGGCATTTCCTGACACCGGATTTTTATGAGGTGGCCAAAACCTGGCCGCAGGCGATCCAGGGAGACAACTGCTGTGTGGTTGCGGATGAACATGATATGAATGTACTGGCGGAACTGACACCGGAATGGGCAGGGTCGCTGCGGGCTGCCGGGATCAGCACGGTAGTATTGTATGAATTAAAGGCAAATAAAAAACGACTGGGTTATATCTGGGCTTTGAACTTTGATCCGAGTCGTTCTCGTATGATCAAGGATATTCTGGGGACGACCACATTTATTCTTTCGGCGGAGATCGCCAACCGGCAGATGTACGAAGAGATGGAGCAGATGAGCCGGACGGATCTGCTGACCGGTGTGCTCAATCGTAATGCGATGAACAATCGCATCGATAACTGTGACAAAGATGAATTTCTGCAGGGCGGATCGTTTGGTATCGTATTTGCGGATGTCAACGGACTCAAGATCATGAACGATTCGAGAGGACACGAGGCCGGCGACGAACTGCTGCAAAAAGCAGCGAAGGTTTTGCAGAATACCTTCCTGGGACAGGAAATCTACCGGGCCGGCGGTGACGAGTTTGTGGTGGTGACACAGCGGATCACGGAAGCGGAGTTTAACGAGTGCATTGAAAAACTGAAAGCGCAGTCGGAACTCTTTTCCGCCGGTGGTGTGTATTCCGCAAAGGGCGGGGATATACGCCGGATGATGCAGATGGCAGACCAGCGTATGTATGAGGCGAAGGAAGCGTATTATAAGGCGCATCCGGAAATCCCGAGACGATAAAAG
>CAMJAP010000015.1 GCA_946403625.1 uncultured Lachnospiraceae bacterium
GAAATGCCGGAGTGGCAGATGCTTCGCAAATATCTTGAGGGAGTGTCCGGACACTATAGTTATGCAGAGGAATTTTCGCTGGTGTATTCGGATCGGGAACGCGGACAACTGATATGGCTGGCAGCACCCGGACATGCTACCGGATACTGTGCATGGACCAAAGATCTGGCGTTTCCGGATGAGAACGGATACGATGTAGGTTCCTTTGTCGGGCATCGGGAAGGTACCGTAGTGCTGGTGCCCATACCCGGTCAGGAGGGCGAGCCGGTATTATATATCTGCGGACGGTTTTCCTTTGGCGGTATTATGGGATCAGAAGCCAACCGTATGCTCATACCTTTGATCACAACGATCGTATTTACCGCTTTGTGTTCGGCAAGGGTATTCTTTCTGTTCTGGTGTCGCAAGATGCAGGAGACGGAGGAAGAGAATACGGAAGAAAGAACGGAAGATGCAGAAGAAACCGCGGCAGAGAAAGAAACAACAAAAGAAACAACAGAAGTTATCACAAAAGACGAAATAAAAGAAGAAATAACTGAAGAAATAAACAGTTGATCACGCAGGAGAGTTATGCAACCGGTATATCTGGGATTATTCAGCAAAATATTTAACGCGATTTTTGACGCGATATTAAAGCCTGTCATCGAATTCGTTGGTAAGCTTTTGAATTCCATACTCTCTTTTTTGTTCGATGAAGTGCTCAAGCCGCTCCTGATCAATGTGTTCTTCCCGATGTTTAGGACCGTCTGTGAGTTCGTTTTTGAAATTCTTGCGGACATATTTTTTGAGCTGTATACGACATTGCTTTGGCTGGTAGATCTGATGGCGCAGATGTTTAATATCTTCGGAGGTGTGGAACCGGTAACCTATAAAGGGAAAGAAACCTATCTGATGATCGCGCTTCTGAATATGTCTCCGATCATGCGCGTGGTGTGGTTTGCCATCGGGCTCGGATTTATTCTGATGCTGTTGTTCTCCGGGGTTTCCGTGATCCGTTCCATCGGAGAACTGGGGAATGAAGTGCAGCGGCCGCTGGCAAAAGTATTACACAGTACCTTTACCGGTTTTTGCAAGATGGTAGCGATACCGTTTGTATGTCTGCTTCTGTTGTTTGGCACCAGTGTGGTTCTTAATTCGGCAAGCAAAGGTCTGAATACGGTCGGAACAGCGCAGCCAAGATCGGAGAAAGCGGAAGCGCCGGACGGTCAGAATGAGAGGCAGGGGCAGGACAGTCAAAATAAGCAGCAAAACCGCAGGGGCAGCACGACAACGATCGGAAGATGTATCTTTGCGGTAAGTACGCTGGATGCGGCAATCCTGGATGATTATAATATCACGCATACCACAACGGATGCGGCAAACGGATTGGGGGTCACGGATGAACTTCGGGCCAAGTATTACTATTCGGACTATCAGGTAAAGAACGGAGATAATTTTGAAGATGCAGCGGTTTACTACCGTGATCTTGCGGCATGCAAGAAGGATTTTAAGGTAAAAGATATTGACTATCTCATCGGTGTCGCCATGGGATTGCTGTTTTTGTATACCCTGGCGAGAGGCGTCCTGACTTTTATTGCCCGCGTATTCTATATCTTTATCCTGACGATCGCAGGCCCGCTGATCAGCAGTACCTATCCTTTGGACGACGGTAAAAAATACGAGGGCTGGAAGGAACTGTATGTCGGTGAGTTTTTCTCGGCATTCGGACTGCTGATCGGGATGCAGGTCTATATCATGCTGATCCCTGTGGTTATGGACGGAAATGTGTTGTTCGGTAACGGTACAGTCGAAGCGAATTATCTGATCCGTCTGATCATGATGGCCGGCGGCGCATGGATGATCAAGGATGTGGGACCGCTCATCACCGGTCTGGTCAGCAGTGCTGCAGCTAATCTGGAAAGTACATCCAATGCAGGTCTGCTCGGCAAGATGCAGGGAGCCGGTATGGCAGCGTGGGATGCGGGTAAGATGACCTATGGTGCGGCCAAGAGCGTGTTCTCACGTAGAAAAGCAAAAGAGAAGAATGATAAGGACAAAAAGGAAGCGGAGAAGAAAGCATCGCCGAACAAGGATGACAAGATCGGCGGTAATGCAGGGAATAAAGCGAATACCGCAAAAACAGAAGAAGCAAATAAAGAAGGAACCGGTAAAGACGGTGCGAACAAAGAAGGGTCTAATAAAGAAGGTTCCAATAAAGAAGGCGAGACAAAAGGCGGCGTAAAACAGAGCTGGCTGGGCGGCCTGATCGTGAAAGGACAGGGCAATGACGGCAAGACTCATTGGGGAGTTAATCTTGGCAGTAAGCTCAACTTCGGTCTGAAAGCGGACGGTTCTGTGAGCGGAAATGTCTTCGGTATCGGCTGGAAGAAGGGAAAAGACGGTAAGATAGACAAAGTTTCCGTTCCGTTCATGCGATTCAAGCGAGGTGCGGATGGCAAGATGTCCGTTTCCAAGGTGAAACTGGCCAAAGGTTTGCAGTTCCGCCGTTCGGAAGTGGTGGACAAAGACGGCAAGCGTACGATGGGCAAGATGTTCTGTTCCGATCTGTCCGTGATCGGTATGAAGAAACGCTTCGATGCGGATACCGGTAAGGTGGAAACCCTGAGCAAGCTCGGCGTGCATTATGCGAAGACTAAAAACGACAAGGGTGAGGCGGAGTATGTAAAGACACACCGTAACTTTCTGGGAAGCACCTCCGTATATGACCGTGACAAGAAGGGCAATTACCATGTGGTAGCACGCAAGGGCTTTACTTCCAATCGTGCCTACAAACTGGACAAAGAGACCGGAAAGAAGACGCTGGTATCGGTGAAGAGTTTTGGCGGCCGCAGTCTCTATGAAGACAACGAGGCCGAGGACGACGATGATGATGACGATACCGGAACTACCGGCGATACCGGCGACAAGAAAGAGTGATCGTGCCTTCCTCTCGGGGGCGAAGGGCGGTTGAGGGGAAATAAGGAGATCGAACAAGGAGGTATACAAGATGCCGAAGGAAAAGATCAGAGATATCGATGAGATCATGGACGATATGACGCTGACGGAGGAAGAATGGCGTCAGGAAATGACCGAGTCCTACAAATCTCAATATATGAAACAGCCGCATATTGTCAAAATGGAAAAGGAACTGAAGGAGATCCGTGAGAATATCGCGGCGGCAGCGCAGGGGGAAAAACCGGATCCGAAACTTTTGAGAGATCTGGCGGAAGAACTGGAAAAAACTTCCGAAAAGATGGCAAAAGAAGAAAAAAAGATCGATGAAACGGTGGAGGGGCTGATCAGGGGCGATCGCGAGAAACGGACAGAGTTTGCAAAGAAACCGATCGTAGTATCTGCGGAGGATCTCAAAGAGATCGAGGATGCTCTGGGCGATGAGGCACCGGACAAAGAGAAGGGACAGATGGAAGCGGCAAAGGCAGAGCCGAAGAAAGAAGAACCCAAAAAGAAAGAGCCGAAAAAAGAGGAACCGGAAAAGTCGATCGACCAGCTTCGGGAAGAGAATGAAAAAATCTCGGATGCACTGCGGGATGATCTTGACATGCCGCAGGAAGAATGGATGCAGAAGATGCACAAGGCGATCGAACAGGATTACCTGCTGCAGAACTATGAAAAATTTGCGGAGCAGGACAAAAAGACCAAAGACCTGACGGATGCGTTCAACAAGTTGCAGAAGGAAGGCGGCGATAAGAAAAAACTGGAGGATGCGAAGAAGGATCTGGGCGATCATCTGGCGGAAGTGACGAAGGATCGCAGCAAAGTGGCGGCGCAGGTCGAGAATATGTACGAAAACGAACTGAGCAAGCGCAGGGAGGCTCTGGAGAATAAACAGGGGAAACTGAAAAAAGAAGGGAAAGCAGATACTTCGGAAGGCAAAAAACTAGCGAAATCCATTGACCTGTCCAAAAAAGAGGAACAGAAAACAGCAGACCTGATACCACTGCTGGAAAAGGAGTCCCAGGATCCGCCGGCCAATATTTTTGAAAGTATTTTTCAGAAAGTCTTTTCGAATTGGCTGCCGAATTTACTCTATAGTGCGGCAGGCATGATCTTCGGACACGGGCAGGCTGTCCGGACGGAACAGGTACCGCTGGAAAACTATGGCTTACCTTCGTTTTTGAAAGCGGGAGAATTCACACTTCCGGGCGGTGCGGATCATACAACGGATCTGTTTAAGGCGGTGGAAGAGAAAAAGGAAAAGACTTCGGAAGAGATCCTCAAAGTGGATAGGGCTGCGGAACTGAATTTTGACCGCATCGATGAGGCGGCAAAGAAGCATGGCGATCAACTAGAGGAAGCGCATCAGAGGATGGCACCGAAGGGGGATCCGGGGCTGAAGATGAGCGATCTGAAGGGCGTACCGCATAAAGATGTGGAGGTGCCGGAAAAAGAAGCGGAAAAGGCACCGGCGGAAGAGGCTGCAAAAGGATCACAAAAAGAAAATAAGGAGCCGAAAAAGCCGGCAAAACTGCAGGCTGCGGGCAACAATATCGTCAAGGCATCCGAATTGAAACGGAATGTTCCGCATGCGGAAGTGACGGAGAAACAGGAAGAGATCGTGCAGGAACAGCCTGTGCATGAGGTAAAGCCGGACAGAAAGGAAGAGGTTAAGCCGGAAGAACCGAAACAGGCAGCGCCGGCACCGGAAGCAGAGGAGCCGAATAATGTACTGAAAGCATTTAAACTGCTGGATCTGTACCAGTCCATGAAGGGACATGATTCCAAAACGCATATCAATTCGGACAAATATAATACCATGATGAAATCGATGGAGAATCTTCAGGGTATCATGGGGGACGGTTTTGGCGATGCATTCGGAACATTGATGCGGGATTTCGGAAACATCAAGAGTTTTCAGGATCTGTGTAAGAAAGGCGGGCCGCTGGATCTGGCGGTCGGACAGGCGCTTGGCGAAGTGGAAAAGAAATGTGATGCTTATGTGCAGGAAAAGACCAATCATCTTACCAAGACACATATGGGATCCGGTTTGGGGAATGCTCGTTTAAAAGATGCTATGGACGGGCTGAGTATCTTAAATCCCGAAAGAGCCAAAGAACTGGGCGAAAAGATCAGTATTGATGTGCTTGACGGCAAATCGTCCAAGCGTATGAACTATAACGAACTGAACCAAAAAGAGCATGAGCAGGAAGAAAAAGAAATGGATGCAAAGAAGAAAGAACGCCTGCAGATTGTCGGAGACAAAAAGAAGGAAAGAGAGCTGCTGGATCGCGATCCGGTGATGAGCAAGGAAGAAAAATCCAAGCAGCAGGGAATGCGTTTAAAGTAAAGAAATCAAAAGAACAGAAACAATATTGCGAATCGGAAATAGTTGCCGGATGAAGTATTTGGACAGATGGATGCGGAGGCTTATATGGCAAGAGAAGATTTGGAACTGACCGTGATCGCAACCCTGGAAAACTACGATCAGGTTGCGGAGTTTGTGGAAGGGGAACTGGAAAAAAGAGAGGTTCCCATGGAGGCAGAGGCACAGATCGATATTGCATTGGATGAGATCTATACCAATGTGGTCAAGTATGCCTATGGAGATGACCCCGGTGAAGTGACGGTGCGCCTTGATTTTACGGAGGATTATAAATCAGTGAAAATGACCATCAGTGACGCGGGGATTCCGTACGATCCGCTGAAACGGCCCGATCCCGATGTGTCTCTGGAAGCAGAGGCACGGCAGATCGGCGGTCTGGGAATCTATATGGTTAAGAAACTGATGGATGAGGTCAGTTACGAATACCGTGGCGGGATGAACATCCTGCGTATGAGGAAAGTTTTCTGAAATATGCGTAAATGGCGCTGAATGTCTTGCACTTTACTTGCACTTTCGTTGGTATAATTGTATTCAAAGCAAAGGCAGTGATATAAGGAGGTTTGACATATGGCAAAAGAAGTTGATCAGAAGGAACTGGAAAAAAAGCTTTCCGATATCGCACCGACGATCTTAAAACACGAAGTAGCAGATCAGTTTCGGAATCATCAGAGATTCCTGATCTCCGGTCTGGACAGTGACGAGGAATATAAGAGCCGTCTGGCCTTTACAGATGCTTATAAGAAGGAATTTCAGAAAGTTCATGAACAGTTGCGGGATATGTTCGGACTGGAAAAAGGGGAGCATGAATTTGATTATCTGAATAATGAACAGTTCCGCAAGACAACGGATGGATATAAAAGCATCGTCTTTGATATGATGAAGGATTATCTGTCCTACCAGTATCAGATGGGGCACATCTCCGGGGAGGCGCAGAAAAATGCACTTGCCGGGGAACCGAAAGCAGAGCAGGAATTTCGTAACCGTGACCGGCTGAAGGGAAATGAGAGAAACTTCCTGATCGATGACAATAACGCGTTTTCGCAGGAAAAAAGGGATGGTCTGCGTGACTGCCGCAAATGGATGTATCGCAACTGTTCCAAGAGCGGTATGATGAACGAAACCGGATCCAAACGAAATCTGATCGATTCGTTTGGCAAGCGCAGTGTGGCCGAACAGATCAATACGATCTTTCAGGTGGAACGGCAGTTTTATAAGTATAAGGATGATAAAAAGACCGGAAGTGCCGAAAAGTCTGCCATGAATGAAGACTATATTCCGAATCTGGATCACTTCAAAAGTAAGATGGTCCGCGGAAAGGTCAATCCGTACCGGCACTGGAAGAAGGTTACCGGAGATCTGTTCTATTGGTCCAGAATGGAGCGGGCCCTCAATAAAACGGATGATGCGATGGATCAGATCAACCGGGCCTATGATCAGCTGAATACCCGCACGGAACAAAAAAAGGCGCAGGAAGAGGCGGCGAAAGAACACCCCGGCGAGAACCGGATCGATCCGGCAGAACAGAAGAAACAGCAGCTGCTGCAACAGAATTCGGATAAGATGCAGGCGCTCTTTGATAAATATAATATCAATGTATATGATTTCTTTGATGACTGGAGAAGGGAATACCAGTCCAAACTGGAAAAATATGCGGAAGAAAAGACACCGGAAAACTATGAGAAATTAACCAAAGTATCCTCAGAGTTTCGCGATGCTTTTGATAAGGTAAAAGATCTGCCGATGATGAATGCCGATCCGAAACGAAAGGCATCCATCGAAGCGTTTGCGGATTTTTCCAAACAGATGGATAAAGACGCAGAGAAGATGAGCACGAACCAGATCACAGAAAGCTGGGGCGAATGGGTAAAAGCCAAAGGCGACCTTGCAATCACCGGCTACAGTGCGGCCAGCGGCGGTTTTTCTGCATCAAAAGCTGTTATTACTATGATCAAAGGAACGATTGACGGATTGGAAGTGGCTGCCAATGGTGTCAGTATTGCCAGCGCGGCCATGTCGGGTGTGACCGCGGTCAAGAATTTTGCACAGGCCGGTGTAAGCGGGTATCGTCAGGGTTATGTGTCGAAAATCAAAAAGAAGAATAAAACAGAACTGAAAGAAAGCAGGAAAGAACTGGAGGATCTGAAGAAACAGCAGGAATCACTGAATCCGAACTCCCAAGAAGGAAAGGAAAACAGGGAAAAAATAGAGAAAGCGGAAAAGAAAACACAGGACGCGCAGACGATCAATACGATGTCCAAAGTTTCCAAGTCCGATAATAAGAATAAAAAATGGATGTATGTAGCGGCAGGAACCACGGCGACGGCGTCATGTACGCTTGGGATCGTCGGGGTGGCATCGACCATCGGAATGCCGATCACGATCGCAGGAATTGCGGTAGCCGGCATAGGATTCTGTGGCAATTATGTCGTTCAACAGGTGGCAGGAAAGAATCCGGCAAAAAAATCCGTTGACAACCAGATGAAGCTGGAAGATCCGGATTATGCAGCACAGAAAGACGAGAACGGCAAAGGCAAGCGTTATATCGACAGCAAAGTTGATGAGCGCAAGCAGATGGTGGAAGATAAAAAAGAAAGATTCCGCCCCGGAACGGATAATTATAATAATTCAGAGTATTATCTGAATCATCCGGGCAAACTCAAAGACCGTATCCGGACAAACTTTACGGTAAAGCATAACTGTGCAACGATGATGACTTATCGGGCGGCCAATGATAAGGAAAATGCAAATATCGCATACCGCCATGTATTTCTGCGGGATCCGGACGGCCCGATCGATGAAAAGAATCTGCTGAAACCGGAGGAAGTAAAACAGTTTCTTTCTACGAAGCAGGAAGATCTGGAACGGACTGGGCAGACATTAGAGGAGGCGAAGCGTCGAATCAATTATAAGGATCTGCTGGACAGTGAGGGGCATTATACCAAGGCACCCAAGTCCGTCGACGATGCAAAGAAGCGGTTTGAAGCAAAGAAGGAAGCTGAAAAACCGCAGAGAAAAAATGTGGATATGTCCAAGGAAGCCGGCAGAAGTGCAGAGGAACAAAAGATCGGCGACACCAAAAAAGATCTGCACAATCTTGGCAATGCGAAACAGAAAGTCGATCTGTTCGCCAAAGAGAGCGAGAAACTGTTAAAGCGTCTGGAAAAGGCGGGGCAGGGAAAAGACAAGGATGGTTATCAGAAACTGAAAACCGCTTTGGAGAAAGCCTCCAAGCTGAACGAAAACAGCAAGATCTCTGATGTTGGCGAAGTGATGGATGAAGTGAACCGCTCGGCGAGTGCTTATGCAAACAGTCACTCAGGGTTATTCCAAGGACTGATCGGCAACGGAAAAGAGCGCCTGAATGTGTCAAAGAAAGCCCGCGAGCTTTCGGCGGAACATATCAATCTTCTGCGCGCGAATACCAGAGGAACGGATAAACGAAACAGTATACAGGAAAATATCACGGAGCAGGAAAAGAAGCTGACAGATCTGAAGCAGGAAAAGAAGCTGACAGATCTGAAGCAGGGGAAACAGCTCATGACGGAGGAACAGAAAAGAGAGCATGAGAGAAAAGTGCAGGAAGCAAAGGACAAGCGTTACGAAAAGGAATTGCAAGAGAAAAACCTGCAGAAACAGGGGGGACTGAAAAAATAGTTTATGTTCAGCGTTGAAACTTGCAGTTTACCGGCACCCGGAGATCAGATATTGTCAAAAGGAGGAGTGCAACGATGGCAGAAGCGATTTTGAACGAAGAACAGAGAATGCTGCTGGAACGCCTGCGTAAAAAACTGGGGTATTCTTCCGATCTGGCAAGACCCGAAGAAGATATGCGGTTATATCAGATTTTGGGAGATTTTGTTCCGGAAGAAGAGAAGAAAAAAGCCGGCAAAGTACAACAGAAAGATGGGGATATGCAGGCGCTGATGCGTGAACTGAAGTCCTATATCCGGCGTATCGGTCCGGAGGATGATCTGTACGATGACGCGCTGGATGTGTTACAGACTATAGCCCCGGAGGCGGTTGGCGAAACAAAGAAAACAGCAGAGCAGGCAGACAAACAGAAAGCAAAAGAGATGGAACAGATGATGCAGATGCAGCAGGATCGCCTGAAAGATAAGATGGACCGCATCAGTTCGGGGCTGTTTCATTATGAGGACAAGGACGGCAATTTCATTCCGGATGAGGTCGATGCGGAAATGAAGAAGGATAAGCAAAGCCGCAGAAAGATGGAACCGGAGGAAGTGAACCAACTGCTGAAGGGAGAAGAAAAAGTTAAGCGTCGTCCGGAGAACACAGAGGAAATGCAAAAGGTTCCCCAAAAGCAGAAAAAGGGCCCGGTAGTATGAGATTGGCAGAATATTTCAAAGGAGGCAGTTATGGCAGGGTTTAACAAAGATTATATTTTGGAAAAGATCGCGGAGATCGAGGATTTTGAGTATGCCGTATCGGATATCATGACAAAAGAAGATATGCCGGCAGACGCACCTGATGCACTGAAAGCATTATTGGATTTTACTGATAAAGCAATCGGGATTGATTTTAGTGATCTGGGAGAAGACAGTTACGATGCATACGGAATCTTTTGCTTCTTGCCGGATGTGGAGGACGATACCTGTCGTTATCTGAGCATTACGATCACGCTTTCGGAAGAGGTAGCGGATGGTGCCGCAGAGGATCTGTATCGTCTGATCAACCGCATCAACAGCCGGATCAGCGTTGGGGCATTTGTTCTTTCGGTAGACGAAAAGACATTGTATTATCGTTATAATGTTCCGCTGGTTATCGAAGCGGAGGATGAATCGACATTGCATAATGCAGGTATGCGTGTATTCGATGCCATCGCAACGGTATCGGCGTGGATCGATGTGCTGATGGGGGTACAGGACGGAACGCATACGATGGAAGAATGCCTGAAACTTACTGAAGCGATCTTATGATTTCATGTATCCGGGGATACAGCCACTGTGTGAAAGCATAGTGGTTTTTTCAAGAGTTTGTTATGAGGTGAACGATTGAAAAAATTCAGGAACTGGGTGATCGGCGGGATCGAGACCAAGGTGTTTAATCTGGTTTTCTTTACGGTGTTGCTGATCGTTTTGATATTTGCTCTTGTGATACGGTATCAGTCCGGAGTGTTATCGGAACTGGCTACGCAGACCAATCAGCAGCAGCAGGAAAGCATGGAACAGATCTCTTTGGCGACCATGCAGGGTGTGATGGATTCGACCATGAACCGGACGGCTTCGCTGCAGGCGGATCTGACGGATACTATGTTTCGTGAGATCAAAAATGATATCAGTATGCTGGCGGACTATGCCACCAAGCTTTATGCGGATCCGCAGGAATATCCCAGAATCGCGGTAGAGCAACCCACGGATTTTTCCGGGGAGCGCAATCTGGTGACCTGGCTGTATGCCGAAGATACGGATGCGCAATCGGAATCCGTTCTGGACGAGGCAGGACTGATCGGCAATATGGGAGATATGATGCTCTCTCTTTTGGATAATTCGGAATACCTGGGCGCATGCTATATTGCGACGCCTTCGGGATTGACACTGATGTGCGATGACGCTTCTTCCAGTAAGGAATGCGCCGAGGTGGATTTTGTGTTTGATTCCAGATCGCGGCCATGGTATACGGGAGCGAGCAGTACCGGAGCTTTGTATTTTACAGGTATTGAGCGGGATTACTATACCAACCGCATCGGCATTGTATGTTCCACACCGGTTTATCGCGATGGAAAACTGGTCGCGGTGGTCGGCGGAGATCTGTTTTTGGACGATATGGATAAGGCGGTACGGGACAGTGCGACGGATTCCGGATTTCGCTTTATCGTTGACGATGAAGGACATGTGATCTTTTCGCCCAAAACGGAAGGGATCCTCAAGGTGGTGCCGACCGAAGATGCCGTGGATCTGTGCAGTGCGGAATACGGTGCGCTTTCGGAAGTGGTGAAGCAATCCCTGGAAGGTTCTTCGGAGATCATGAAGGTGGAATTTGACGAGCAGGTCTGTTATATGACCGGAGCACCTATCCAGACGGCAGGATGGGCCGTGATCGTGGTGGCCTATCAGGAAGCCGTAGAGCAGCCGACCAGACAGATGCAGAGCGCGCACCAGAGGATACAGGAACAGGCAACGGAAACCTACCGGCAGGGGATCGCCAAGTCCAAAAGTATCATGACGCTGATGCTCGTGATCCTGGGGGCGATGGCGTTATTAAATTCGCTGATCCTGGCAAAACGGATTGTCCGTCCGCTCAATCGTATGACCAAACGGATCGCATCACTGACCGGTGAGGATCCGGCGTTTGAGATGAGCGATGAATACAAAAGCGGCGATGAGATCGAGGTGCTGGCAAAATCCTTTGCGGATTTGTCCCTGCGCACCCGTGAGTATATGTCGGAGAATCTTCGCATCACGGCAGAACGGGAACGCATCGGTGCGGAACTGAATGTCGCCACCCGGATCCAGGCGGATATGCTGCCACGGATATTTCCGGCGTTTCCGCAACATCACGAGTTTGATCTGTATGCGTCCATGGATCCGGCAAAAGAAGTGGGCGGTGATTTTTATGATTTCTTCTTAATTGACGAAGACCATCTGGCCATGGTGATGGCCGATGTATCCGGAAAAGGTGTGCCGGCGGCTTTGTTTATGGTCATTGCCAAAACGCTGATCAAAAACCGTGCGAAGATGGGCGGTACGCCGGCCGAGATCCTGTCGGATGTGAATAACGAACTGTGCGAGAATAACGAGAGCGGACTGTTTGTTACGGTATGGCTGGCAATCCTGGAGATTTCCACCGGGAAAGGGATGGCGGCCAATTCCGGACATGAACATCCGGTGCTGCGGCATCCCGGAGAGGAGTTTGCGCTGGTGCAGTACAAGCATTCCCTGGCGCTTGGTCTGATGGAAGATATACCGTGCTTGGAACACGAATTTACGCTCCGGCCCGGAGATACGCTGTTTGTTTATACCGACGGGGTGACCGAAGCGGCGCATCAGATCAAGACACTGTTTGGGGAAGAAAGGATGCTGCAGGCATTAAATGCAAAACCGGATGCCGCGCCGAAAGAGATCTTGGAAAATATGACGGAGCGTATTTCCGCATTCGTGGGGGAATCGGATCAGTTTGACGATATCACCATGCTGTGCCTGAAGTATTACGGCAAGGAGGAAGAAAACAAATGAGCGTATGCATACGGCAAATGACAAAGCAATCGGAAAAGGGGGGCAGGGCATCATGGATTTGTTGATCAATATGGCGACAACGAGTATTCAAACGGAAGTAACTCAAAACTGGTCGAAGATCTTTTTCTTTGTGTTGGAATGTGTGGGTATCTATTTTCTTTCACGGAAGGCAGAGGCGAAAAAGAAATGGATGGCCTTTGTGCCGTTCATTCGCTATGTCCTGGTAGGGCGCATTGCGGATCGGGAAAAGGAAGGTCGTGTCCTGATCGGTCTGAGAGTATTGGATTGGTCTATGTCACTGGCTATGGACTTTATCGATGTCGCAGATGAAGTCAACAGTATCCTGGAAACTACGGGACCTGTCACTGTGATCAGTTCGGATCTGAAACTGGTCTTTTTGCTGGCGGCGATGGATCTGGCGGTATGGATCGCGATCATTGTCTATTGGATCCGTTTGTATCTGGGCATCTGCAAACGGTTTAAAGCGCGCAACTTATGGGTCGTGGTGATGATCTTTTTGGAGCCGCTGGTGTTTCTTTTGTTTGCGCTGCACAAACGCTATGTTTATTATCCTGCGGAAGAGAAAGTGGCGGACGGAGCCAGAGTCAGCGGTGCCAGAGCGAAGGTATTAGCGGAGGGCCTGACCGTAGATATCACCGATCGTACCGTAAAAGACAGCGGCAAGGAGAAACGGCTGTTAAAGGATATCCATCTGAGCATTCCGAGAGGACATATGGTACTGCTGCTGGGCGGTTCCGGTGCCGGCAAGACCACTTTCCTGAATGCGGTGACCGGATATGAGCCGGCGAATGCACAGGTATTGCTGGACGGAAAAGATATCTATAAAGAATACGAAAAGATGAAGTTCGATGTGGGTTTTGTACCGCAACAGGATCTGATGCGAGGTAATGATACCGTATACCGTACCCTAAGTGATGCCGGTGCATTGCGGCTTCCGGACAATATGAACGGACTGGCCAGAAAGAAACGCGTACGGGATGTGTTGGAGAGTTTCGGACTGGCGATGCTGGGCGATACCCTGGTGGACAAATTGTCCGGCGGTCAACGCAAACGATTGTCCATTGCCATGGAGTTTATCTCAGATCCCGGTCTGTTTATCCTGGATGAGCCGGACAGTGGACTGGACGGTGTGGTGGCAAGAGGATTGTTTGAAAAATTGCGTTCGATCGCGGATGAAGGCAGGATCGTGATCGTGATCACCCACACGCCGGATCGTGTGATCGATCTGTTTGACGATGTGATCGTGCTGGCCAAGGATGTGGACCGTACCGGTCGTCTGGCATATTACGGACCGATCCGAGAGGCGGAGGAGTTCTTTGAAAAGGACGGTATGGAACAGATCCTGCTCGCCATCAACCAGAAAGAAGAAGGCGGCGAAGGCCGGGCAAATGAATTTGTTGCAAAATACGCACAGTTGATCAGTGGAGAGACAACTATGGGAAAGGCAGGTGAGAACTGAGATGGGTAATCTGAAAAGTTTTGAAGATATCCGGAATGTTCCTAAGGAAGAATTGCGTTACAAAGGTCGTTTGCCGCAGCTTGGGATCTATCTGGGCAAGATGTTTCGTATGTTTGTTTTTCAGAGTGACTGGAAAGTACTGCCGATGGCAGCGGTGATCGCCGGTCTGGTCTGTTATGTGGTAGGGGACAATCTGTTTCGCAATATGGAGGGAACCCTGCTGGGAACGTTTGCGTTGTCCTGCATCTGTATCTGGAACGGATTTTTTAACTCGATCCAGGTGATCTGCCGTGAACGCCCGATCATCAAAAGAGAACATCGTTCCGGTCTGCATATTTCGTCCTATATTGCAGCGCATATGATCTATCAGGCGGTACTCTGCCTCGGACAGACCATCATCACAATCGTTGTCTGTGTCGGTATGCATGTCGCGTTTCCGAAGGTGTCACTGGTAACCGGTAATGCAATGCTGGATATGGTGATCACGGTTTTTCTGACTACCTATGCCGCGGATATGATGTCGCTTATGGCATCGGCATTTGTTCGTTCCACCACCATGGCGATGACGGTAATGCCTTTCCTGATGATCTTTCAGCTGGTCTTTTCCGGAGGCTTTTTCCAACTGCAGGGAAATGCGGAAAAACTGACCAACCTGACCGTGGCAAAATGGGGACTGACGGCTTTCTGTGCACAGGGAATGTATAACGATCTGCCCATGGTCAGTCTATGGAAGACCATGGACAAGATGAAGGAAGTGGAGGTCGAAGGTCAACAGCCGATCAAGATGGCGATGGAACTGATCGAGGCTCAGGGCGGCAAGGACGAACTGCTGTTGCGCTGCGGCCAGTATAATCAGAATCCGAAATATGAATCCAGTGCAGAAAATGTGGAAGTCTGCTGGATGCGTCTCATCTTCTACATCCTGCTTTATGCATTCCTGGCCCTGGGGGCGCTGGAATACATCGACCGGGATAAACGGTAAGATCCGTCCATGAATACCAAAAGCGTTGTCTTTTTTCGGACAGCGCTTTTTTTTATTTTGCAAAAACATGGCAGAACTTGCACTTTGCTTGCACTTTGTTTTTTATAATGAAACAAGAATGAATGTATTGGGGGACATTTCGGAAGATTTTCAGAGAAGAGCGTATTGGGGTTTTGGGGATGAAAGACAGAGATCTATGGGGGACCGGTTCGGAACAAATCCCCGTGTCTTCGCAATGGAATGACGAAGACACGGATGCGGAAGAGATCTTTGAACCGGAGATTTTGCCATGGGATTATGAGGATTTTGCATATTTGAAGGATACGGAAGATGCTTCCGATGCGAAAGATGCAGATCGGCGTTCTGAAGGCGCGATGCAGCAAAAGAATGCATTGCGGGAAGTGACCGAAGAAGCCAAACGTATCCTGGATGAACTGAACGGGGCACTGGCCAAAGTAAAGCCGGAGCAGGCGGATTTTTATCAGGAGATGCGTGCGGCACTGGCGCAGGCGGCGGCACTCGATACCAGACAATCGCCGGCGGAAGAACAGTTGCGTCTGGCGGAACTGGAAGAGGTTTCCTATACCTGCATGGTAGGAAAGAAAGGTCTGTTCGGTATCCTGTCGGGAGCGCAGCAGAGATTGCAGGATATTTCGAAGGAAAGCTGGGCGCTGGCCGGTCAGGCACAGGTGGATCTGGATATCGGTACATTACCGGAAGAGGATCCGAGAAGCGCGTTAGATCCGGAACTGCCGCTCTTGCAGCAGATGCGCACGGATGACGCGAAGAATCCGGTACAAAACGAAGGAAGACTACAGAAACTGGTTCGTTTTGATGATCTGCAGGCGGATCTCAGCACACAGAAGGTGGAGCATCCGAAAAGAAGAACTTAAGAGCAACGATTACGAACAAGGTACAAAATCGGAAAAGAATCCGGAGAAAAGAAAAGGAGCAGGACATGGCAGGTTTGTCGCTGAACGAAGAACAGAAATTACAGTTGACGAAATTGCGCAGACGACTGGAAATGTCGCCGCATGTCTTTTTGCCGGAAGAACGGATCCGTTTTTTTCATACTTTGGATCAGCTGCAAGCGGAAGTACCTTCGGAAAATGAGGATTCCGGCAAGCAGGACAGCGTGGCACTGCAGATCCTGCTCAGTGATCTGAAACAGCTGGTACTGCGTCTGGGAAAAGGCCATGGCCTGTATCAGGATGCTTTGGATGCGTTGCGCAGTCTTGCACCGGAGATGGTAGGCGAGGTGGAACGCATCGCGGAACAGGAATACAGACAGCGACATCAAGCCGGAGAGATGGCGGGCTATGCAAGGCAGGATCGTTTTGAACATCGGACGAGATGGCTTAAGGAGATGCAGAAATGGCTGGAGGAAAACGAAGAAGAGGACCCCAAGGGTTTTGCGGAGTTTCTCTTTGAGGAGATCCAGGATGCGGCGGACCGCTCGGAACTGGCCGAATATATCCGCAAAAAAATCAACGGCATACTGAGCCGGGAAGAAGTAACCGCAAGCCGTACGGACTTTATGGAACGTGCCGAAACGCGTATTGCGGAAGAATTAAAAAAGGAAAAATCGAATGTCCGGTTGTGTCGGCGGCTGACCGTTCGGAAGGAATCGTTGTTTAACGGCTGGAATCCGGACGATCAGCCCATTTTCGATGCGTTTCTTTCCATTGTGACTGCCGCACCCCGGGGAAGGATCCGGGACGAAGGGGAACGGATGGTGGTCTGTCTGCTGCAGACCAAAGTAAACAGCTGGGAAGAGCGGCAGATGATGATCGACCGTATGACGGAATATTGCGAGACTGCGACAAGCGGTTTTTATCCGGACGGTAATGTCGATCCGAAATTTGCTGCGGCCGTTGCCAAAATCCGCAATTTCTCGGCACAGACCGTAAACCGTGCGGAATATCCCGATGATCCGCAGTTTGGAAAAGCAATACTCCTAGATGAGAAAAAGGTAAAAAAAGCCGTGGATCATGTTTTGGGCAGACAGGATCATGAGGCGTTTGCGGCAAAACGGTCGGAGGCGGAAGAAAAGGTACCACCGGATTCGGGAACATGGGCGGAAGGGCTCTACGACGATATCTATCTCTGCAGTCTGATCGGCGGTCGATTGGAGAGGGAAAACATTCCGGATGAGGCCGGCAAGGCGAAACGAATCGTGGTGGAGGCTGCGTCGATACCGGAAAACCGAAAAGGATATCTGGATGCGGCGACCGGTGTGTATTATCCACGGACGGATACGGAAAAATTGCCGGAAGGATTCTATTTTTCCGCCGGCGGAACGCTCTTTCGACTGACCGATCTGGCACAGTTAAATGATCTGACCGATCAGCTGCAGTTTGAAGCCGGCAGAGAAGGAAAAGCGGCAGCCCGGATACGCGCTCTTGCAAAGAACTATTTTATCAATCACCGGATCCGCTATTCCTATACGGATGAGACGCAGAGAAAACAATGCATGGATCGCATGATGAACGCACAGGAAAAGATCATCCGATGCGGAAGCGATAAATACGGAATGCGATCGCTGCAAAACAGTCTTCGTAAGTATCAGCAGGCAATGCAGCGGGGAGACAGCGCAAAGGAGATCGCAGAGGCAGAAAAGGAACTGATGCAAAATTGTCGTAACTATATGGCGAAGGTTCCGGAAAAGATCGGACGCACCACCAGATCCAACCTGGAAACGGTATGTGATCTGTTCTGCGGATTGCAAAGAGAGCGCAATTTCCGACAGAAAGGAAAGCAGTTCGATCAAGTACCGATCATATCGGCACCGATCAAGAGTAATTACGCGTGGGAAATGGATGATCTGATCAAACTACAGGAAATGGCAGGGGAGAATAACGTGCATATGAGCAAACTGTTAAATCCGATTGAGCAGATGGAAAAAGAAAAGAAGTACCGTACCGAAAGTTTTGTACGGATGATGCGCGCACTCAAAGAATGTACGACGCTGGACGGCTATTACGGTATCCGCGAAATGGCGGCGGCCTATTGCAATCTGCGGCAGGCGGCATTGGCTTTTGGCGAGGAGATGGGATGGAACGGTATGGATGCGCTCTCGCGTGCAAAAGATGAAAAAGAAAAACAGAAGATTGCTCTGGTCCAGAAACTTTCCCGAATGGGCAGGAGCATGAACGAACAGCTGTTGGATGTGTCCGAAAAGATCCGGGATAAGTCCACGCCGGTGGGAGAACTGATGTACCGACAGATCGAGGCGGATGATCAGCGCAGAAAATCGGAAAAGGAAAACAGCAAAAGCAGGGAGCCGGAGAAGAAAGAGCCGGTGCTGCAAAAAACGCAGATGAAAAAATAACAAGGACCGGAGTGAAATGACGAACATCGATGGGCATTTTTGAAGATGTAAATACACAAACCATATTTGCGCTGAACCTGGCTCTGATCATGCAGTTGATCTGTGTGTCCCAGGCCGTGCTTGTGGATCCTTATATCAGTAAGACGAACCGCAGACGATTATATGCGGTCGTGGTGATCATAGCATATCTGCTGATCGAATCCCAGGTCAGTGCAAGATACGGAGAAGTATTGTATCGTAACAACCCGTTCTTTTGGAATACGCTGTTTTCGGCGATCGCTTATTCCCTGCGGCCGGTGGTTCTGTATCTGTTTCTTCTGATCAGCGGGATCGATTTCGGATGGAAAGTATTGCATGCGGTTTTGGTGAGCAATACCGTTCTTTCCTTTACCGCTTTTTGGGGACCGACGGTATTTTATTTTCAGGATGGTGTACACTGGATGCGAGGCCCTTACGGATGGGCGCCGTTTGCGGTCAGTCTGGTGATGATCATGTGGCTCGTGGTCGGATCGTTTCTGAAATACAAAGGGCATCGCGGAAGCAATCGTTTGACGCCGGCGATCATTTCAACGCTGGTTGCGATCGCAGTGTATATGGATACCAATCTGTATTTCAATCCGCCCATCTCGTTTCTGAATGTGGCGATGACGGAAGGAACCGTGTTTTTCTATATCTGGCTGCACCTGCAGTTTGTGCGGGAACATGAAAAGGCACTGAAAGCAGAACAGCGCATCCGGATCATGATGAGCCAGATCCAGCCGCATTTTTTGTTCAATACCTTATCCACGATCCAGGCACTGACGGAGACGGATCCGGAAAAAGCATCGGAAGTCATTGATGAATTTGCCCAATATCTGCGGCAGAACATCAACTCCCTGAACGAAGATTCGCTGATCCCGGTGAAAAAAGAGATCGAGCATACACAGATCTATTCCAATATTGAAGAAGTACGGTTTCCTTCGATCCGCATCGAATATGAGATCGAAGATGAAGATTTTCTGATCCCGCCCCTGTCCATACAGCCGATGGTGGAAAATGCGATCCGGCACGGTGTACGGGGAAAGAAGCACGGATGGGTATCGGTCAGCACCTATCGGGACGGAGATTGGCACGTGATATCGATCCGGGATAACGGAAAAGGGTTTTCCGTAGAACAGATGCTGGCGGATATCGAAAATGGGGATCACATCGGTGTCAAAAATGTGCGCGACCGCATCCGTGATATGGCCGGCGGCAGTTTTGAGATCGAAAGCGAGATCGATGAGGGAACTTCCATTACGATGAAGATCCCGGTAAAAAATACCAAAGGCTGAAACGGAAGCTATCAGAGACTTGATATAGGAGAACAAGATGAACGCAATCTGTGTGGATGATGAGGGATTGATCCTGAACCGAACGGTTATGCTGATGCGAAAGACCGGCAAATTTGATACCGTAGAATCTTTTTTGGATGCCGCCGGCGCACTAAAATATCTGGAGCAAAATACGGCGGAGGTGGCGCTTTTGGACATTGATATGCCGGATATGAACGGCCTGGAGCTGGCGGCAAAGATGAAGGAAAAGTCGCCCGGGATCCGCATTATTTTCCTGACCGGGTATTCGGAATATGCCATTGATGCTTATGCCATGCATGCAACAGGATATCTGTTAAAACCGATCGGTTATGAAAAACTGCTTTCCGAGATTGAATATGCCATAGGAGAGGACAAGACGGCGGCTTCGGTGCAAACGCAAACAAGCGTAAAGATCCAGGTTCAGACATTCGGCTATTTTAATATCCTGGTGAATGACAAACCGGTCAACTTCAAACGCTCCAAGGCGAAGGAACTGCTGGCATGTCTGGTGGACCGGCAGGGGAAATTTGTCTCCAGAAAGGACCTGTTCTATATATTATGGGAAGACGATGATTATGACCGTGCCAAACAGAAATATTTCGATACCATCATCCGCAGTCTCAAAGAGACACTGGAGGAATACGGGATCGGCGATATCTTTGAAGCGGAAAAAGGACAGATGCGTGTGATTCCGGAAAAGATCGACTGCGACCTGTATCGTTTTTTAAAAAAAGACAAGTTTGCGGTGGAAAGTTTTCGCGGTGAGTATATGAGTTCCTACTCTTGGGCAAGGTTGACGGAAGGATATTTGATGGAAAATCATTAAAAGTATACACAACAATGTGGATAAAATGTTTATAGAAGATACAGGTTGTTGAAAATACACAATATAGAGCGGATAAAATGTGAAAAACAGCAAAGAAATTTGCTGTTTTTTGATTGGTGACGAACTTTTGTAGGACAACGGGTGGTATTCTGTCATAGATGAATAAATAAAGAGTTTTTGGTGTGTATTCGTACGAGGAGGAAACGTATGTACAGGAAACCGGCAGGATGGGTGTTGATGATCGCGTGCATGGTTACACTGAGCGGCTGCGGCGATGAAGTTCCGGTGATCGATACCGTGTATATCGAAGAAATCGGCGATCTGATGATTGACACTGTCGGTGCTGCAGCGGTAGAGATCACAGAGGAGATGGAAGTGCAGGATGATCTGTATATCGCAGAGATTTTGGAAACTTCCGAAGAGGAATACAGCCGGTCGGCATCGGAGCAAAAGGCAGTGGCCCGTAATAAGGAAAGCAGAAAAGAGAAATAAACAGACAGATACCACCTTTCGTTCGGGGGTTATGGATAAAGAGGATGCAGTTTGATCTGCATCCCTTTTTATATTTCAAAATCCTGCATTTTGCTTGCACTTTACTTGCACTTTGCATGCTAGACTGATTATCAGCAGAGGGGAAAAGAAAAAACAGTCGGTGCAATCAAGATAGGAGGAACGCGTGGATGGGAAGTAATCTGGTAGATCAGAGCAAAAAAAAACAGTCTAAATTTGAAATGACCAGGTCGATCCTTTACGGAGACCGATATGCAAATGTAAATACCTTTGTAAAAGGCTGGTACAATACCTATACGATGTGGCGCTTAAAGAAGGCTGAGGCCGGGAACGCGCTTGGTGCTGCAGGACGTGCCATCTCCAAAATGACCGGGAATGCGGCAGAAGGTGTGCGAAACTGGTATCGCGGATCCGGGTTCGGAGAAGCGGTGCAGGCTGCCGGCAAAAAAGTTGCAACCGCCGGAAAAACTGTAAAAGAGGTTTCGGTGAAAGGCGCCAAAGCAGCGGTTGAGCTGATCGCAACCGGGGCGCAAAAAGTCGTAGAGGCAGGCAAATCTTTTAAGGAGAGTAAGTTTGCACAAAAGATCGGAGGATGGTTTAAGGCCGGCGGAGCGTGGGTCAAAGACAAGGCGGTCAAGTTGTCGCAGAGTACCGCGGTACGCAAACTAAAAGATGGTGCGAAAGTCACCGGAGAAAAGGTGGCGCAGGTAGCCAAAGGTGCAGCGGAGCTTGCCGCAAACGGTCTGGACAAAGCAATATCCCCGATCGTGACCGGAGCGAAGAAACTGCATAACAGTACCTTCGGAAAGAAAGTGCGTGAGGCGGCATCGTGGTTTGGAAAAAAGACGGCGCAGGCAGCCAAAGGACTGGCGCATCATGCGGCCAGCGGTTTTGATTATCTGAAAAGTAAGCATACGGATTGGAAGTTTGAGAGTGACCGTACTTACGGTTTTGAGGAAAACCGGATTCATGAAATGCTGCGCGAGCAGGATAAAGGTAAGCTTTACGAGGAAAAAATGAGCCGTTTCCGTGCGGATGTCATGAATCAAACGGAGATCCGTTCCCACATCCGTTTGCGCGCGGATAAGGAACGGATCAAGCGCAATGCAGGCGATATGGAAAAAGGCAAGACCGGCGATGTGGAACTGACGGAGATGAACAGCGAAGGCAAGTTTGTTCGGGAAGATCCGGGCCTGGGAATGCTGCAAAGCCTGAACAAATTTGATCTGGCCAATGTCATGATCCCGGATACGCCGGAACACAGAAAGACCAGGATCACGCTGGAGCAGCTGCAGGAAAAAGCAAAGAAGGAACAGAAAGAACCGCAGAAACAGAACGGTACGCTGCAGAACTTGAAAAAGGTGCAGAAGGAAATGCAAAGCGAAGCATTCGAGGCAGAAGCTTATCTCGGAGCTGCGGGCAGCAAGCTGGTGGTCAGCAACTTTGCTAAGGCATTCGGAAATGCGCTCAATATGGCGGAAGGCAAGGAAAAAGAAAAGAACATGGCCGGATTGGTCACCAACCTGATGGATCAGGCAGGGAAGATCATGAAACTGTATGATGTGGGCGGGACCTACGCAAATCTGGCAGGAGCATTGAATCTTTCGGTTACCGGATTGGCGCTTCCCAAGGAAGATGCGCAAAAACTGGACCAGGCAAAACAGCATATCAAAAATGTACAGTCCGGTATGAAGATTTTGGGCGCTGTGCTCAAACAGGGCGGTGTGAAAAATTCGCTGGCAGATCAATCCTTCCTTTTGGGACCGGTCATTACGATCATTGATGGTGTAGATGGTTTCAACAAGCTGGCAAAGACCAATGAGAAATTGAATGCACTGACTGACGAAGACAAATCCCTGAACCTGACGGATCAGAACGTGATCCGACATCTGAATCAATCTTCGCGCGATATGGTAAAACAAAACGAGGATAAGCAGAAAGAAGGCATCATGAGAACCGCTATGAATGCCGGCATCTCTGCAGGAGGAACGCTGACCGGAACCGGTGCGATCACCTTTGCAGTCACTACAGCATTGAGCCATGTATCACCGGTGGATCTGATCGTTCATCAGATGAAGAACAAGACGGATCGTGAACTGATGATGGAGGATATCTTCGGTTCGATGGATAATTATCGCCGGTATAAGAATCAGTACGGTCTGCAGGGCAGTGATATCGAGCGTGAGATCCTCAAAGAGACCAGGATCGGCAGCGTAAAGGAATACGCCAGCCGGGTACGCGCCGAGACCGCATTGCATCTGCACAGCCGCATAAAGCAGGCAGAACAGTTCGGCATTGAAAACGGTGCAACCAAACTGAAAGAGGCCGGCGGACTGCAGGGCAAGAGTGCAAAAGAGATCTACAATGAGATCGGCGGCAGAGAGGATTTTGACAAGATCGTAGGACGCGATAAGAGCAAGATTCACGAGAAAAAGGTAGAAGAATACAAAAAGAAAAGGGCGGAAGAGTACAAAAAGCAGACGGAAGATAAACTGCAGATGAGCCCGAAAACAAAAAAATAAGTCAACCAAATCAGGAGGAAAATAAAATGGCAACAGCATTGGAAGTATTAAGAGACAGACTGGCAGAGGATACGATGGAGATTTCTTATGACAATATGGACGGCACCTTTGTGCTGCGCCTGGTATTGGATTCTATCGGAGAGGCCGAAGACGGAGTGATCGTGACCGAGATCAGTGAGGTGCCGGTAGAGGAACCGGGAAAGTACGGATATTATCATATTATGTCGGTACTGGCCAACGAGATCGCGGAGGATCAGATCGCAGATACTTTGGTAAAGTTAAACGAGATCAATACGGAAACACTGCTGGGCAGTTATTTGGTGATCCCGGAGGCGGGGGCGCTGGTGCATAAATATGTATTGCGTACCGCGAATGAAAAGGCAGAAGATGCGGCGGAGGATCTGTACAACTGTCTCGTGGATGTGGTAGCGACCGTAAACGGAGATTATGATCGTGCCGTAGCCGCCATCGCACAATAAATCGTACCCGAAGCGTATCAGGAAGCGACAGCCCTTCGGCTGCCGCTTTTTTTGTATGAAAAATATATTTGTACCGGTTTGGCTTGCACTTTGCTTGCACTTGGGGTGCTATACTTTCAAACGAGATAGAGAAAAGATCACATACCTTTACGAAAAAGTAAGGACGAAAGGAGTTTCGTAATGGAACAGAAAGATAAGGCGGTGCTGTATTCCGGAGTTTTTGTAGAGGCGTTGTCGGCTGCGGCAGAGGAAATGGAAAATGTATTTGACGAAATGCTGCATGGGTCTGTAAAATATGGACAGATACGCGATAGCATAGAAAAAATGAAAGGGCTTGGTCCGGAGAATACTCCGGCAGAGATCCGCGAGTGTTTGGAGGATGTTTCAAAACAGTCCGAAAAAGTGATCCGGGATCTGCAGGAGGAAGGCGTGGAACGCGACGCATTGCTGATTGTTGCAAAAGGATTGGATCACTTTGCGAAGAATCAATCCGCCACCTTTGACCGGTGCATGAATAATGCCTTGAATCCGAATCTGCCCGTAGATGCGCAGGAAGAGAAAAAGATCAGCAATCGTGTGAAAGTCGATTTCGAAAGCCTGCAGCAGGAAGTGTTTGGAGAAAACAGGAAAGAGAAACATCAACGTACGGCGGTACCGGAAAAAGCCGGACCGTCCAAAAGTACGGCGCCTATGGGAAAACGATGAAACTCGACGATCACTTTGACGAAGAATTTGAAGATTTTGACAGCTATGCAAACAGGCAGGAGCAGAAGGGGACTTTCAAAACCGCCCTTCTGCTGGTAAGCCTGTTTGTTTTGCTTGTAGTAGCGGTGGTATTGTATGCCAATCTGGAGGAACCGAAAAAACCGGCCGGCACGGGAAGTACGCCCGCGGGTACGGCACAGAACGGAAAGATTTCTTCGGATCTGGAAGGCTATGTTTCGGGAGAGACCAGGACCGCGGAGGATCTGGGATTCTGGCACGCCTATGACAAGCCCGAAGCAACACCGACCACCGAGGCAGTAACGGCGGAACCCACCGTGACACCGACGGAAGCACCGGACCCGTCCACGGACGGTATGCATACATTGATCACCTATGCGGACGGGCATGAGGAATGGGCCGAGATCAATCCGTATCTGGCACGTTGTCAGTATGATATGACGGGCTTTGTTTATCAGAAACCGTTTATGCAGTATTACGAGAACAATACCAAAAAAAGTTTTGTGGGCGTGGATATCTCCAAAGACCAGGAATTTGTGGATTTTAAAAAACTGAAAGAAGCCGGTGTGGATTTTGTGATGTTGCGTATGGGGCAGCGCGGATACTCTTCCGGAGAACTCTCTCTGGATGAGAATTTTTTGGACAATTATACCAGAGCCAGAGAAGCGGAACTGGATATCGGGGCCTATTTTGTAACGGCAGCGGTAACTACGGAAGAGGCCAAGGAAGAAGTGGATTACTGTCTGGCTTCAATCAGCGAAAACGAGATCACACTGGAATATCCACTGGCGGTGTCGGTGATGCCGCTGGGCTCCGGAAAAGCCAGAACGGATTCGCTGGAGAAGATGCCCAGAACCAATGCGGTGCTGACCTTTATGAAAAATGTGGAGGATGCGGGATATTTCTCTCTCTTATACGGGGATAAGGCTACGCTGATGAAAAAGTATTCTCTGGGTTCGATGATCGGCTACGATGTATGGTATGCAGGCGAAGGCGATCTGCCGGATTACCCCTATCTGTTTACGATGTGGCAGTATGATCTGGACGGCGAAGTGGACGGTATTACCGGCGGCGCCAGAATGAATATCTGTTTTACGGATTACAAGGTGCGGTAAGGAATTTGGATGGTTTTGAAATAATAAAGTGTTAGTAATATCAAACAAAATGACTTGCTTTAAATCGTTAAAAGGTTTATACTTTAAACAGTCGGAAGTGGCGTGTATCCCCCTGAAAGCACGGCATGACCGATCAAAAGCCTCCTGTTCGCAGGAGGCTTTTTAATGTTATGAGGTTGTATAGCAATTTTGAGTTTTCGGATTGTGTTTCAGAAATTCAGTTCATACAGTTTTTGAGACAAAACCAGAGATTTACACATCTCTTTATATTCCGCTTCGGAAAGGCTTTCAATATAGTTTCGCGGATAATTCTTTTTGCACCCCAGTTTATTGAGCAGATCCGCAGCCACATTATAGGCCGCGGCAGCTTTTTCCTCACTGTCGTAATCGCCGACGATATAATTCCCGCGGATATGGATGCGGGTGCGATAGACGGTCTTGCCGCGATGCACTTCTTTGGTGACACCGACATAGCGGTTCACGATATTCAAATTGGAGGAACGGAAATCCAGTACATCGCCGTTTACGAAAAAATAATCGCGGCCTTCCACGGCATAGGAGCGGATCCCGTATCTGTTTAAGATATTGACCTGCATGCCGTAATCGGCGGCAAAATAATGGTTGCCGCGCCGCTGGATCTTGTGGGACGAATAGTAGAACAGTTCGTCGGCATCGAATTTCAGGATCTCATCGGGGTTCAGGTAGTAATAGAACATTTTCCGCATGATGTAGACCGGATTGGAGATATACAGGCCGTTATCACGGAAGTTGATCAAAGAAACCCATTTTTCGAACGGCAGGGCAGACGGCGCATGGTAATCCAGAACGCCGACCGAACGGTCATGCAACAATAGACGCGCCTGAATATATGCACGATGGGCTTCTTCATGCGTGTCATAACTGCCCAGACTGATATGTCGCCTGCGGCAGGTGATGGAGGCACGATAATAGGTGCTCCCGTCTTTTTTGATTGTCTCGTAAACCCCGGTATTCCCCTTAGCCATGCATCTATTATATGCACGCCGGCCGGAATCTTGCAAGGTGAATATATAGTGTATCATATGAGCATAATTGCCAAAATTATCATTTGATGGTATACTATATGACAATTTGGGGTGAGGATACCTCCAGCTTCCCGATATGGGGAATAAGGAAAGGAATGAAAGAAATGAATATTTTGTACCACAGCACAAGAAATAACGAAAAGAAACTGACGGCTTCCCAGGCGGTATTGCAGGGACTGGCAGAGGATGGCGGTCTGTTTGTGCCGGATCAGCTGCCGAAGCTGGATGTGGAGATCGGCAAGTTAAAAGATATGGACTACCGCGGTGTGGCATATGAAGTGATGAAGCTGTTCCTGACGGATTATACCGAGGAAGAGTTGAAATACTGCATCGACCACGCGTATGATGAGAAATTCGATACCGAAGAGATCGCTCCGCTGACTTATGCGGATGGCGCATATTATCTGGAACTGTTCCACGGCGCGACCATCGCATTTAAGGATATGGCACTTTCCATTCTGCCGTATCTGATGACGACGGCTGCAAAGAAGAACGGCTGCAAGGAAGAAATCGTGATCCTGACGGCAACTTCCGGTGATACCGGAAAGGCAGCTCTGGCCGGTTTTGCGGATGTGCCGGGCACCCGTATTATGGTATTTTATCCGAAGCACGGCGTGTCTCCGGTACAGGAAAAGCAGATGGTGACCCAGCGCGGCAAGAATGTGCGTGTAGTCGGCATTACCGGTAACTTTGACGATGCGCAGACCGGCGTAAAGATGATGTTTAACGATGCGGCACTGAAGGCAGAACTGAAGGAGAAAGGTTTTGTATTTTCTTCTGCAAACTCCATCAATATCGGCCGTCTGGTACCGCAGGTCGTTTACTATGTATATTCTTATCTGAATCTGCTGAAGAACGGCAAGATCGCGGAAGGCGAGCAGATCAATGTCTGCGTACCGACCGGAAACTTCGGTAACATCCTGGCGGCTTATTTTGCAAAGCAGCTGGGCATTCCTATTGCGAAGCTGATCTGTGCATCCAACACCAACAAGGTATTGTTCGACTTCTTTACGACCGGTACCTATGATAAGCTGCACACCATGGATGATCAGAGTCACGAATTCTCCGGAGACCGCAAGTTTATGCTGACCGGATCTCCGTCCATGGATATCCTGATCTCCAGTAACTTGGAGCGTCTGATCTATCTGATCGCGGGATGCGATGATGCAAAGGACAAGGCGCTGATGGCCGATCTGGCAGAAAAAGGTGCCTATACCATTACCGATGATATGAAGGCAAAACTGACCGATTTTGTCGGCGGTTATACGGATGAAGCCAAGTGTGCCGCATTTATCAAGGCACTGTACGAGGAGACCGGCTATATCATCGATCCGCACACGGCTGTGGCAGGTGCGGTATATGAAGATTATCGCAAGAAGACCGGCGATAACAAGGCTTGTGTGGTTGCATCCACGGCCAGCCCCTACAAGTTTGCCAGAACGGTAATGACTGCGATCGATGCGGCAAACGAATCGAAGGATGACTTTGCGCTGATCGATATTCTGTGCGAAAAATCCGGCGTGGAGATCCCGCAGGCCATCGAAGATATCCGCAGTGCAGCGGTTCTTCATGACATCGTATGCGAGACGGAAGAAATGCCGGCACAGGTAAAGAAATTCTTAGGACTATAATTTAATTAGTTCTTATGGGGCGTTGGGGGAATACGGATGAAGCATATTTTGATGGTAGATGATGTGACGACAAATCTGAAAAGTGCTGCGGAAGTTCTGCAGCCTTTTTACCATCTTTCCATGGCAAAATCCGGCAAACAGGCTCTGAATTTTCTGAAGAAAAACCGTCCGGATCTGATCCTTCTGGATATCATGATGCCGGAAATGGACGGATACGAGACGATGGAACAGATCAAGCTCAATCCGCACACGGCCAACATTCCCATTATATTTTTAACAGCAGATACAGAACATGAAAGCGAGATGCGCGGTCTTAAGATGGGCGCGCTCGATTTCATTACCAAACCCTTTGAAGCAGAGGTTATGCTGGGGCGCATCGAAAAGGTGCTGCAGATGGAAGATATGCGCAAAAACCTGCTGGCGACCGGGCGCAGAGATCTGTTGACCGACCTGCTCAAAGACGAGTATATGGCGGCGGAAGTGAACGGACGGCTTCGTTTTATGCACAGCGGTGCGGAGCTGGTGATGGTCGATATTGACGGTTTTGACGAGTTTTTGCAGGAGCAGGGAAATAGCAATGCCGACGGTGTGATCATTCGCTTTACCGAAGCACTGAAAGATATAGCGTTAAACGACAGTGTGATCGGGCGTATGGGCCGCGATGAATTTGTGATCTTTATTCCGACGGCGCTGAGTGAAGCGGAACTGATGAGTTTTTGCGAAGAAATCTGCGGTAATGTAATGGCACAGGCAAATGCAGCCAGAGGCGGCGGGCAGGAATTGACGGCTTCGGTCACGGCGGTATTTTCACCGCATCATGGCAAAGACTTTGAAACGCTGTATCACAAACTGGAAATGGCAATGTACTATGTAAAACAGTCCGGCAAGAACCGGGTGCATTTTTACAGAGGCAGATAAGATTCGTAGACAGAAAGGCAGGATGCGAAGATGGATATCAAAGAAATGATAACACATGTGGATCATACTTTATTAAAGCCCTTTGCAACATGGGAAGAGATACAGGTGATCTGTGATGAGGCGATCGAACTGCATACCGCAAGCGTATGTATTCCGCCGTGCTATGTGCAGCCGGTGAAAGAAAAATACGGCGATGCGCTGAAGATCTGTACCGTGATCGGTTTCCCTTTGGGCTACAATACCACGGTGACCAAGATCTTTGAGACGGAAAATGCGATTTTAAACGGTGCGGATGAGATCGATATGGTGATCAATGTCGGATTTATGAAAGCCGGAAACTACGATGCCGTGCTCGAAGAGATCCAGGCATTGCGCAAAAGTTGCCATGGCAAAGTTTTGAAGGTGATCATCGAAACCTGCTATCTGAGCGAGGAAGAGATCATCAAGGCGAGTGAGCTGGTGACCAAGGCCGGGGCGGATTATATCAAGACCTCTACCGGTTTCGGAACGGCCGGTGCTACGGTGGAAAATGTGAAGCTGATGAAGGCGAATATCGGACCGGAGGTAAAGATCAAGGCAGCCGGCGGCATTCGTACCAAAGAAGCGCTGCAGGAATTTATCGAACTGGGATGCGACCGTGTCGGAGCATCCGCAACAAAGCAGTTTTTGAACTGACATACGCGTAAGCGTGGAGGAATAAGATGGTTCAGGCAGATGTGATCAGAAAACGACTGGAAGAATTGCGTCTGGTGATGGCGGTCCATAAGGCACAATGGTATCTGATGGTGACGACGGACCCGCATGCATCGGAATATATCAACGACTGTTATAAGGAAAGAGAGTTTTTCTCCGGCTTTACCGGATCGAACGGTACGCTGTTGGTCGGAATGCATGAAGCTTGTCTTTGGACGGACGGGCGTTATTTCGTGCAGGCCGAAAAGGAACTGGACGGCACCGGGATCACGCTGATGCGTATGGGCGACGCGGGTGTGCCAAAACTGGTGGAATATCTGAAAGACCAGGTGGCCAGCGGGGATAAACTGCTTGCCGACGGTAAGCTGATCAGTGCCAGACAGGGACGCGATATCTATGAAGCACTGCGTTCTATCGGTGCTGCATTTCTCGTGGGGAAAAACCTGACGAAGGAGATCTGGAAAGACCGTCCTGCGGACAGCGGAGAGACGATCACGGTACTGGCTCCGGAACTGTGCGGAAAATCCTATCATGAAAAACTGTGTGATCTGCGTGAAGAAATGGACCGCGTAGGTGCTGCAGCGCATATCATTTCCAAACTGGATGATCAGATGTGGCTGTTTAACATCCGGGGCGGCGATATCGCATATAACCCGGTAGCGTATGCCTATACGATGATCACGAAATATGCCGTAACCCTTTATGCGAAGGAAGAGGCAATCTCGGATGAGTTGTGGCAGCTGGCGATGGATTTTGACATCACCTTAAAATGTTATGAAGATTTTTACAAGGATCTGCCAAAGATCAACTTTGGCGGACCGGTATTGATCGATCTGGACAATACCAATTATCTGACCGTGAGACTGCTGGAGCGCGGAGAAAATGAACTGCTGGATCTGCGCAATCCGACAGAAGAGATGAAAGCGATCAAGAACGCAACGGAGATCGAGAATATCCGTAAAGTGTATCTGAAGGACAGTGCGGTCCTGACCCGGTTTTTGTATTATATGAAGGAACACGCCGGGAAAGAGGCCATGACCGAAGTGGATGCGCAGAAGAAACTGGATGCGATGCGTCTGGAGCAGCCGGACTGCAACGATCTGTCGTTTACCACGATCAGTGCCTTCGGAGCCAATGCGGCGATGATGCATTATGAAGCAACGGAAGAAAACTGCGCGCAGATCGGCACGGACAATTTTTATCTGGTGGATTCCGGCGGACAGTACGAAGGCGGAACGACCGATGTGACCAGAACACTGGCCATCGGAAAGATCCCTTCGGAACTCAAGAAACACTTTACCCGTGTGGCAGCCGGTATGCTGGCAATGCAGAATGCGATCTTCCTGCAGGGGTGCACCGGCAGAAATATTGACATTCTTGCCAGAGAACCGATCTGGGAAATGGAGATGGACTACAAGTGCGGTACCGGTCACGGCATCGGCTACATGCTCAATGTGCATGAAGGACCGCAGAATGTTCGCTGGAAATATCTCTCCAACAGTAAGGAAGCGGAATTACGACCGGGCATGGTACTTTCCGATGAACCGGGCGTCTATGTGGCCGGCAGTCACGGGATCCGTACGGAAAACATTCTGCTGGTGATCAAAAAGGCGGTAAACGGCGACGGAGAATTTCTTGCGTTTGAGCCGCTGACCTGGGTACCGATCGATCTCGATGCGATCGATCCCGCTTGGCTGAATGCCAAGGAACGAAAATGGTTAAATACCTATCATCAGCAGGTGAGGGAAAAGCTGATGCCTTTTATGGAAACGATCGATGAGGAAAACTGGCTTAAGAAAGTCACGGAAGCCATCTGAATCGTTATGAATCGTCTTGCGAAAAACAGAAGATACCCTTATAGTATTCTACAGTTGTTTGCATCCGCAAGGGTCTGCAACTAAGAGTTGCGAAAGTGCAAATTCGTGTTGGTAGAGTTTTGGGTGACAAAATCCTATACTGAATTCATCAACAACGAACAACGGGTCGGCCAGACGGACGGCTCAATGTACAAACAACTATATGGAGGGAAAAGGAATGAAGAAGTTGAGGTGCAACAAAGGTTTTTCGCTGGTGGAGCTGATCATTGTGATCGCTATTATGGCTATTTTGGTCGGAGTAATGGCGCCACAGTTGATCCGGTACATTGAAAAAGCAAAAGTCTCTGCGGATACGCAGCGACTTGATACACTCCATAGTGCAATCACCTATGCGCTGATGGATCCGGAAGTGATCTCTGATGGTAATAATTCTACGAAATACTGGATTAGTGATTTGACGAGTCCGAATCAGTTGTCATTTGGTTGGGAAGCAAGTTATTATGGCGACAGACTCACTTGTAAGTTTGCGGAAACAGTAGGAGAGGTTGTAGGCTATAATCCGTGGACAACCCCGTTGGCAGAGCATGGATATGAATCAACGCCGAGGGACGGACAGAAATTGTTGCCGAAGATTGTTGTAAACAGCACCGGAAATGCATTTGCAATATATTTGGATAATTCGGATCGTACAGGTCATAAAGACGGAGAAGCATTTTCCGGCGGATACGATGATTTGGAAGACTCCAAAGTTATCTTTGTAAAGTAAGAATAGTAAAGATATCATTTACCGGCAGGCACATAAGTCTGCCGGTATTGATAAATAAAAAAGTAACTATAAACAAGTCAAAATGAGGAGGAACTAACTTATGAATGATCCAATTTTATTGGTCGCTTTGATTGCGGGTGTGGTCATCTTTTTGCTGATCATCATCGCGATGGGTTATGTAAAGGCACCTACCGATCAGGCAATCATCATCTCAGGTATGCAGAAGGAACCCAAGTACATCATCGGACGAAGCTCCGTGAGGATTCCGTTCCTGCAGAGACTGGACCGTCTTTCTCTGAAGATGCTGTCCATCGATGTAAGAACATCCAAAACGATCCCGACACTGGACTACATCAACATTATGGTTGACTCTGTAGCCATCGTAAAGATCGGTACCAATGAGAAGCTGATCAAAGCAGCAGCAGAAAACTTCCTGAACAAGGATTCCCAGTACATCAACCAGATGGTTGTAAATGTTCTGGAAGGTAACCTTCGTGAGATCATCGGCGCAATGAAGCTGGTGGACATCATGAACGACCGTAAAACGTTTGCGGCAATGGTACAGGACAATGCAGCACTGGATATGGCGAAGATGGGTCTTGAGATCGTATCCTTCAACATCCAGAACATCGATGATGCAGGCCTGGGCGTAATTGAAAACCTCGGTATTGCAAACACCGTAGCGATCCGTCAGAATGCAGAAATCTCCCGTGCAAATGCGGAGAAGGAAATCGCAGTAGCACAGGCATCCGCTCGTAAGGATGCAAACGATGCACACATTTCCGCAGAGACCCAGATCGCACAGAAGAACAACGAACTGGATATCCGCAAGTCCGAATTGAAGGTACAGGCTGATATCAAGCGAGCTGAGGCAGATGCAGCGTATGAGATCCAGAGACAGGAGCAGGCTCGTACCATCGAGACCGCTACCGTGGATGTACAGATCGCTAAGGCAGAGCGTGAAGCAGAATTGAAGCAGAAAGAAGTTATCGTTCGTCAGCAGGAACTGGCTGCACAGGTAGAACGTCAGGCAGATGCTGAGAAGTACAAGGCTGAAAAGGATGCAGAAGCAAAATTGATCCAGCGTCAGCGTCAGGCAGAAGCTGAGAAGTATGAGCAGGAGCAGGTAGCAGAAGCGCAGAAGGCAAAGGCAGATGCAGCCAGATATCTGGCAGAGCAGGAAGCGGCCGGTATTACCGCAAAAGGTCGTGCAGAAGCAGAAGCAATCCGTGCAAAGGGTCTTGCAGAAGCAGAAGCAATGGAGAAGAAGGCAGAAGCTTACAAGAAGTACAATGGTGCTGCAGTCGTAGAAATGATGGTAAACATCCTTCCGCAGATGGCAGCCGAGGTAGCGAAGCCGCTTTCCGCGATCGAAAAGGTCAACATCTATGGTGGCGGTGACAACAACGGTGTGTCCCAGATCTCCGGAAATATGCCGGTGGTTATGAAGCAGGTATTTGATACTATGACCGAAGCAACCGGTGTAGACTTTACCGAGATCATGAAGGCAAGCACCTATGATGCAAAGGTAACCAAGAACATCAATGTGAACGGGCTGGAAGATGGTGAAGCGGCAAAGGCAGCTGTACAGGCAGCTGTAACGCAGGCGGTAACCGAAGACTAAAGGCAGTTAACAGGTTCTCGGGGGAGTGATCCCCCGAGAATTATTATGTGCGGATACAACATAGGGATCCTGTTCGGAAAAAATGTTGTTTACAATCCGTATTTACTATGCTATAATCATTTTCGTTGCTGTGGGTTGTCCACGGCAGGAAACTCACCTGGTCCAGGGGATCGGCACCTCGGCCATTCGCTTAGATCAGGCAAACAATCATTATAATAGGAGGAAATAAAATGATTTCAGCAGAAAAGAAGCAGTCCATCATGAAGGATTTCGCTCGTACCGAAGGCGATACCGGTTCACCGGAGGTTCAGGTAGCAGTTCTTTCCGCAAGAATTGAGGAGCTTACCGCACACCTGAAGGAGCATCCGCAGGATCATCATTCCCGTCGTGGTATGTATAAGATGATCGGTAAGAGACGTGGTCTGCTCAATTACCTGATGAAGATCGATATTGAGAGATATCGTGCTCTGATCGAGAAGCTTGGTCTGAGAAAGTAAGAAAATGGAAATGGGTGCAGGAAGTCTATGGGCTTTCTGTATCCATTTTTATTTATAAATAACTTTTTTATTTTCAGAAGGGCAATGCCGGCGAGACCACTGAAGAGTGGCGGAAGCATATAAAACCGATGTTCTTCAGTGTTTTCGGAGGCGGCCTTTCTGAAAAAAATCCAAAATCAATCAGAAAAGGAGAGGCAAAATGGCAAAAGAATTTAAGACTTACAGTATTGAGATCGGCGGCCGTACCCTGTCTGTGGATATCAACAGAGTATCCGCACAGGCAAATGGTGCAGCATTTATGCACTATGGCGATACCACTGTGCTGGCAACGGCTACCGCATCTGAGAAACCGCGTGACGGTATTGATTTCTTCCCTCTGTCCGTAGAGTATGAAGAGAAGATGTACGCGGTAGGCAAGATCCCGGGTGGTTTTAACAAGCGTGAGGGTAAGGCAAGCGAGAATGCGGTCCTGACCAGCCGCGTGATTGACCGTCCCATGAGACCGTTGTTCCCGAAGGATTACAGAAATGATGTAACCCTGGACAACCTGGTAATGAGTGTTGATCCGGCATGCCGTCCGGAACTGGTGGCTATGCTCGGTTCTGCGATCGCAACCTGCATTTCCGATATTCCGTTTGACGGTCCGTGTGCTATGACACAGATGGGTATGATCGATGGTGAACTGATCGTTAACCCGTCCCAGGAGCAGTGGGCAAGCGGCGATCTGAAGCTGACTGTAGCTTCCACTGCACAGAAGGTGATCATGATCGAAGCCGGTGCAAATGAGATCCCTGAATCCAAGATGCTGGAGGCTATTTATACCGCACACGATATCAATCAGAAGATCATTGCTTGGATCAATAACATCGTAGCAGAGGTTGGCAAGCCGAAGCACGAGTATGTGAGCTGCGCAATTCCTGAGGAACTGTTTGCGAAGATGAAAGAGATCGTTCCTCCTGAAGAGATGGAAGTTGCAGTATTCACGGATGAAAAACAGAAGAGAGAAGCAAATATCTCCGAGATCCAGAAGAAACTGGAAGAGGCATTTGCTGATAACGAAGAGTGGCTGGGCCTGATCGGCGAGGCACTGTATCAGTACGAGAAAAAGACTGTACGTAAGATGATCCTGAAAGATCACAAGCGTCCGGACGGCCGTGAGATCACCCAGATCCGTAAGCTGGCTGCAGAAGTAGATATCATCCCGCGTGTACATGGTTCTGCTATGTTCACCCGTGGACAGACCCAGATCTGCAATGTGACGACCCTGGCTCCGCTTTCCGAAGCGCAGAAGGTAGACGGTCTGGATGAGAATGTACGTATCAAGAGATATATCCATCACTACAACTTCCCGTCCTACTCCGTAGGCGAGACCAAGGTAAGCCGCGGACCGGGCCGTCGTGAGATCGGTCACGGTGCACTGGCAGAGAGAGCTCTGCTCCCGGTACTGCCGAGCGAGGAAGAGTTCCCGTATGCAATCCGTACCGTATCCGAGACATTTGAGTCCAACGGTTCCACCTCCATGGCTTCCACCTGTGCATCCTGTATGTCCCTGATGGCAGCCGGCGTACCTATCAAGAAGATGGTTGCAGGTATTTCCTGCGGTCTGGTAACCGGTGAGACCGATGATGATTTTGTTCTGTTGACCGATATCCAGGGCCTGGAAGACTTCTTCGGCGATATGGACTTTAAGGTAACCGGTACCAAGGATGGTATCACTGCGATCCAGATGGATATCAAGATCCATGGTCTGACCAGACCGATCGTAGAAGGCGCTATCGCTCGTTGCCGTGACGCAAGACTCTTCATTATGGAGAACTGCATGAAGCCGGCGATCGCTGAGCCGCGTGCAACTGTAAATGCTTATGCTCCGAAGATCGTTCATATCCAGATCGATCCGGACAAGATCGGTGATGTGATCGGACAGCGTGGTAAGACCATCAATGAGATCATTGAGCGTACCGGCGTGAAGATGGATATCTCCGAAGACGGTGCAGTCAGCGTATGCGGTACCGACAAGGACGCTATGGATGCTGCGATCAAGATGGTAGAGACCATTGTAACCGATTATGAAGAAGGCCAGATCTTTGAAGGTAAAGTAGTAAGCATCAAAGATTTCGGCGCATTCGTAGAGTTTGCACCGGGCAAGGAAGGTATGGTTCATATCTCCCGTATCGCAAACCGCCGCATCGACAAGGTAGAAGATGTACTGAGCCTTGGCCAGGAAGTTAAGGTTGTTTGCCTTGGCAAGGACCCGAAGAACCCGGGCAGATACACCTTCTCCATGAAGGACGTAGCACAGGATTGATCCTGAATATTCAGTAAACTCAAACCCCGGCAGACCTCTTGCCGGGGTTTTTAAATGGTAAGCATGTAGCAACGATAAACTTTTTGCATTTTTATGAAAAAAACAGTTGCAATCTGAATTCATTTCTAGTAAGATATACAAGTATTATTTTGAATTTTGTTAGACAATCTAGGAGGATAGTATCATGATTTCTGCAGGTGATTTCAGAAACGGTATGACGATTGAATTGGACAACAGCGTATACCAGATCGTAGAATTCCAGCATGTAAAGCCGGGCAAGGGCGCTGCTTTCGTTAGAACAAAGCTGAAAGATATCAAGAATGGCGGTGTGGTAGAGCGTACTTTCCGTCCGACTGAAAAGTGCCCGCAGGCAAGAATCGATAGAAAAGAAATGCAGTATCTGTATTCCGATGGAGATCTGTTCAACTTCATGGATACCGAGAACTATGAGCAGATCGCACTCAACGCTGAGACCGTTGGTGATACTCTGAAGTTCGTAAAAGAGAACGAAATGGTTAAGGTTTGCTCTCACAACGGTAACGTATTTGCAATCGAGCCGCCTCTGTTTGTAGAGCTGGAGATTACCGATACCGAGCCGGGCTTCAAGGGTGATACTGCTACCGGTGCTTCCAAGCCGGCAACTGTTGAGACAGGCGCACAGGTACAGGTACCTTTGTTTGTCAGCACAGGCGATAAGATCAAGATCGATACCAGAACAGGCGAATATCTGAGCCGCGTATAATGGTATGATTTCCTGATACACATCAGGAAAAAACGTAGAACATCTGTAAGACAATAGTAACCGTATAAAACGGATACTATTGTCTTTTTTATTCTTTTGATTCTGAACATCTAAGAGGATACACATTTCGTGATCCGATTCGTAACATTCAGCAAAGTAAAAAGTTTAATGATTTTGGATTAATAGTTTTGGAGGATTTTATAATGGAAATGAAAGATTTTTGCGAAAAGGTAAAGGCAGCATTGGAAAAAGATTTGGAAGAAGGCGCAGTGGTTCGGATCAGCGAGGTGCCGAAGAATAACGGGATTACACTGCACGGAGTGTCGATCTATCGGACGGATGTCAATATCACTCCGACGATCTATCTGGAAGAGTGTTACAAACGATATGAGGACGGAGAAACGTTTGCGAATATTATGCGCCTGATCAAAAATGCACTGGAAAAGAATCGTCTGGAGAATTCGTTTGATGTGACGGAATATGTTGATCTGGAAAAGGCAAAGAGTCGATTTGCATTTAAGCTGGTCAACATTCCGAAGAATCATAAATTATTGGAGGAAGTACCGTATATCCCTTATCTGGATATGGCGATCGTGTTTTATTATCTGCTCGATGAAGAGCAGATAGACGGACATGCGACGATTACGATACGAAACAGTCATATGAAAATGTGGGGGATTACGGCGGAGGATCTGTTTTCGTATGCGCTGACGAATGCCGGTAAATTGCTGCCGCCGGCCATTCGAAATATGGAAGATCTGATGCGGGAGATCCTCTATCGGCAGAATTATCCGATGCAACATAAACACAACCCGTGGAATCCGGAATGGCCGGGCGAATTGTCTATGGATGAACTATTGCGGGATATGATCCATCATGGAGGCCGGGCACCGATGTATATTCTTACGAATCGAAGCCGGAGATATGGTGCAGGATGCATTTTGTATCCGGGATTGTTAAAACAGATCGGACAGGAGATTCACAGCAATTTTTATGTATTGCCGTCTTCGGTGCATGAAACGATCCTGTTGCCGGATCTCGGATTGGAAAATCCGGAGGTGCTGCTCGAAATGGTGAAGGAAGTCAATGAGAGTGAGGTACCGGAGGAAGAGGTATTATCGGATTCGGTGTATTATTATGATATTAAAAAAGACCATCTGGGTATCGTGGAAAAAGAAGCGTACGCGGTTTGGTAAGTAAGTGATAAGACGATGGCCCGGGGCAGAAAATGTAAGATACCGGTTTGCGTTCCGGGCCATCATTACCTAAAAAATACTGGACAAAAAAGGGGGATTATGCTAGTATAATCAAGTATGCACTCGTAGTCTAACGGATAGAATGATGGCCTCCGACGCCATTGATGCAGGTTCGATTCCTGCCGGGTGCATTTTTTCTTTTGGATAAAACGGATTCGAATATAAGGAAGGGCTTTATGGGAAGGAAACGGAAGAAAAACCATCCGAACCAGTCAGAAGAGTTTGCTGAGAAAGAAGTAATTCAGGACGTTCTTGCGGAAGAAACATTGGAAGAGACATCGGAAGATGGTGCAGAAGAGTCCTTTGAGGACATGGTAGAACATACATTGGATGAAACATTCCGGGATCCGATCGAAGAGGTATCGGAAGCGATGGAAGTCGAGGCAGATGCAGGTATAACGCCGGATCCGGAATCTTATACAGAGATGCCGGAAGAGGCTTTTTACGAAGAACTGGCTGCATTGACTGATCCGGAGCAAACACCGGAAGAGGAAACGATCAACGGGGAAGAGCAGATTTCTGAAGAAATGCTTTCCGAAGATCTGATTTCCGAAGAACTGATCTCTGACGAAGAACTCTCGGAAACATACGAGGATATTGCGAAAGAATCTGACAAACACAGTGAAGCGCACGGTGATGAATCGTTGCGGTCATTTGTCGGCGAGATGGGAAGCAACCTGGGTGTATGGGTGAAGAAAAATCTGAGCTTTTGTATCTTTACACTGATCGCGGTTGTGGTATGTATCGTGGTGATCATCGTTGCCGGTAAGATGAATCGGGGAACCCCGATCCTGCCGGAAACGATTTCGACGAATGCAGCCGGCAGCGGCACCACGGAAGTTTCCAATGCAATCCCGCTTCCTCCGGATCCTCTGGCTGAGGATGCGATCCCGGAAGTGAATGAACTGATCAATCGGTATTTTATGTCGATGCAGAGCGGGGATCTGGATACCTTTTTGGCGATCCGCAGTTATACGGATTCGGTAGAAAAGGCAAAGTTTGAAGCAAAATATGAATATATCGAATCCTACGATAATATTCATTGCTATACCAAGCCGGGACCGTACGAAGCATCTTATATGGTGTATGTGACATACGATCTGAAACTGAAGGATTGGGATAAGCCGGCGCCTGCACTGGTAACGCTGGTGGTATGTACGGATCAGGAAAATCATCTGTACATTTATAGCGGCGGTTTTGATGAGAATATCGTGGATTATATCCGCGGTGTGACATCACAGGAAGATGTATATGCTCTGATCACCAAAGTGCAGACCGAGTATCAGGAAGTGATGGATTCGGATGCAGCATTTGCAGAGTATATGTCCGTTCTGAACCAGATGATCAAGGATGGCGTGGGAATACGGCTTGCAGCAGCCGCAGAAGCCGGAATTCAGCCGGAGGACAGTGTTACACCGACCGAGGCCACTGTATCGGAGAATCAGGTTGATGAGACGGTTTCCGGCAATGAGGCAGATGAGACCGGTGATAACGGCAATACCTCCTTCCAGGTGAAAACAACCGCTACGGTGAATGTACGTATGTCCGACAGCGAAAATGCGGACAAGATCGGTAAGGCCGAGAGCGGTATGGAACTGACCTGCATCGAGCAGATGCAAAACGGCTGGAGCAAGGTGCTTTTTGACGGCAAGACCGGATATATCAAGACCGAGTATCTGGTGGCAGTAGGAGCGCAGACGGATACCGGCGAGCGCACCACGGTGGTTGGTAAGGCAATCGTAATGCAGTCGGTCAATATCCGCGGTTCCGCCGATATGGACGGAAATGTGCTGGGTAAGGCGTATCCGGGGACCTCCTTTGATGTGATCGCAAAGGATTGGAACGGATGGACAACGATCCTTTATAACGGCAAGACGGCTTACATCCGTACCGAGTACATTGAGTTCAAAGCAAATTAAGAAATATAAAAAACAGCTTCGTAAGAGGCTGTTTTTTGATGCAGAAAGAATTGTGCTTTTCCGGAAAGATTACTGTGACAAAAAGGAACGCAGCAGCGGGCTTTTCGGCGAGGAAAAGACTTCCGTAGGAGTACCGCTTTCTTCAATTACGCCGCCGGCCATAAAGATCACCTTATCTGCAACATCACGTGCAAAATCCATCTCGTGAGTTACAACGACCATGGTGTTTCCGTTTTCTTTCAGATCGCGGATCACACGCAGGACTTCTTTGGTAAGCTCCGGATCCAATGCGCTGGTAGGCTCGTCAAAGCAAAGGATGGCCGGTGTCAGCATCAGAGCACGTGCGATCGCTACGCGTTGCTGCTGGCCGCCGGAGAGCTCACAGGGATAGTTATCTTTTTTCTCTGCCAGTCCGATCCGCTTCAGCAGATCAAGAGCGTGATTGTCAATTTCTTCCAGAACCGTTTTTTTGTCCGTTTTATATTGCGGATTGTTCTGTTTGGCGGATAAAACCGCAGCCAGAGTCAGATTCTGCAAAACCGTATATTGCGGAAATAATTGAAAGTTCTGAAATACCAAACCGAAGGTCAGACGGTTTTTACGGATATTCTTGGGCAACAGCAGCGATGCATCCTCTGCATCAAAGACCGGTGTGCCGCCGACCAGGATCTGACCGCCGTCCGCGGTTTCCAAAAAGTTCAGACAGCGCAGAAGCGTGGTCTTGCCGCTGCCGGAAGAACCGATGATCGCCAGAACCTCTCCCTTTTCTAAAGAAAAAGAGATGCCGCGCAGAACCTTGGTGTCACCAAAGGATTTGGTCAGTTCTTTTACTTCCAATAAAGCATTTTCTTGTGTGTATTGTTCTGAAGCCATAGCCACCTCAAAAGATAATAACGGTTTATTTCCAATACCTGGACAGTTTCTTTTCCAGGATGCCGAATAACAGTGTCAGCAGAGCCGAGAATAAAAGGTAAAAGGCACCGGTATAGAATAACGGCCAAATGATAAACTGCAGACGCAGGATCTCACTGGCGGTAAAAAAGATCTCGATTACCGATACGGTACGCGCGAGAGCGGTATCTTTTACCAAAGTCACGACCTCGTTACTCATGGGAGCGATGATATTGCGGATCACCTGCAGAAGGATCACGCGGAAGAAAGTTTGGGTTTTGGTCATGCCCAATACTTCACAGGCCTCGTATTGTCCCTTGGGAATGTTCTCGATACCGCCGCGGAAGATCTCGGCAAAATAGCAGGCGTAATTTAACGAAAACGCAAATAAAGCACCGCAAAAATAAGCGAGCGGAACATTCTGGTGAAAGATCTCCCATTTGGTGATCGGTTTTTGTAAAGCGATACCGGGCAGATAGACCACGATCATCAATTGCAGAAGCAAAGGCGTGCCGCGGATCACATAGATAAAAGCCCGCATCAGATACCGGAGCGGTTTGAAACGCATACGGGAGATGCAGGCAAATAATAAACCGAAAGGTATGGCAAAAAGGAGGGTCAGAAAAAACAATAAAAGTGTAGTTTTGAACCCTCCTGCCAATTTGGCGGTAACGGACAGAAAGTCAGCCGCCTGATTAGTTTCAGAGGAAAGCAACAGATACATAAGTCCTCCGTGATGAATCTGAATGAGTTATTTTACAGCAGCGTTATACAGGTCGGTTAAGCCGTCGTAGTGAGAAGCGATGGTCTCGAGTGTTCCGTCGGCGATCAGTTCGTCAATGATGCTGTTTACGGAAGCGGTCATATCGGAACCGGTGCGGAAACCGATCGCATATTCTTCGTTGGCCAGCTCGATACCGTCTACGATCACCAGGTTGGAAAAGTCACCGGAACCAACGGAAGACAAAGCCATGGTGTAGTCGATCACGATTGCATCGTAATTGCCGGCATTCAGGGCGATCAGAGCATCCTGCTGGGAATTGGAAGCGGTGTAGCTTGCCTGGGACAGGTTTGCATCGGAAGTGATCGCGGTTTCGCCTGCGGAGCCGCTCTCAGCAGACAGCATAGCGCCGGACAGGCTTGCAGTATCCGTATAGGTGGAAGCGTTCTCCTGATTGATCACAACGCACTGCTTGTTGATCAGATAGGTCTTGGAGAAATCCATATTGGCACGGCGATCTTCGGTAACGGTCAGACCGTTCCAGATGCAGTCGATGTTACGGGATTTCAATTCGGTTTCCTTCATATCCCAGTCAATCTCCTGAAACTCCGGAGTAACGCCGAGCTTTGCGCATACGGCTTCTGCAAATTCCGTATCAAAACCGGTCAGAGTGCCGTCCTCAGCCTTATAGTTCATCGGCTCATAGTAGGTGATGCCGATCACCAGCTTGCCGTTTCCTTTGATATATTCATAGTCGGAATCGGTAGCGGCGGTGTCTGCCGTAGCGTCAGCAGAAGCAGCAGCCGGAGCATCGGTTCCGGCCGGCTGCTGTCCGCTTGTGCAAGCACACAAAGTACCTACGGTACCCAATACAGAAAGCATAGTTAACAGTTTCTTTTTCATAATTTATTTCCTCTCCTCGTTCATTAATTTTCGGAATCAGCGTTTTCGGATACTTCTTCACCATCGGTTTCGGTGGTTTCGGATTCTTCGGAAACGGTTTCGGCCTCGGGCTCCGGAGTTTCGGTTTCTTCCGGAGCAGCAGTTTCTTCAACATCACCGCGTGCCTGATTTGCCAGATCCTCCAGGTAAGAGCCTGCTTTGTCACGAATCAGATACTGCATGATATAATCGCGGCCGTTTTGCTCTACAAATTCATCGACATTCTCGGCATAACCGTAATTAGAAGCAAGAGCAGCGATATCATCATCGTTCACCGGCTCCAGATCGTTTTCCAGAACGGCACGATAGAGCACATCGGCTCTGACCTGATCGATGCAATCTTCCATGATCATATCCAGTGCTTCAGTAAGAGAGTAGCCCTCGGTGCCTACATATTCTTCGAAGGAAATGCCGTACATATTGGTGGTTTCCATAATCTGATCAATGTTGCTCTGATAATAAGTATCAAAATCAGATTCCGTAAGGCCGGAGATATACAGGTCTTCCATCAGGAAAATACGGATCACTTCGGAAGGCATAACATTTTCGCGAAGATAATCTTTCATTTCCGTTACGGTAGGACACATACCGCCGGTCAGATAGTTGGCAATCTGGTCGTTCAGCTCGGTGGTGTAACCCATAGCGGTGATGGAGTTCAAGGTAACGGTAAAGATAACCTCCTGGCCTGCCAGTTCCGCGGAATGATAGTCTGCCGGGAAGGTAAGCGGGATATCCTTTGTTTCGCCAATCTTCATGCCGACAACGCCTTCTTCAAAGCCCGGAATAAAAGTGCCGCTGCCCAGTTCCAGGTCGCAGCCGGCAGCCGTACCGCCGTCAAATGCAACACCGTCTTTTTTGCCGCAGTAATCGATGTTTGCGATATCGTTCAGTTCTGCAACTTCATGATCGGAAGCTACCGGAACCATAGTAGTGGATAACAGTTCATCTTGGATAAATCGATCGATCACTTCTTCGGTGACTTCCAACTGAGAAGCAAAGTATTCGGAATCTTTATAGTTGTTTACATACACATAGGTGCCGTCGGAATTGTCCAGACGAAGCATGGTGCCGTCGGCAACCCGTTTCTTGCATTCGTCCTCGGTCAGCTTGTTTAAGGATGCCGGATCGGGAATCGCAGGCTTGTTCGCAGCGACAGCGGAATTGTCGATCTCGGCAGGCGCGGTTACTTCCGTACCGGGAACGGTGACTTCGGTACCGAGAGTATCCTGAGGGCCATTATGTGATTTGCGGTAGTTCAGGATCGCAATGATGATAAATACCAAAGCAACGATCGCAAGGACCAGCTCTACATAAACGATAGGGCGGTGTACACTTTTTCCGTTCGGTGAATCAAAAGTTGCTTCCGGGGTGATGCCGGAATTTTTTTTGGAAGCGTCTTTTTCTTCTTTTTCGTTTTCTTCAGAAGTTTCTTCAGTGGTTTCTTCGGTCATCTCTTCCGAAGTTTCTTCAACCGAATCTTTTTTTTCTTTTTCGTTTGCCATAGTTTCCTCCCTTTTTTCATAAAATAAAAATGCAGCTTGACGCTGCATCATTAATGATAAATGCCGGCAGCGGGACTTGAACCCGCACGTGGTTGCCCACAACAGATTTTGAGTC